>JBMOJJ010000227.1:0-6228 GCA_049315845.1 Rhodoferax sp.
GCGGTCCGCCCCAGTGGCTGCCAGTGACCCGGGTGAGCTACGCGCGCCACGACAAGCCAGGCAAGCCGCCATCCCTTCGCGTGGACTACTGGAGTGGCCTCAGCTCCCACAGTGAATGGGTCTGCATTGAGCATGCGGGCTATCCACGCCAGAAGGCAGCCAGCTGGTGGGCCAACCGGGCACCGGGGATGCCGCTGCCCAGGGGTGTCAACGAAGCCTTGGCGGTGTCAAACAAGCTCAGGTGCCCGGCGCACATTGCGGTTCGCCCAAGTGGTCGCTTCACAGAAATCGTCGGCGCGCGCTTCTAGAAACCTGGGCTCAAGGCAATGATTAATTGGAACCACCATCAGATTGAGGCAATGGCAACCGCATCCCAAGCCGGGGGCGAGTACGTCGAGTTAATCGGCAAGACCGATCTGGCGACCTTCACTGAGCACGAATGGTCGAGCCTGATCCGCGCCATCGTGATTGCGTTTCAGGACCACTTGGGCGCTGCCTATGCAGTGGATCCACCGTTTTAAAGGACGTGATGAGCAACACAAATTTCATGGCGCAACTTGGCGCCAGCCTGGTCGACCACGGGTTTCCAATCCTGCCGATCCAGCCTGGCACCAAGAAGCCGGGCATGTACAGCCTGGGCGCGTGGCACGACTACCCAAAATGGAGCCGGCACTGCGAGCGTGACACGACCGAGAACGAAGTCGACATCTGGGGCGACTGGCCACAGGCCGGCATCGGTATTGCGGCCGGACGCGTGATTGGCATTGATATCGATGTCATGCATTCCGAGTCGCTTGCGCTGGCCATCGAAGGACTCGCCAAGCAGATGCTCGGGGACACGCCAGCGGTGCGCATTGGCAACGCACCCAAACGGCTCCTGGTCTACCGCGCAGCGCAACCCTTCAAGGGCTTCAAGTACCCGCCAATCGAGGTGCTGGGCCTGGGCCAGCAGTTCCTGGCCTATGGCATTCACCCAGACACTGGCAAGCCCTACCACTGGCCCGTGCAGACGCTTGCCGACATGCACATCGACGATTTGCCAGCGATCACCGAGGCGCAGGCGCGTGAGTTTGCCAAGGAAGCGTATCTGATGATTCCGGTCGAGCTGCGCCCAAAGAGCATTGCCGTTGGACTTCGCTCTCCTGAGGAGTTTGCTGCACTGCCCGAGCAGCGCGGCACGCCGGAGGCAGTCCAGGACGCTTTGCGCTTCATTACCAACGCCGATCTGGACTATGGCAGCTGGGTGCGCATTGGTATGGCGATCAAGGGCGCCTTGGGCGACGCTGGTTGGCCACTCTTTGAGGCGTGGTCGGCGTCGTCGGGCAAGAATGACGTCAAGACTACTACCAAGAGCTGGCGCAGCTTTGCACCGCAGCGCATTGGCGCTGGAACGATCTACAAGCTCGCCCTGGATAACGGTTGGCTGCCAGACCCGGATCTGCGGCTGAACGGTGAGGTCGTGGTCAACGGCCACCACCCGGCGCGCGCAATGCTGCAGGCTCTCGATGGCGCCAATCCGATCAACGTCAAGAAAGTCACCAACATTGCGAAGGCCACGAGCAGCACGAGCGACCTGGCCAGCAAAGAGCCACCGCCACCCAGGCCGCTGCCAAAGGGCTGGGATCAGGTGGGCGGCGTGATTGCCGACATGATGCACCTGATGGTGACTACGGCCAAACGACCCCAGCCGGTGCTGGCACTGGGCGCGAGCCTGTGCGCGATCGGCGCGCTGATGGGTCGCAAGTACCGCACCGAGAGCAACATCCGCTCCAATTTGTACGTCGTTGGCATCGCCGAGAGCGGTGCTGGAAAGAACCAGAGCCGTGTGGTAATCAACGAACTGTTGCGCAAGGCGGGTCTTCTGCAGTACCTGGGGGGCAACAAGATTGCATCAGGATCGGGCCTGCTCAACGCCATTGGGCGCCAGCCAGCCATTCTGTTTCAGCTCGATGAGTTTGGCCTGTTCCTCACGGCCGTCGCTGATCGCAAGCGCTCACCGCGTTACCTGTCTGAGATCCTGGACCTCATGACGGAGCTCTATACGACCTCGGGCACGACTTACTTCGGCATCGAGTACGCGAACAACCAACTCAACAACTCGCACCGCTCGATCCAGCAGCCGTGTGCGTGCATCTACGGCACCACCACGCCGATTCACTTCTGGCAAGCCCTTCAATCGTCCAACGTAGGCGACGGCTCGCTTGCGCGTTTCATTATTCTGCAGAGTGAAGACGACTTCCCCGACAGCAATACCGCTTTCGGCAGGGCTGATCCACCGCAGAGCCTGATCGATCAACTGCGCCTGATCCACGAGGGCGGGGGCAAGCTCGGCGGCAATCTTGCCGATGTTGGCAGTGTCGACGAGATTGTGTTTGAGCCGCGCGTTGTGCTCATGAATGATGCGGCTCGCACAATCTTTGACCAGCTCGACCGACAGTTGCTCGAACGTCTGCGTCTGTCGCGAGGCACAGGGTTTTCTTCGATCCTGGCGCGCGTGGAAGAAAACGCAACCAAGCTCGCCCTGATCCGCGCCGTCTCGCGTGATCCGGTGGACCCGCAGATTGAGGCCGGCGACGCCAACTGGGGCACCTTGCTGTCGCAGCACTGCGCTGAACTCACCATCCGCGAGGTCGGCGTGCACGTTTCAGAGAACCAGACTGAGTCGCATCACAAGCGTGCGGCTCATATAGTTCAAGACGCGGGTCCCCGCGGTTTGACCAAACGAGACTTCACGCGGCGCACCCAGTTCATGGATCAGCGCCAGCGCGATAGCGTCCTGCGAACCCTGGTCGACGCCGGACTCGTTGACGTTATTACGATCAGTCAAGATCGCGGCAGACCGCTGCAGATGATAAAAGCCTTATGAATCAACGATCTTTTTGGCTCTGGCCGATTAACTTCATTCCGTCATTTCGTCAACGTAGATAGATAAATAGAGAGTAGTTAAGTCAATATTTATTTATTTAAATATAGATCATTTTTTTTATTTCTCTCTATAGAACACTGGTATCGGTATGTATATGACACCCCCCTTGACGAAATGACGGAATGACGGAATAGCAAATCACCCCAGACATGAGGGAGCCACACCCGCCCTGCCCCGGCGCGTGCAGCTGCTCCTCCAGGTCGCTTTACCGCACCCTTGGAGGACACCCCGATGATTCCCGACCCCACCATCCCGCGCACAGCGGTCCTGGCGCTGGACCTTGGCACCACGACCGGCTGGGCCCTGCGCTCTCCCGATGGCCCCATCGCCCACGGATTTGTGAGTTTCAAGACCCAGCGCTTTGAAGGCGGTGGCATGCGCTACCTACGCTTTCGCCGCTGGCTGACCGACATGAAGGCCACCGTGGCCGACACACAGGGCATTGGCGCCGTTTATTTCGAGGAGGTGAGGCGTCACCTCGGTGTTGACGCCGCGCACGTCTACGGCGGTCTGATGGCCACACTCACAGCCTGGTGCGAGCACCACCAGATCCCCTACCAAGGTGTGCCGGTGGGAACCATCAAACGCCACGCCACTGGCAAGGGCAACGCCAGCAAAGGCGATGTCATCGCGGCGATGAAGGCCAAAGGACATCCGGTCACCGACGACAACGAGGCCGATGCGCTGGCGCTGCTGCACTGGTCCATGACCCAGGGCGCGACGGGAGACCAGCCATGAGCCTCAGCTGCGCACTGGGTCGCTTGATCGGCCAGACACCCGCCACCGAGAGCGAACTGCGCGCCATGCGCGCCGCCGCCTGGCACAAGCAAGGCATCCTGGTGGTCGACCCCGATTTGATCCGAGACGAGTGGGAACACCAGAGCCTGATCAACATCGGCAATCGGCTCTTTGGCCGACGCACGCCCGCACCGCCAGCCAAGGAGCAGCGCCATGGGTAGGAAGATCGCCGTCGAGCCCCTGCAGCACGGCTGCCTGGTCGAACTGCCCGGCGCTCGCGTGGCTGAATGGATCAGCGAAGGCGAGGAAGGTACGACCCACCGCACCGAACACTTTCGAACTGTTGATTCGCTTGGGCTGTTGCTCCGCAATGGTGCGATCAACCAAGCGATGCACGACGCTGGCCAGGACTTTGCACGCACCTTTGTCTTTGCCCAGATGAGTCCGGCAGGCTCCGCGCCGCTGAACCGTATCCCCGGTGGCCAGTGGAAGGACAGCATGACAGAGCGCTGTGCCTGGGCTCGCAAACACCTCGGCGAGGCTCTGGACGCGGTGGGCGGCATTGGCAGTCCTGGCGGCTGTGCCGTTTGGCACGTGGCCGGTTTGGGTCGCAGCGTGCGTGAGTGGTCGGCGCTCGAAGGCTGGAACGGGCGCAGCCTCAACCAGTACGAGGCCAAAGGGATCCTGGTGGGTGCTTTGGGGGTGCTGGCGGTGCACTATGGGTACAGTCGCCCTTGCAATGTGTAAAGAAACCCTTTACACTTCGCCGATGATTGAATCGTTCATTCACAAGGGGCTGCAGGAGTTGTTCGACAAGGGCAACAGCGCCAAGGTGCAAAAGGCACTGGCACAAAGGGCTCTTCGGCGTCTGGATGCAATTGACACCGCCAAGACGCCCGAAGCACTTAACGTCCCTGGCTTTGATTTTCATGGACTGCAGGGCAAGCCAAAGCGCTACAGCGTGCATGTGAATGGTCCATGGTGCATCACCTTTGAATGGCAAGGCGAAAACGCCGTGAGACTTGATTTGGAAAACTATCACTAGGAATCGATGATGCGTAAACGTTGCCCTACCCATCCAGGAGCGATCCTGCGCGAAGATGTACTGCCTCAGCTGACAGGCATGTCGGTGAGCGCCTTCGCACGCAATCTGGGTGTATCGCGCCAAACCCTTCATGCTGTCATGGCCGAGCGCAGTGGCGTCTCTGCGGAAATGGCCTTGCGCCTGGGTGCATTGCTTGGCAACGGCGCTCAACTCTGGGTTGATATGCAGACCAAGTACGACCTGTGGCAGGCCGAGGCAAGACTGCATGACGAGTTGGGTCGCATGCAACCGCTGATGCTTGCAGTGGCTGCTTGATGTCAAAGGTTGGTCAATGAAGGTTTTGAAGATTGGTCTGGCGTCACAGGAAAAGGTTCGCCAGCGAGTGTTGGCTGTCGCCAAGGGCGAGATCAAACCCAAGGCTTCGGATCCGAAGATCTGGTTCACATCAATGCGTTCTCTCTCACAGGTGTTGAGCGACGCGAACCGTGCACTGCTGGACGTCATCCGCACAAGCCGTCCCGGCTCGATCAGCGAACTCGCAGACATCACTGGACGCAAGCAGGGCAACCTGTCGAGAACGCTCAAGACGATGTCCCGCTATGGCCTGGTCACGATGGAAAAGAACGACAGATCAGTGCGTCCGATCACTCGGGCCCAGAGCTACCAAATCATGGCTTGAGCGGTGAATTTGCAAATCATCAAATAGTGTATTGACACGGTATATATCGAACAGGTAGTATTCCGCTAGTCACTCAAATTACGCCCACACGGTTCGTTCCTTGTGGGCGTTTTGTTTGGTGTGATCTTCTTCTGCACATGATTTGGAAAGCGATGATGCGAAGGCCGCCGCCCGAGATTTCAATGGGTCCTTCCTCGCCATTTCGCAATGCGGGGGGGGCGAGCGCAAGACTCCCGTAGCGACAGAGTGCAAACCTAGGTTTGCGCGAGGTTGCAGTTTGCAGCGGTTTGCACCTTGGCGAACCAAAGTTTTGTTCCCCATCTTTTTTGCTGAACCCGCCCACGGTCTGACTGTTGGCGACCTTCTTGATTAACTCCAGCGCTTAAGCCAGCGCACCTCCGCGGTCCGCCACAGGTCTTGATAGGTCTGTGCGGGCCGCATCTTTTTGGAAAACCATTCTTGAATACGTTGAACGTTGAGTACCGCAAGGTCGACGCGCTGATTCCGTACGCCAGAAATCCCCGCACGCACACCGATGCGCAGGTAGCCAAGATCGCCGCCAGCATCGTTGAGTTTGGCTGGACCTCACCGATTCTTGTCGACGGCGAAAACGGCATCATCGCTGGCCACGGAAGGTTAGCGAGTGCGCGCCTGCTGGGGCTGACCGAAGTTCCGGTGATCGAGTTGGCACATCTGTCGCCCATCCAGAAGCGCGCCTACGTGATCGCCGACAACAGACTGTCACTCGATGCCGGATGGGACGAAGAGATGCTGGCCCTTGAACTGGCCGAACTGACCGAAGCCGGTTTCGATCTTGTGTTGACCGGCTTTGATGATGTT
>JBMOJJ010000228.1:0-6208 GCA_049315845.1 Rhodoferax sp.
GTCCACCATACACAAAATCCAACCCTTCATCCGGTTGGATTTTTTTTGCCTACACCCGCGTATTCATTGGGGTTCCCGAGGGTTCTTGCGGACTTCGACGTTTTTGCGGAAGCCAAAAATTCGGCTGTTTTTGCTCTCTCCGGGCCAATAGTCTCCGCGAGCGAGAGAGCGCTGGTCATGCCGAAGTCCGCAAAGGAAAATGAATATATCCATAAAAAGCAACAGGTTACGTGCGGACTGATCGAGAGAGTTGTTTTTTAGCATTGGGTGGGGAAGGGAAACCGATCTGATCGGGCGGCGCGAACCGCTGCACGGGAGTCACGCGGTGCGCGTGAAGGTCGGCGCCTGTTTGGAGACTTCGGAAGCAGTCTTTCGAGTCTGGAGTGATCCGTCCTCCCCATTTCGATGCGAAACCCTTCGACGGTGCGGAGCAGCTATGTAGCACGGGCTGTCGGTCAAACTGGCGCGGTGCTATGACTCTACAATCCGTCGGACAAACCTACGTTAGGCGTGGTTGGGTCGGCCCGGCGTTGCGTTGAAAAGCGTATGCGGGAGAGCACCATGGCCGCAAGGCGGTCAATCGTGGAACATGAGATCTGAGCCCATCGGTCGGTGATTTTAAGGAGAGGGAGGTTATGACGGCCAAGAAGGTTTCACTGCTTCATGTCTCTGATGTCCACTTTGGATGCAGTGATGACGCAGGCACACAGGAGCGGGTGCTTGAAGCGCTTCAGGAAGCGTTGGAATCCGAGGGCCGTGACGTGCACGTGGTCGTTTTCACTGGCGACCTGACACAACGTTCAGCTGAGCATGAGTACATCCAAGCGCAGGATTGGCTCTTTCGGCTGTCCGAAGCAGCCCAGGCGCCTTGCATCGTGATACCTGGTAACCACGACGTCGACCGCACGCGCGCTGACTCCAAGGTCCTGCGGTCCGCCTATCACGATGCGGCTTCATACAAGCGCTGGCAGGGTGACATCTTCAAATCGCACTCGCACGTCCAGCCGTTTCTTTCCTGGTTCAGCGACGCCAAATCCGACCATTCCTTTCTCCTGAATGACTGGGGGACGAACCCAGCGATCGACATCGTCAACGCAGCGTTCGGCGGTGTCAGTTGCATGTTCATCTGCGTCAACACCGCGCTGCTCTCCTGCGATGACGAGGACAAAGGAAAGCTCTGCATCGACCTGAAGAGCCTGAATGCTGCCCTACGGAGCCGGGCCTGCGAGAAGAATCTGGTGATCCTGTTGGGCCATCACCCTACAGGAGAGCTGACGCCATGGAACCGCCAGGAGTTCGAGACCATCCTCGGACAGGAGACGGGGCCGCATCTCTTCTTGCACGGGCACCTGCACGAACAGGCGGGGCGTTCCGATTACTCCATCAACGGCCAAGGCGTCGTAACCATTGCCGCCGGCGCGGCCTACCCAGGCGCCAAGTACCGCAAGTTCTTCTCGATCATCGACGTCGACATCAAAGCGAAGGAAGTCAAGCCCTTTGTCTTCCAGTTCAGCGATGAAGTCGGTCGCTGGCTGCCGCAACCCGCGCAGTCGCGACCTATCCCAGCGCGCTTGCCCACCGTTGATGGGTGTGCCGCTTACGCCTCCGAGACGCCGGACCCAGCCGCTGCCGTTACTGAGATATGGACCAAGCACTGGAAGAACCCATTCGCTGACGTCGTGGCCAATGGTCTTCCGCCAGATGCAGTACACGGCCTATTCGTCGGCCAGACCGGGTCGCTGATCAGTCTCAAAAACCACGTAGACACCATTGTGGAGGGGCAGCGTGGAACCGGAAAGACGATGCTTCTGCGCTACTTCTCCGTGGAAGTGCAGTGTTCGATGATCGCGGCGACGGCGGACACGAAGTCGAACGTGATCCAGCACTTCCGCAACAAACAGCTGCCAGTGGGCGTCTATTGCTGTCTTACCAACGCGGGGGTGAACCGCTCGGACTTCGAGGTGCTGAAGAACCACGCGCGTCAGCGCGTCCTGTTCGAACACATCACAGCGCTCTTCGTCCTATGCCGCATCATCGTCGCCATCCGAGCGCTCGCCCAGCAGTCGACGGAGCTACTGCTGTCGGCGACAGATTTCAACTACCTCTGCAAAGTGCTGCGCGTGTCGCCGGTGGACGCATCGTTGTCCGAGTCCGACCGACTACGAGCCTTGGTCGATGAGGTCGAGCTGCAGCGCATCGCAGCCAACCAGCACCTCTCGTCGCTGCTGCCGGGCGGGTCGCCAACCAGTTTCAACCCTTGGATCGACTTGCCCTCTACACTGTTCTCGATTCTGGAGCGGCTCAAGGAGGCGCTCAAGCTGACAGCGCCGATTTTCCTGCTGCTGGATGATTTCGATCAGTTCACGCGCGAGCAGCAGGAGATTCTGTTCAATGCAGCGGCGGCGCGTCGCCACGACGTCGTCTGCTACAAATTCGGGATCATGTCGGAGGGCCAGAAGGCCTTCATGTCCAGCGGCGATCGGACTTATCGCGAAGGGGACGACTACAACTTCGTTCGTCTGGACTGGGGCGACGACTCGTTGAACCAGTACACGCGCACGGTTGACGAGATTGTCGCGCGTCGACTGCAACGCTGGGAATGGCCCCTTCACATCACCCTTGCGTCGCTTCTCGACAACTGGACACAGGGCAGCGATTACCGTGGTGAAGCGAAGAAGATCGCCGAGGCAGAACTCGCAGACCTTCCGGAAGAGTCGCGCAACGCTAAGTTCAAGGAAATTTGGAAGACACAAGGCAATGCGCGTTACTTCAAGCACCTTGCTCAAAGCGGTGTCTTCCACCGGTACGCCGGGAAGATGACCATCATCCACCTATCGTCAGGCATCTTCCGGCAGTTCCTGGAGCTGTGCTCGGCCATCGTAGAGGCAGCCCTCACCGATCCGCGGTGGAGCCCCGAGTCCAGCGAGAAGATCGGCGTTGAAAAGCAGAACAAGGCCGTCCGGGAGTGGTCGAGGGACATGTACCGACACCTCGGGACGTCAGGCGATGTCAGCGCCCTGAACCACCGGAACCAGGTGGTCCACAGTCAGCACTTGATCAACTTGGCGCAGTCGCTGTCCAAGTTCTTCCAGGCCAAGCTGATCGCCGGGGGGCAGAACGCGGATGCCATCACAATTTCGATTACGGGTTTCCTTGCGCCGGAAAGCTTCGCCAAGGCGCTGCTCGACGTCGCTGTCCGCGAGTCCGTCCTGCAGCGCAAGGTTGTGGACTACACGGCGAAGTCGGGCACTGGTGAGAGATTTCCCACATATCGCCTCAATCGGCGCTTGGCACCCTCCGTGGGGCTGAGCGTCAAGGAGAGGGAGCCGCAGGGCCGCCACGAGCTGAGCGCCGAGATGATCGAGCTTGCAGCGAAGAACCGTGATGCCTTCCTGATGTCGACCGTCGGAATGCACGACGCACAAACCCCGCTAGATTTATGACTGTCATCGCTGCTGTGAAAGAAGTGTCCGAGAGCTTTGCATCGATTGGGGTGCTTCCAAAGCGGGCGCTCTTCCTCGGGCATGCCAGCTACGAGCCAAGATCCACTGCCATCGCGTCACGCGATTTGGGTCTGCTCGGTATCGAGCGTGCTTTCATCGTGGCCAGTAGCGTGTCGCTGCAGAAGCTGCCCGCCTATCAAGAATCTGAGCGGACGATCACCCGCCGGATGGAGGAGGTCGGCGCAGTCGTCACAACGCTTAGCTTCGACCGCGACAGGCTGCTCGACTACCTGCAGAGGCTCGAAGGGGAGATCAAGGATGCGTTCGACAAAGTGGGCTTCGACGCGCTCATCGTCGATTCAACGACTTTTCCGAAGGACCGTCTGTGGTTGACCGTCGACTACCTGAAGATCAGTCGGCCTGACGTCAGACTCATCGTCCTGTATGTCGAGCCCGACGCGTATAACACAGAGATCGTGCCTGAGGGCGCCGGTTGGTTATCTGCGGGCGTGAAGCGGGTGTCCGCGATGCCACGGTTCAATGGCTACCAGCATTCGGACCGACCATCGCTGCTCATCGTCATCGTCGGTCATGAGAAGGAGCGGATGCAGATCACCGTGCGGAACATCGAGCCGCAGAAGTTGGTGCTCATTGAGCAAGGCGCACAGCAACACGGATCGGTGTCGCCGAAATTACCTTCCCAATTGGCGGGCTACATTGGCGCCGACTTCGCGCATGTCATCGACCTCGACAAGCGGTACTCGGCCGGATCGCGCGATCATTTGGCCGTGTACATCGCGATCGGCGACATCTTTGAACGCTTCGGCAAAGAGTACAACATCATTGTCTCTGCCAACGGCACGAAGCTGCAGTCGATCGGCGCGTTGATGGCGTGTCGCGAGAACCGTGATCTGACCGCGGTCTACACTGAACCTCAGGTCTACAACAACGAGTCCTACTCCAAAGGCTCTGGCGCCACTTGGGTGTTGGAAATCTAGCGCGGCTGTTCAGCTCCACTCACCGTGCGAGGGCATGTCGAAATCCTTCATTTTTGCGCAACGACACCCGATTCCATTGGTGACATGTCCAAGTGTCCTAATCACTGAACCATGCATCAAATGATGCAATTTTGAATTGTTTCAGGGGTGTCTGGTGAAATTAATCATTACTTTTGGTAATGAAATAGTACGTTTAAATTCCTTTATGTGGATAAACATTTCAAGCAAACAGGGTAAATCCCCCGATTAGTTGGACAGTTGAATTGAATCCGTTCGTGCGTCACCTGCGAATGTGATAACCCACCAAGAGACCATCCAGTGCCTGGACCAGTTTGACCGATTTCGGCGGTGCCTGAAAAATGTCTGTTGGCACGAGTCCCTGCCATGACTCTGCTGGCGTTAAGCCACCCAGGTTTTGATGCGTGCGAATGTGGTTGAAAAACTGCCTGATTTCATTCAAGGCATTCTGCAATCCCCAGGTACTGTAAATGTCGAGCTGCTTGAGCAAAGGCTTGATGCGTCCAAAGTAGCTTTCGATCCGTCCGTTACACCAAGGGGCACAAATTGGGATTGACTGCTTACGAATTCCAGCCAGTTTCAGAAAGGTTCGAAACGCCGTGCTATTGAAAACGGCTTCGTTGTCGCTTCGGATGGCGTCGGGTTTGCCGAACTCTCCAATGGCAAGACACAAATGCCCGATCAGAGTCCAGCTGCGTTTGTTCAAAACCATCACAAGTCGCGTGCAAACGCGCGATCCGTGGTCGATAGCGCCAAAAACAGTGCGTTGAGTGCCAGGACTCTCACGTACAAATGTCAAGTCAAGCCCCCAGACAGCGTTGATCTGGGTAGGTCTTGGTCTTTTGTCGCGCAGCTCCCGAGAGATATTGAGCAATAGATATTGATGCTTCTTGATGGCGTCGCTGACAAATGACTTTCCGACGCTCATGGGCGCATGCAGCCGATTGAAGGTGCCAGCCACTTTGCGGCAACCGGCGTTTTTCCCCATCAGGGCTTTGATGCGCAGCACTTCGAGCATCACCCATTCTGGCTTTTTACGGGAGAAAGTGGTGCTCAGAGCAGGGAGCGCCACGTCTTGATTGGGGCGACAAGCAAAACCTTGGCGCCTTTGTCGATTTTGGGACCCGCCAATATAGGACAGCGCCGCAAGCATGAAGATGAAGAAAACGAAAACTGCCGCCGCGGTGTGCCAAATTTGCATGGTGCGCAGTGTAGGGGCAGGTTCATTGAGCGAAAACCGGGAGCTGAGTCTGTGAGTGCCAGCGGGGATGTTCACTTTCCGGTGGGTTTTGCGGGTTTGTTCAAGTTCTAGAGATGGGTCGCGACTCCTTTTCCTGGTTGTGTCCGTAATGGCAAAATAGCTATACTGTACATGTTGGCTAGTTAAAGGAGTCCCCATGATTAGTGTTACTTCGATGGATGCCCAAAACCGCTTTGGGCAGTTGCTTGATACTGTGCTGCGCGAGCCGGTCACGATCACGCGGCATGGGCGCACGGCGGCCTTCATTATTTCTCCGCGCGATATGCAAGACTTGCAGGACGCCCGGCGCAAACGTAGTGCGGCAATTGATGCGTTTGAAGCCTGGAGCCAGCAAGCGGCGGCCAGTGCACTGCCTGGCGCGGCCAAGCTGACGGATGAAGACGTCGTGGGCATGGTGAAAGCCTCCCGGTGAATGGATTCAGGCGGGTGGTGCTGGACACCAGCACGCTGGTCAGCGCTGCGCTGCGCGTGGGCTCCACGCCCCACCA
>JBMOJJ010000229.1:0-6189 GCA_049315845.1 Rhodoferax sp.
AGGTCATGCGCGACCTGGGTTTGGTCAAGGTCGACGAGCCCTTCACCAAGCTGCTGACGCAGGGCATGGTGCTGAACCACATCTACTCGCGCAGAAACGACAAGGGCGGCGTCGAATACTTCTGGCCGCACGAGGTCGAGGACATTCATGACGCCTCAGGCAAGGTGACGGGCGCGAGCCTGAAGGCGGCCAAGGGTGAGCTGCCGGCCGGGACGCTGATCACCTACGAGGGCGTCGGGACCATGAGCAAGTCCAAGAACAACGGCGTCGACCCGCAGGACCTGATCGAAAAATACGGCGCCGACACCGCGCGCCTGTACACCATGTTCACCGCGCCGCCGGAGGCGACGCTGGAGTGGAATGACGCGGCGGTGGAGGGCTCCTACCGCTTTCTGCGCCGCCTGTGGAACTTTGGCGTCAAGCTCGAAGCCGCCGGCACTGGCGCCGACAGCGGCAATCCCGGCAAGGCCGCGAAGGCGTTGCGGAGGGAAATCCACACTGTGTTCAAGCAGGTCGACTACGACTACCAGCGCATGCAGTACAACACCGTGGTGTCGGGCGCGATGAAGATGCTCAATGCGCTGGAGAGCTTTCAGGACGATGGCGCGGTTGGCAACGTGGCGGTGCTGCGCGAGGGCTTTGGCATGCTGCTGCGATCGATCTATCCGGCGACACCCCATTTGACGCATGCGCTGTGGGTCGGGCTTGGTTATGCCGGACAGTTTGGTGATCTGCTGGACGCGCCGTGGCCGAAGGCCGATGAGGCGGCGCTGCTGCAGGACGAAATCGAACTGGTGCTGCAGATCAACGGCAAGCTGCGCGGTGCGATCGTGGTCGCGGCCAGCGCCTCGCGGCAGGAGATCGAGCGGGTGGCGCTCGACAGCGAGGTGTTTCAGAGGCTCGCCGCGGGCCAGGCCATCAAGAAGGTGGTGATCGTGCCCGGCCGGCTGGTCAACATCGTGGTCTGAGGCGCTCGACCATGCAACGTCGCTCCGCGCTGATCCTGATGAGCCGACTCGGCATCGGCAGTCTGGCCGCTCTGGCGTTGGCCGGATGTGGTTTCAAGCTGCGCGGCGGGCAGGTTCTGGCCTTCTCCTCGATCGCTGTGCTGCCCAATCCCGGCGGGCCGCTGGCGACCGAGTTGCGCCGCTCATTTGGCGGCGCGGTGCGGGTTCTGGCAGCCGAGGAGCCGCTGACGCAGGCGATGGTGGTGATCGATATTCTGCAGGATCAGCGTGAAAAGATCGTGGTGGGTGTCAACAGTTCTGGCCAGGTGCGTGAATTCCAGTTGCGGATCCGCCTGAGATTCAAGGTTCGCACGCCGCAGGGCCAGGACCTGATACCTGAAACCGAAATTGTGCAGCAGCGCGACATCACGTTCAACGAGTCCGCGGTGCTGGCCAAGGAGGCCGAGGAGGTGCTCTTGTACCGCGACATGCAGACCGACATCGTGCAGCAGCTGATGCGCCGGCTGGCGGCTGTGCGGCTGGGTTGAAGTTCGTGATTTTTCTTTTTGGTTTGTTGGGGCGTGTTTCCCTTCGCTGGGATTTTTCCCCCACTCTCGCCCCCCCGCCCCTCTCTCATGAGTGGGGGCATAGAGCGTCTCAAGAGGCCGTGAGAAAGTGCAGGCAGCATGCAGTTAAGTCCTAGCCAGCTTTCTACCCATTTGCAAAAGGGGCTGAAGAGCCTGTACACGCTGTACGGTGACGAGCCGCTGCTGATTCAGGAGGCGGCCGACGCGATCCGGGCGGCGGCGCGCGGCCAGGGCTTTACCGAGCGCAGTTCGCACACGGTCAGCGGCGCCCGCTTCGACTGGGGCGCGGTGCTGGCTGCGGGTGGCTCAATGAGCCTGTTTGCCGACAAGCAACTGCTGGAACTGCGGATTCCTTCGGGCAAGCCGGGCAAGGATGGCAGCGCAGCGCTGCAGCAACTGGCGGAGCAATCCCGCGGCAATGATTCGACGCTGACCCTCGTCATGTTGCCGCGCCTGGACCGCGCGACCCAGAGCAGCACCTGGTTTGCGTCGCTGGCCAGTCTTGGTGTCACGATCCAGGTCGAATCGGTCGAGCGTGGCGCGCTGGCGCAGTGGATCGCGCAGCGGCTGTCGCTGCAGGGCCAGCGCGCGGCCGCAGGCGAGGACGGACAGCGCATGCTTCAGTTCTTTGCCGACCGGGTGGAAGGAAATCTGCTTGCCGCGCATCAGGAAATTCAGAAGCTGGGACTGCTGTTCGCGCCGGGCGAACTGAGCTTCGAGCAGGTCGAGAGCGCGGTTCTGAACGTGGCGCGCTACGATGTCTTCAAGCTCTCCGAGGCCGTGCTGGGCGGCCAGAGCGCTCGCGTGCAACGCATGCTCGAGGGTCTGCAGGCGGAGGGCGAGGCCGAGGTGCTGGTGCACTACACGCTGAGCGAGGACATTCGCGCCCTCAAGCGCGTCAAGGACGCGCTCGCGCTGGGACGGCCGATGCCGGTGGCCTTGCGCGAGCAGCGCGTCTGGGGCGCCAGGGAGCGCCTGTTCGAGCGCATCCTGCCGCGCCTGAGCGAGCCGATGCTCGCCGAACTGCTGCAGGCGGCGCATCGGGTCGACGGCATCATCAAAGGCTTGAAGCAGGCCGATTGGCCGCTGGACAACTGGCAGGCTTTGCAGCGATTGGCCATCATGTTGTGCCGCGAATGCAGGCTGCCGGCGAGCGCTCAGCGCGCCCGATAGCGTCACTGTCTCGTGCGAGAATGACAGCATGACGGTGCAGACTATTCTCGATTACACGACGGCCCTTGGTGCCAGGGCGAAGGCGGCGTCGGCCGCAATGGCCAAGACGACGACGGCCAGCAGAAACAGTGCGCTGCGGCAGCTGGCCGCGCTGTTGCGCGGCAATCAGCAGGCGCTGCAGGTGGACAACGCCCGGGACATCGAGCGGGCCAGCGCGGCCGGTCTGGCCGCACCGATGCTGGACCGTCTGAAACTGACGGCCCAGGCGATCGAGACCTGTGCCCAGGGCTGCGAGCAACTGGCAGCGATGCCCGATGTGATCGGTGAGATCATCGGCATGCGCCAGCAACCCAGCGGGATCCGGGTCGGGCAGATGCGGGTGCCGATCGGTGTCTTCGGCATGATCTTCGAGAGCCGCCCGAACGTCACGATCGAAGCGGCCAGCCTGTCGATCAAGAGCGCCAACGCCTGCATCCTGCGCGGCGGCTCGGAGGCGATCGAATCCAACAAGGCGCTGTGCCTTCTGGTGCAGCAGGCGCTGGCCGAGGGCGGCCTGCCGGTCGATGCGGTGCAACTGGTGCAGACCACCGACCGGGAGGTGGTGGGCCAGCTGATCGCCATGCCGCAGTATGTCGATCTGATCATTCCGCGCGGCGGCAAGGGCCTGATCGAGCGCATCAGCCGGGATGCCAAGGTGCCGGTCATCAAGCACCTGGATGGCAACTGCCATGTCTATGTCGACGATCCTTGCGACATCGAGATGGCGATCAAGCTGGTCGACAACGCAAAAACGCAGAAATACAGCCCCTGCAACGCGGCGGAGAGCCTGCTGGTGGCGAACTCTGTAGCGGCTCGGCTGCTGCCGCGGCTTGGCCAGCTGTTTGCGGCCAAGGGCGTGCAGATGCGCTGCGATCCGCAAGCCCTGGCCCTGCTGTCATCGGTGAGCGGGGACAGCTGCCAGCGCGCGACCGAGCAGGACTGGTACGAGGAATACCTGGCGCCTGTCATCAGCATCAAGGTGGTCGATGGCGTGCAGCAGGCGATCGCCCACATCAACCGCTATTCGTCGCACCACACAGACGCCATCGTGACAAGCGACCACATGCACGCGCAGGCCTTTTTGCGCGAGGTCGATTCGGCCAGCGTGATGGTCAACGCCAGCACCCGCTTTGCCGATGGCTTTGAATATGGCCTGGGTGCCGAGATCGGCATCAGCACCGACAAGTTCCATGCCCGCGGTCCGGTGGGCATCGAAGGCCTGACGTCGCTGAAGTTCGTCGTGCTCGGCAATGGTGAAGTGAGGTCCTGACATGGTTCCGCATCTGGTTACCGCCCTGACGGGTCCGATCAACGAACTCGAGCAGCGCGTGCTCGATTCAATGCCAGCCATCGAGCGCTGGTTCCGTCTCGAATGGATGGAGCACACGCCGCCGCTGTACAGCTCGGTCGATGTGCGCAACGCCGGTTTCAAGCTGGCGCCGGTGGCGACCAACCTGTTTCCCGACGGATGGCAGAACCTGACGCCCGAGATGCTGCCGCTCGCGGTCCAGGCGGCGATGGCGGCGATTGAAAAGATATGCCCTGAAGCGCGCAATCTGCTGCTGATTCCAGAGAACCGCTCGACCAGCACGTCGTATCTCTCGAGCCTGGCCCAGTTGCGGCGCATCTTTCACATGGCCGGTCTGAACGTGCGCATGGGCTCGATCGATCCGGCGATCAAGAAGAGCACAAGGTTCGAACTGTCGAACGGTGAAAGCATCACGCTGGAGCCGGTGATCCGGGGCAAGCGTCGGCTCGGCCTGAAGGACTTCGACCCGTGCACGATCCTGCTCAACAACGACCTCAGCGCCGGGGTGCCGGGTATCCTGGAAGAGATTCACGAGCAATACCTGCTGCCGCCGCTGCACGCGGGCTGGACGACGCGGCGCAAGAGCAAGCACTTCAAGTGCTATGAGGAAGTGGCCAAGCGCATGGGCAAGCTGCTGGGGGTGGACTCCTGGCTGATCAATCCGATGTCCGACAAATGCGGCGTGGTGGACCTGACCGATGACGATGGCCTGGAAGGATTGAGGACGCGGGTCGATGCGCTGTTCACCAAGATCCGGCGCAAGTACAAGGAATACGGCATCAAGGACAAGCCCTTTGTCGTGGTCAAGGCCGACAGCGTGGCGCACGGCATGGGCATCGTGACGCTGCGCGACATCAAGGACCTGGACCTGATGCGGGCCAAGATCCAGGACCATCTGGGCGGCAGCGGGCAAGACCCGGCGCTGTACGACCTGCTGATTCAGGAAGGCGTCCTGACCAGCGAACGAATCGGCGATGCGGTGGCGGAGCCCGTGGTCTTCATGATGGATCGCTACGTGGTCGGCGGCTTTTACCGCGTCCATGCCGAGCGCGGCGTCGACGAAAATCTGAAGGCGCCGGGATCGAGTTTCATGCCGCTCGCCTTCGAGCAGAGCACGCATTTGCCGCAGGCGGGGGGCAAGCCCGGCGCCAGTGTGCCGAATCGTTTCTACATGTACGGCGTGGTGGCCCGCCTGGCCATGCTGGCGGCCAGCTATGAACTGGAAGCGACCGATCCGGAAGCCGAGGTCTATGAGTAGGCGCCAGCGCGCCGGCGGGGTCGGGATCGGGTAAATCAGTGGCAGCATCCAAGTCTTCCCTCACGGCGCTCACGCTGGGCGCGATCGGCGTTGTCTACGGCGACATCGGCACCAGTGTGCTGTACGCGGTGAAGGAGGTCTTCGGCTCGGGCCACGTGCCTTTCACGACCGACAACGTCTACGGCATTCTGTCGATTTTCTTCTGGACCCTGACGGTGATCGTGTCGATCAAGTACGTGGTGCTGGTGCTGCGGGCGGACAACAACGGCGAGGGCGGTCTGGTCGCGATGCTGGCGCTGGCCTCCCAGTCGGTCAAGGACCGGCCGGAATTGCGTCGCGTTCTGCTGGTGGTCGGAATCTTCGGCACCTGCCTGTTCTATGGCGACGGCGTGATCACGCCGGCGATCACGGTGCTGGGGGCGGTGGAAGGCCTGGAGGTGGTGTCGCCAGCCTTCAAGAAGTATGTGGTTCCGCTGTCGTTGGTGATCCTGCTGGCCCTGTTCTTCGTGCAGAAGCGCGGCACCGCGAGCATCGGGCGTTTCTTTGGTCCGATCATGGTGGTCTGGTTCCTGATCATCGCGCTGCTGGGCGCGGTCAACATCGCCTCGGGGCCGCGGATCCTGTGGGCGCTCAGCCCGCACTACGCGCTGGCCTTCATGGTTCAGAATCCGGGCGTCACCTTCGTGGTTCTGGGGGCGGTGGTGCTGTGCGTGACTGGGGCCGAGGCGCTGTACGCGGACATGGGCCATTTTGGCAAGAAGCCGATCCGTCTGGCCTGGTTTTCGATCGCGATGCCGGCGCTGACGCTCAACTATTTCGGCCAGGGCGCCTTGCTGCTGAGCAACCCGGCGGCGGTCAAGAACCCCTTCTTCATGA
>JBMOJJ010000230.1:0-6139 GCA_049315845.1 Rhodoferax sp.
GCTGCTCGATCAGGCGGTCAATGCGGCCGACCGAGCGGCGTATGCGTTCGTGCCGGCGCGCAATCTCCGGATCTTCGGACAGGTTGATGCGCTCCAGCGCCTGCGCGGCGCTGTCGATCACCGCCAGCGGCGTCTTGAGTTCATGCGACAGCATGGCGATGAAACGCCCTTGCTCGGAGTAGGCCTCGTGCTCCTTCTCGGCTTTCAACTCTGCCATTTCGGCACGCTGGTGGCTGCGCCGCTCCTGAATGCCGGCTCGCCGCAAACGCAGCGCCAGCGCGATGTAGACGGCCAGGGTGGCCAGCATCGAGGTGAGCTGATCGAAGTAGAGCGCGGAGAGGTCGTGCGTGTTGTTCCACCCCAGATTCAGAAAGGACAGTCTGATGCCACCGATCGAGAACAATACCGAGCCCAGCAGCAGGTAGCGCGATTCACGCCGCCCAAGTCGCCATTGGCGAACGCACTCGAAGCTGACCACCATAGCGACCAACAACATATAGCTGGTGGCAAGCACCATCGCCTGCCCATAGTGACTGGTCAGCAGCGAGAGCATCAGCACGCTGGGCAGCACCATCTGCACCCGAAACACATGGACATAGAAGCGCTGACCCGGCTGCACGCCCAGCATGTGCCGGAAAAAAGGCGCCATGCTGACCATGTAGAGAAGGGATGCAAAACCAACCCAGGCGTCGGCGATCAGCGGCGAATCGGGCAGCAGGTACTGCGCCGCCAGACCGTGCGCGCCGAACCGAAGGAACATGCTGGCGAAGACCATCAGACCAAACCAGCCATAAAGCGCCTCGCCAAGCCAGACGTAGAGAATGATGCTGAACAGCACCGCCAGCGTCGCGAAGCCGTAGTAAAAGGAAATGGCCGAATATTCCTTGAGCCGCGCTGCATCAAAGGACTGTGGATCACACAATTTAAGCTCTGCCGTGGAGGCACTGCTGGTTTGCAGGCGCAGGTAGAAAACGCGCGGCGCGGTGTCGGGCACGGCGAGCTTGAAGATGAAGCCGCGATAGTCTTCCTCGCGGCTGCTGAAGGGCAGGCGGTCGCCGCTGCGACGCTCCTTGAACCCGCTTGCGCCGGGCTCGAACAGCCTCAGGTCATCGAGGTAGGGCGGCTGCACTTCCAGCCACCAGGCGCCGGACCGCGGTGCCTGAACCGTAAAACGAAGCCAGTGCACCTTGCGGGTGTAGCCGCCATTCAGTATTCCGCGCAGCGGCTCAAAGCGCGCGCTTGAAGCATCGGCGCTGACGCTGTCTATGGTCTCAGCGCCGCCTTCATCCACCAGCAGCGCCAGGTCGCGTAGCGCCAGGCCCTGCGCCTGGCCTGCCAAAGACAGGCCGAGCAGAATCGACAGGAGGATCAAGCGAACGAGCGCCAGCATGGGTAAATCGGTGCGCCGTAACTTTTTGTAACGGTTGATGCTAGTGCTTGCGCCGGTGCTGAAACTGACCCTTGCTGACATCGGCGCCTGCCGCTCAGCGGCCGAACAGTCTGGCGACGCTTTCCCGATCCGGTTGCATGACAA
The DNA here is from genome assembly GCA_049315845.1 of Rhodoferax sp. GTDB lineage: Bacteria > Pseudomonadota > Gammaproteobacteria > Burkholderiales > Burkholderiaceae_C > Rhodoferax. The sequence continues at coordinate 1,535 of JBMOJJ010000230.1, forward strand.
GGCCTTTTTCCGTGATCAGCGCGCTAACCAGTTCAGCTGGCGTCACATCAAAGGCTGGATTGCGCACCTGCACGCCCTGCGCCGCCCACTGGCAGTCGCGAAAGCCGGTCACCTCCTGGGCCGCGCGTTCCTCGATCGGGATCGCGGCGCCGTCGGCAACGCTCAGGTCGATCGTGGACAGCGGGCAGGCGACATAAAAGGGAATGGCGTGGCGGCGCGCCAGCACCGCCACCATGTAGGTGCCGATCTTGTTGGCCACATCGCCGTTGGCGGCGACGCGGTCGGTGCCAACGATGACGGCGTCGATCTCGCCCCGGCTCATCAGGTGGCCGGCCATGTTGTCGGTGATCAGCGTCACCGGGATCTTTTCCTGCACCATCTCCCAGGCCGTCAGCCGCGCACCCTGCAGAAAGGGACGGGTCTCGTCGGCGATCACCGAAATGCGCTTGCCGGCCTGCACTGCAGAGCGGATCACGCCCAGCGCGGTGCCGTGGCCGGCGGTGGCCAGCGCGCCGGCGTTGCAGTGCGTCAGCACCCTGGCGCCATCGGCCAGCAGGGCCGCGCCGTGCGCTCCCATCGCGCGGTTGATGCGCACGTCCTCGGCCGCGATTTCATGCGCCTCGTTCAAAAGCAGGTCGGCGATCTGCGCCGCGTCGCGCTGCGCGTTGGCCTGCCAGACGCCGCGCATGCGCGAGAGCGCCCAGAACAGGTTGACCGCGGTCGGCCGGCTCGCCGCCAGCAGCTCGAAGCCGCGCTCCAGCCCCGTCTTCAATTCGGCCGGGCTCGCCGCGCAAAGCCGCAGCGCCTGCAGCGCCACGCCATAGGCCGCCGCGCAGCCGATCGCCGGCGCGCCGCGCACCACCATGGAGCGGATGCCCTCGGCCACCTCGGCGGCCGAGCCGTAACGCAGGTACTCGAAGCGCGCCGGCAGCACGCGCTGGTCTATCATCTCCAGCGCGCCGTCGCGCCAGCGCAGCGTCTCTATCGCAGGGCTGTCATTGTTTATCAGGCTCATCGTCATTCAGTCGCGTCCGCGCTGACCATAGGTTTTGAATTTCTCGAGCACCGCCTGCATCTGGCTGGCCGAAAGAATCGAGGGCTGGCCGAGTTGCAGCGCGCTCCAGTACTGCTCGCACAAGGCCTCGACCTCGACCGCCAGCGCCAGCGCCGCGCGCAAGTCCGCGCCTAGCGCCAGCATGCCGTGATTGCCAAGCAGGCAGGCGCTGCGTCCGCTGAGCGCCTGCAGCGCCAGATCGGACAGCTGCTGGCTGCCAAACAGCGCATACGGCGTGCAGCGGATGCTGTCGCCGCCGGCGGCGGCAATCATGTAATGAAACGCGGGCACCTCCCGCTGCAGGCAGGCCAGCGTGGTCGCGTAGCGCGAATGGGTGTGCACGACGGCGCCTGCGTCTGCGCGCGCCAGCAGGATGTCGCGGTGGATCCGCCACTCGCTCGACGGCTTGCCGGCGCTGAGCACGGCGCCCGAAAAATCCATCTCGACCAGCGCGTCGGGGCTCAATTCTTCGGCCGCAACCCCGGACGGCGTGACCAGAAAGGATTGCGCCAGCCTGACGCCGATATTGCCCGACGTGCCGCGATTCAGACCCAGCGCGGACAGCCTGACCGCCGCCTCAAGCACCGAGCGGCGCAGCCCGTCGGCACCGGCTTGCGCGGTGCAACCGGTCTGCGCCATCAGCGCCCCAGCAGGCGGCCGGCGACCGCCCGCAGGCGCTCCTGCAGCGCCGGGTCGCGCGCCTCGGGCGCGGTGATCAGCGCGTTTTGCAGCGCGCTGCGGCAGCTGCAGCTGGCGGCGCCGGTGTCGGCGTGCAAATGCGGCGCAAGCTGTTTCACCAGGCTGCGCGCGCGCTCGGCGTTGGCCAGCAGCACCTTGATGATCGCGTCCACCGTGACGTGGTCGTGATCGGGGTGCCAGCAGTCGAAATCGGTCACCATCGCCACCGTGGCGTAGCAGATCTCGGCTTCGCGCGCCAGCTTGGCCTCGGGCATGTTGGTCATGCCGATCACGTCGCAGTTCCAGCTCCGGTACAGCTCCGATTCGGCCAGGCTGGAGAACTGGGGGCCCTCCATCACCAGATAGGTTCCGCCCCGGACCAGCGCGAGCGCGCACTCGCGCGCGGCGGCTTCAAGGTGATCGCCGAGCCGGCTGCAGACCGGATGCGCCATCGAAACATGCGCGACCAGCCCGGTGCCAAAGAAGCTCTTGTTGCGGGCGAAGGTGCGGTCGATGAACTGGTCGACGATGACGAAGGTGCCGGGCGGCAAATTCTCGCGCAGCGAACCGACCGCGCTGACCGAGACCAGGTCGGTCACGCCGCTGCGCTTGAGCGCGTCGATGTTGGCGCGGTAGTTTATTTCGGACGGAGGAATACGGTGACCGCGCCCGTGGCGCGGCAAGAACACCATAGGCTGGCCGTCGAGTTCTCCGAACAGAAGCTCGTCCGAGGCCTCGCCAAACGGCGAAGACACGCGCTGCCAGCGCTTGTTGGACAGCCCTTCGATGTCGTAAACGCCGCTGCCGCCAATGACGCCGAGCACCGGCGCCGCGATTGCATCACCCATGGCTAGGTCTTGTCCCGCAACTCCCGGCGCAGGATCTTGCCGACCGGGGTCTTGGGCAGTTCGGCGCGGAACTCGATCACCTTGGGCTGCTTGTAGCCGGTCAGGTTTTCCTTGCAGTAGGCGCGCACCTGCGCCTCGGTCAGGTCCGGGTTCTTGCGCGCAATGACCAGTTTGACCGCCTCGCCGGTCTTCGCGTCGGGAACGCCGACGCAGGCGCATTCCAGCACGCCATCGAGCTGCGAGACCACGTCTTCGAGCTCGGTCGGGAAGACGTTGAAGCCGCTGACCAGGATCATGTCCTTCTTGCGGTCCACGATTTTGAAGAAGCCGCGCTCGTCCATGACGCCGACGTCGCCGGTCTTGAAGTAGCCGTCGCCCGTCATGACCTTGGCGGTCTCATCCGGGCGCTGCCAGTAGCCGGCCATCACCTGCGGGCCCTTGATCGCGATTTCGCCGCGCTCGCCCAGCGGCACTTCCTTGCCGTCATCATCGAGCAGCTTGAGCCAGGTGTTGGATATCGGAACGCCAATCGTACCGGTGTATTCGGTCGTGACCACCGAATTGGAGGTGGCAATCGGCGAGGTCTCGCTCAGGCCGTAGCCTTCCGCGATCGCACAGCTGGTCTTCTCGAACCAGAGTTTGGCCACAGCGCTTTGCACCGCGGTGCCGCCACCGGCCGAGACCACCAGGTGGCTCCAGTCGACCTTCTTGAAATCGGGATGGTTGGCCATGCCGTTGAACAGCGTGTTGACCGCCGGCAGCACATGAATTTTGTGCTTGGCCAGTTCACCCAGTGTGGCCACCATGTCGCGTGGATTGGGGATCAGGATCAGCTTGCCGCCCAGCCGCATGGACATCATCATGCCGACCGTGAAGGCGAAGATGTGATAGAGCGGCAAGGCGCAGACCAGATTGATCTGATCGCCCGCTGGAATCTTCTTCAGGGCGGGCTGAAACCAGGCTTCGGCCTGCAACAGATTGGCCACCAGATTGCGATGCAGCAGCACCGCGCCCTTGGAAACGCCGGTGGTGCCGCCGGTGTACTGCAGCGCCGCCACGTCATCGGGCTTGATCGACACCTTCTTCAGCGTGCCGCTGGTGCCCTTGGCAATGGCGGCGTTGAAGCGCACCGCGCCCGCCAGCGTGAAGGCGGGCACCAGCTTTTTCTTGTTCCGCACCACATAGTTGACCAGGCCGCCCTTGATCAGGCCCAGGCAGTCGCCCATCGCGCACAGCACGACGTGCTTGACCGGCGTGGCGGAGAGGCATTTTTCAAGGACGGAGGCAAAATTCTCCAGGATGACGATCGCCTTGGACCCTGAGTCCTTGAGCTGATGCTCGAGTTCGCGCGCGGTGTACAGCGGGTTGATATTGACCAGCGTGTAGCCGGCGCGCAGCACTGCGCAGACGGCAATCGGGTACTGAAGCACATTGGGCATCATGACGGCGACGCGGTCGCCCTTGGCCAGACCCAGGCCCTGCAGGTAGACGGCAAAAGCCTGACTCAGGCTGTCGATCTGCCCGTAGGTCTGCTCCTTGCCCATGAAGCTGTAGGCCGGGCGGGCGGCAAACTTCTTGAAACTCTCGTCGACCATCTCGACCATCGACGCGTACTGGTTCACGTCTACGTCGGCGGGGACACCTTCGGGATAGCTCTTGAGCCAAATGCGATCGTTCATCTTTAACGCTCCAAAAATTTACTCAGCCAATTTGGGATTCTCGCCGGTTTGTCAGGTTTTGTAAGCTGTGTTTTCCCTAATTTCCCTGAAAAAAAAGGGGACAGTAATCTGTCCCCTTTTTTGGGTCGGTCTGCGACAGGGTCTCAGGTTTTCAGCACAGCCAGCACTTCATCGAGCATCTTCTTGGCGTCACCGAACAGCATGCGGTTGTTTTCTTTGTAGAACAGCGGGTTGTCAACGCCAGCGTAACCGGAGGCCATGGAACGCTTCATGACGATGGAGGTCTTGGCCTTCCAGACTTCGAGCACCGGCATGCCGGCAATCGGGCTGCTTGGGTCGTCCTGCG
>JBMOJJ010000231.1:0-6138 GCA_049315845.1 Rhodoferax sp.
ACGATCAGGTCGCAACCCTCGACCAGCGTCAGGCCCAGGTAGCGCGCCAGGTAGGCGTGCTCGAAATAGGTCTCGTTGTACGGCCCCGGCGTCAGCAGCGCCAGATGCGACTCGGCGCCGGCCGGGCTCATCCGCTTCAGGCTGTCCATCAGCGCGCGGTACGTGCCCGCCAGCCGCTGCACCTGCATCGCCTCGAACGCGTGCCCGAACTGGGCCGAGATCGCCAGCCGGTTTTCCAGCAGATAGCCAAAACCCGACGGCGCCTGGCAGCGCTGGCTCGCCACCCACCAGTTGCCATCGGGCCCGCGCGCCAGGTCGAAGGCCGCAATGTGCAGGCGCGTGCCGCCGACCGGCTTGACGCCATGCATCGCGCGCAGGTAGCCGGGGTGCCACTGCACCAGCGCCGGCGGTAGCAGGCCGCGCTCCAGCAGCTGCTGCGGCCCGTAGATGTCGGCCATCACCGCCTCCAGCAGGCGCACCCGCTGCAGGATGCCGGCCTCGATCTGCAGCCAGCTGTCGGGCTCGATCAGCAGCGGAAAAAGGTCCAGCGACCAGGGCCGCTGCGGGCCGCCCTGATCGGCGTAAACGTTGTAGGTCACGCCGTTGTCGCGGATCTGGCGCTGCAGGCTGGCCCAGCGCTGGCTCAGCCTCGGCTCGCCCTGGCTGGCCAGCACGGAAAAAAACTGCTGCCAGGCATCCGTCAGCGCGCGCTCGCCGCCGCCGCAGGGGCTCTCGCCATGCTGGCCCGGCGCGTTGCCGGGCGCGGCCGCGCCGCGCAGCTCGTCAAAATGGCCGGCCTCGGCCGCGCACGCGCTGGTCATCGCCTGCAGCGCGCCCTGGTCGCGCGGCTCGTCAGCAGAAGGGGAGTGGATTGCGTCTTTCACCAGCACCGAGTATGCCAGCGCCCGAGCCGGCGCGGTCATCCACGGTAAGATGCGCGCCTGTTTGCAAAGAGGTATGCCGTGAAATTCCATCGTCTGTTGTCGCCGCCGCTCCTGATCCTCGGACTGTTGCTGGGCGCCTGCTCGCCCCAGGACGCGGCCAAACCAGCGGCGCCGGCCAAGCGCGAGCTGTCGGTCGCGACCGTCGCCGCCGAGGCCAAGGGCTTTGCGGCCGGCTCGCTGATGAGCGCCAACACCGTTTACGTCTTCTTCGACACCCAGTGCCCGCACTGCGGACACCTTTGGCATGCCTCCGAGGCGCTCAACAGCAAGGCCAGGTTTGTCTGGATCCCGGTCGGCATGATCAGCGCCACCAGCACCGCGCAGGCCGCAGCGCTGCTGACCGCGGTCAATCCCGCCTCACTGATGAGCGAGCACGAGGCCTCGCTGCTGGCCGGCAAGGGCGGCATCTCGGCCTCCGCCAGCGTGCCCGACGAGATTGCGCAGGCGATCAAGAACAACACCCGCTTGCTCAACAGCTTTGGCGCCGAGGCGGTTCCATTTCTGGTCGCGCGCAACCTCAAGACCGGCCAGACCGTCAGCCGCGACGGTGCGATGAGCAGCGCCGCGCTGGCCGAATTCCTCGGCCTGGACCTGCCATGACGGTGCAGACAGACCCCAGCGCCGACCCGGTCATTGCCGCGCCGGCCCCGGCAGAGATCGCGCCCGCGGCGCCCGAGGCGATTGTGGCCGAGGCGATCCTGGCTGAGGCGAACGAGGTGAATGAGCCGCCAGAGGCGCCCGCCGCTGTGGTCGACGCGGCCGTGAAGCCTGGCCGACGCCAGTCGGTGCTGCCGGTGCTAGAGAAACTGTTCGAGCTCTATCCGAAACTGTTCGGCGCGGAATTCCTGCCGCTCAAGCTCGGCATCTTTCAGGAACTCCTGGCCAGCCACCCCGATCAGCTCGAGCGCGCCTGCCTCAAGGTGGCTCTGGGCGTGCACACCCGCTCGACCCAGTACCTGCAGGGCGTGGCCGCCGGCAAGCCGCGCTACAACCTGCAGGGCGAACCGGTCGAGCCGGTCTCTCCCGAGCACGTGCACCTAGCGCTGCTGGAACTGTTTCGGCGCCGCCAGGGCCGCAGCGCCGAGGACCTGCGCCCCAAGCTGCGCCGCCAGCTGATGGGCGCGTTCGAGGCCAGCGGCCTGAGCCGCCAGGACTACCTGGCCCGGGTCCACGGCAACGACGCCGACGCCAACACGCTGCTGGAAGAAGCCTTTGCCGAGCGCGACCAGCGCCTGGCGCGCGAGGAAGCGCTGCGCAGAGCGTTCAGCAGCAGCGGCAAGACCGTCGCCGAGTTTGCCGCCATGTACGGCCTGGACCCGCGCGACGCCAAGCGAGCACTGCAGGAAACGCGCTGACAGCGCTCAGGGTTTGTCGGCCGCCTCGCGCAGCATCGCACGCACCCGGTACAGGTTGGCGTTGATGTCGGAGAGGCCGGCGCGGTCGAAGTCCAGCGTGTCGGTCAGCAGGTTGTGGCGTATGCCCGGCACCACGCCGTAGCCGCTGGCGATGTAGTTGTCGGTGCCGCCAACCTTGGTCTCGATGCCGTAGGCCCACTGGTCGCTTCCGCGCAGCGTCGCCTGCCCGAGCGCGGTCGAGACACGGCTGCCGATTGGCATCGTGATCTGAAAACCCGCAAACTGCGTGCGCGGCATCACCACCGGTCCGCTCGACTCGGTATTGCGGTAGTGCAGCGTCAGCCGGTTGTCGCCAAACCAGTGGTGGCTGGCCAGCCGAATGCCCAGGTCCTGGTTGTAGAACTGGCCGGCCTGCGCCTCCAGAAACCAGCGCCCGTCGATCACGCTCCAGCGCGCCGATGCCAGCGCAATCGGGTGCCGAATGCTTTGCAGCGACTGTCCGCTGGTGTCGGAACCCTGGTAATAGCCCGCCACGCCGCTCAGGCGCAATCCGCCGGCCGGGCTCAGCCAGGCCAGATCCAGTTGCGCGCCGTAATCGTTGTGCTGCACATAGCCTGCGCTGGCCTGGCCCCAAAAGCGCGTGCCAAGCTGCTTTTGCATCGACACCACCGAGTTCTCCACGCGGCTCTGGATGCGGTCGTAGCCAAACGGCTGGCCGGCGTCAAAGTCGCTGGTGTTGGCCAGTGGCAGCGTCACCTCGCCCTGGAACAGGACGCCGCGCTTGAGCTGCAGTTCCCACGCCAGGTCCAGCCCGACCGACGCGTCATACAGCCCGTACTCGGTGCCCACGCGCTGCTTGAGCACCGGGCCGATCTCGAACTGCGGCCGCAGCACCTCCCAGGGCGAAGCCGGCGAAAGCAACCAGCCCTGCGCCGGCGCGTGCGCCGACTGCCCGTTGTCCATCGTCAGCGCGGGCTTGCCGTCGCACCAGTTGCCGCCCTCGGTAAAGCGCTTCAGGCAGGCCATCGAGGTGCTGGCCGTCAGCACCGGATCCTGCAGGTAGCTCAGCACCAGGTGGACATGCTCGTTGTCCTGCGCGCTCTTCTTCCACAAAGAAAGCGCCATGCCCAGCGCGTCGAGCCGGTTCTTGCGCCAGGCCAGCGGCTCGGCCTGCACCACCCAGCTCTTCAGATCGTCAAAGCCCACCTGCACCGAAGAAAATCCCGCCGCGCGCATCCGGCTTGCCAACTGCTCGGCGCGCTTCACCGGCGTCGCCGTCGAATCCGGCGCAAGCGGCGCGGTAGCAGCGCCAGCCGCTGCCGCAGCCAACGCGGGCGCAGCCGCGCTTGCCGTTGGCGCAGACGCCTGCGCCAACACCGGCTGTGCTGCCACCGGCGGCTTTGCAGGCGCTGCCGGCGCAGCAGTCGGCGTAACAGTCGGCGTAACAGGCGCAGAGGCCCCAGCAGCAGGCGCAGTGGCCGCAGCCGCCGCCTTGGCCGGCTCCTTGCGCGTGCCCTCGCTCAAAGCGCGCTTGTCAAAGCTGTAGGTCAGCGACAGCCCCGCCTGCCAGGCCTGCTGGTCGGTGCGGCTGCTCAGCTTGTAGCTCGCCTGCGCCTCCATTCCCAGTTGCTCGGTCAGCGCGCGCGCGTAGCGCATGCCGGCGCGCAGCTCGCGGCTGTCGTACTCGGCCAGCGCGCGCCAGTTGTCGGTCAGAAAAACCTGCGCGCTGCCAAACGGCCCGTCCGGCGACGAATAGGTGTGGTCGCCACGCCCATAGCCCAGCGTCACATCCACCGAGCCGAAGGTCGAAGTCGCCACGCCGTAAAAGCTCCTGAAATTGGTCGCCGCGCCGCCGATGTCCACCGCGCCTATGGCCAGCCGCGTGTCCCAGCCCAGCCGCAGCGGAAACTGGTACTTGGTGCTGGCTGAAAGATCACGCGTCCAGCTCTGGCAGGGCGGGCTGACCGAGTACATATTGCACTGCAGGTCGCCGTCGTAGGCCAGCCGACCTATCACCTCCAGCCCCGGCAATACGCCAAAGCCCAGGTTGAGCGAGCCAAAATATCCGGCATCCGGGTAATCGCGCTTCTTCTCGGGGATGCTGTTGGTCCAGGAGCCGCTGACCGTGCCCGGGCTCATCACGTCGGCGGTTGGCGAATTGATCGCGCCGGTAAAGCCACCGGCCGACAATTGCGCCAGCGCCGGAGCCGTCAGGGTGGCCGTGCCCAGGCACAAGGCCCACAGTTTTGATTGACGCATGGTGGTGATTTGAAAAAAAATATCAAACAACAACAAAATGTGTTTTGTCGTTCGGGTTCCGACTGAAATCATGACAATTATCCGTGTGAAGTTTGCGCAACGGGGGTTGATTTCGGCTACATTTTGCCTGTTTCCCAAATATTCTTAAATCAAGTATCTGGAGGTTGAAGGATGAGATCCCTACGTAAATCGTTCTACGCTGTGGCGCTGTTCGCCGCTGCGGCAGTGCTCTCCGGCTGCGGCAGCAGCAGCTCGACGCCGACCGAAGTGGTCGTGCCGCCTCCTGCCAGGGCCGTTCTTGGCGTGGCGCTGCAGACTACCGTGCACGATGCGGCCACCGGCCTGCCGATCAAGCCTACCGCGCCCGAGCAGGTCACGGTTGTGATCTATGGCGCCGACGCCAACAAGGTTGTCAACATCGACGGCGTTTCGCTCTACAGCGCCGCCAACGGCTTTGCCGGCCCGGTTACAGCCGCCAGCGGCCTGTTCACAATCTACCTCAAGCCCGGCACGCCGGTGCCGGCCCAGATGGCACTGCGCCTGGTCGCCAGCGCCAAGGGCTTTGTCAACTCCAGCGCCGACCTGGTGATCAAGAGCACCGACCTCAAGACCGACGGCACAACCACCGCGATCCCGGTTGACATTGCCCTGGTCAACCAGACCGCGCCGCCACCCACCGTGGTCGTGGTCGCCACGCCGATTGTCGTTACCAACGGCACCACGGCGGCGACCGCTTCGACCAACAAGACGCCCGAATCCACCACGGTGGTCGGTGGCGCAACGGTCAGCCTGGGCAGCGCCACGGTGGTTGTTCCTGCCACCACCACAATCTACGCTGACGCCGCCAAGACCGTTCCGCTTCCGGCCGGCAGCACCAGCGTCAATGTGACCTACAACAACAACACCGCCGTCACTTCGCTGGCCACCTTCCCCGGCGGCCTGACCGTCAGCCAGAGCGCCAGTGGTACGCCGCTGGCCGCGCCGGCCGTCTTCATCACCGGCGGCTTTGCCTCGATCGAGGTCGTCTCCACCGCAGCTGACGGCACGGTGACGAAGGCCAAGACCTTTGACAAACCGCTCTCGGTCACCATTCCGATCCCCAAGGCCACCATCAACCCGCAGACCGGCAAGCTGGTCGCCGCCGGTGACGTGATCCCGATCTGGTCCTACGACACCACCACCGGTGCCTGGAGCGTGCTCAAGCTCAACAACGGAACGCTTGTCAGCGGCACACTGGGCGCGCTTGACACCAGCAACAACACCTTCCCGGTCACCTTTGCAACCGACCACCTGACCTACATGAGCCCGGGCTGGGTTACCGCAGCCGACCAGCAGTGCAGCAACGCGGCGATCACCATCGCCGGCGCCAAGGGCAATCGGCTTGACCTGCTTGCCACCAGAAGTGGCAACGGTTGGTTGAGCGACTGGGTGCTCGCCGCAGATGCCGCCAAGCCTGCTACCGCGCTCAGCAACATCGGCGCCGCGCCAAGAAATACACCGGTGACCATCGAGGCATATCAGGGCAACACGCTGGTCGGCACCCTGACGGTCGGTGATCTGTGCGCCAGCGGCATCACGCT
>JBMOJJ010000232.1:0-6134 GCA_049315845.1 Rhodoferax sp.
GGCGGCGCACGGCCTCAAGCGCGCCCGACCGGCCGAACTGGTGCCCGGCACGGTCAGCGTGATCACGGCGCGCATGGACTATCTTGACCGCGCCATGCCGGCGCTTTGGCAACCAATCGAACTCGCGCGGCTGCGGCGCCCGGCCGAGGCCGTCGTATCGTTGTATGCGCGGGGCCGGGACTATCACAAGGTGATGCGCCATCGACTGCAACAGCTCAGCCAGCGCATTGCCGGCGAAATCGGTCCGTTCGGGCACCGCGTCTTTACCGATTCGGCGCCGGTGCTGGAGGCCGAACTGGCGATGCGCAGTGGCCAGGGCTGGCGCGGCAAGCACACGCTGGTGCTCAACCGGGAGGCGGGCTCGATGTTCTTCCTGGGTGAAATTTTTGTCGATCTGGCGCTGCCGGCGACGGCTCCGGTGGCCGGGCACTGCGGCAGTTGCAGCGCGTGCATCGACGCCTGCCCGACGCAGGCGATCGTGGCGCCGCACCGGCTGGATGCGCGCCGCTGCATCTCCTATCTCACGATCGAGCATCCGGGCGCGATCCCGCTCGAACTCCGGGCGCTGATGGGCAACCGGATTTATGGTTGCGATGATTGCCAGTTGGTCTGCCCGTGGAACAAGTTCGCGCAGCGCAGCGCCTTGCCGGATTTTGATCCGCGCGAAGGCCTTGCGGGCAGTCAGTTGGCGATGCTGTTCGGCTGGTCCGAGGCCGATTTCCTGCACATCACCGAGGGTAGCCCGATCCGGCGCATCGGCCACGAGCGCTGGCTGCGAAATATCGCAGTGGCACTGGGCAATGCGCGGCGGCACAGTCGGGATCGCGCGCTGTTGCAGGCGCTCAGCTCGCGCGCGGATCACCCGAGCGCCCTGGTGCGGGACCATGTGGCCTGGGCCATCGGCCAAGAGCCGTCATAAGAAGACGGATCGAAGAGGCCCCAGCGCGAACGGAAGGCTGACCATGCCCAGCAGCGTGGACAGCGTCACAAGGCCTGCGACGTAGGCGCCGTCGTAGCCCATGCGCGCCGCCAGCACATAGCAGCTGGACGCGGTTGGCAATGCGGAAAATGCCAGCAGCACGGTGCTTTGAACCGGATCCAGACGAAACAGCAGCGAGAAGCCAAGCGCCGCCAGGGGCAGCAACAAGTGCCGGATGGCGAGCAGGGCCACCGCCATCGCCTTGGCCTGACCGAGCGCGCCGAACTGCATGCCCGCGCCGGCCGCCATCAGACCCAGTGCCAGCGAGGCGCCGCCGATGCGGCTCACGCTGGGTTCCAGCCAGATCGGCAGCGTGAAGCCCAGTAGGTTGGCGGTCAGGCCGGCCGCGGTCGCGATGATCAGCGGATTGCGCAGCAGTTCGCGCAGGAAGCCGCGCCGCGCATGGCGCACCATGGGCCAGACCGCGCCGACGTTGAAGAGCGGCACGCAGACCCCGATCAGCACCGCAATCAGCAACTGGCCTTGCGGTCCGGCCAGCCGGTCCGCAAGCGCCAGACCGACAAAGGAATTGAAGCGAAAGGCCACTTGCGCGCTGGCGGCATGGGCGCGAGCAGGAACGTGGCGTCCCAGCCCGGGCCAATGCGGAAGCGAATAGGCCAGTGCGATGCCGCTCAGCCCCATGGCCCAACCGGCGCCGATCAGGCTGGAGGCTGCGGCAATGTCGAGCGGACTCTTGACGATGGAATGGAACAGCAGCACCGGAAAAAACAGAAAATAGACCAGCGTCTCGACCTGTTGCCAGACGCTGCGGTCCAGCGCCGTGTAGCGGCACACCAGGTAGCCGCACAGGATCATCGAGAAGTCGGGGAACAGGAGCTGGAAGAAATTCACCGCTTGAGAATACCAGCGAAACGCGCCGCACGCGGGCTTGCCCGCCGCGGGTCGGACATAATCAGGCGTGACGGCGCGATGCCAGACATGCGCCCAGAGTGTTGTGTAGTTTGAACCTTGAGGAGAAATATCATCGTGCATCGTCGAATCGTTATTGCTTTAGGCCTTCTTGTTGTCGGCGGCAGCGCCATCGCGCAGAGCTATCCGAACAAAGTCATCAAGCTGCAGGTGCCTTTTGCACCGGGCGGCACAACCGACATCATTGCCCGCACGATCTCGGACGCGATGGGCAAAGCCCTGGGGCAGACCGTGATCGTTGAGAACAAGGCCGGAGGCGGCGGCATCATCGGAGCGGCCGAGACCGCCAAGGCGGCGCCAGACGGCTATTCGCTCGGCATGGCCACTGTTTCGACAACGGCCGCCAATCCGGCGATCAACCCGCGCACCCCGTACAACCCCTTGACCGACTTCACGCCCATCATCAACATTGCAGCGACGCCCAATGTGATCGCGGTGCATCCCAGCTTTCCGGCGAAAGACTACAAGTCCTTTGTCGCTGAGCTGAAGAGAAACCCGGGCAAGTACTCATATTCATCCTCCGGCACCGGTGGCATTGGTCACTTGCAGACCGAGTTGTACAAGAACCTGAGCGGCACTTTCATCACGCATATCCCCTACCGCGGCGCCGGCCCGGCCCTGAATGACACGGTGGCCGGCCAGGTGCCGATGACGTTTGACAATCTGCCCTCGGCACTGCCCTTCATCCAGTCGGGCCGTCTGGTTGCGATCGTCGTCGCCGCGCCTCAGCGGCTGGCTCAGTTTCCGAATGTGCCGACCTTCAAGGAGATCGGGCTGGAGCCGGTGAACCGCATGGCGTATTACGGGATCTACGGCCCCAAGGGTTTGCCCAAGGAAGTGGTGGACAAGGTCAACGCCGCGGTGCGCAAGGCGCTCGAGGAGCCGGCGGTGAAGAAGCGCATCGAGGAGACCGGTTCTTTCATCATCGCCAATACGCCCGAGCAGTTTGCCGCTCAAATCAAGGCCGAGTACGAGGTCTACAAGAAGGTGGTCGAATCCGCCAACCTGAAGCTTGAATAGCTTTCATCCTTTGTAGGCTCATGTCCGCACAGGCGCTGATCGACGCTTTCACCGACGCGCTTTGGCTGGAGGAGGGGCTGTCGAAAAATACGCTGGCCGCGTATCGACGCGATCTGACCCTGTACGCAACCTGGCTGCGCGGCCGTGACCGACTGCTGACCGACACCACAGAGGCCGACCTGAATGCCTATTTTTCGGCCAGGCACAGTTCAAGCAAGGCCAGCACCGCGAACCGGCGCCTGACCGTCTTCAAGCGTTATTTCCGCTGGGCGCTGCGCGAGCGCCTGCTGATCGCCGATCCGACGCTGAAGCTGCAGGCCGCCAGACAGGCGCTGCGGGTGCCCAAGACCTTGACCGAGTCCCAGGTCGAGGCCTTGCTGGCGGCGCCGGCGACCGATTCTGCGCTGGGGGTACGCGACCGCACCATGCTCGAACTGATGTACGCGAGCGGTTTGCGGGTCAGCGAACTGGTGTCGCTCAAGGTATTCAATGTGAGCCTGTCGGAGAATGTGCTGCGCGTCTTTGGCAAGGGCAACAAGGAAAGGCTGGTGCCCTTTGGCGAGGTGGCCAGTGTCTGGATCGGGCAATACCTGTCTGAAGCGCGTCCCGACCTGCTGGGCGGCAGACAGACCGACGATCTGTTTGTGACGCATCGTGGCAGCAAGGCCGGCAGCGCGATGAGCCGGGTCATGTTCTGGATGATCGTGAAGAAGCACGCCAGCAACGCGGGCATCACCGCGCCGTTGTCACCGCACACGCTGCGCCATGCTTTTGCCACACATCTGCTCAATCATGGCGCCGATTTGCGCTCGGTGCAGATGCTGCTGGGGCATGCCGATATTTCAACCACTACCATCTACACCCACGTGGCGCTTGAGCGGCTGAAAACCCTGCACGCCCGCCATCATCCGCGCGGCTGAGCGCTTCGGACAACCTGCAGTAACGGAAGATCAACATGGCAATTTATGAACTTGACGGCGTCGCCCCGCGCATTGCGGATTCGGCCTGGATCGCCGACAGCGCCCAGGTGATGGGCAATGTGGAACTGGCGCAGGATTGCAGTGTGTGGTTCGGAGTGGTCATCCGGGGTGACACCGAGATCATCCGGATCGGGCGCGGCGCCAACATCCAGGACCTGAGCGTGCTGCATGCCGATCTGGGGATGCCGCTGACGGTCGGTGAAGATGTGACGGTCGGGCACCGCGTGATGCTGCACGGATGCACGATTGGCGATGGCTCGCTGATCGGCATCGGGGCCGTGGTTCTCAACGGCGCCAGGATTGGCCGCGGCTGCCTGGTGGGGGCCGGTTCACTGGTGACCGAGGGCAAGGAATTCCCGGATGGCTGCATGATCATGGGCAGTCCGGCCAGGGTCGTTCGGCAACTCAGCCCCGAGCGGGTGGAGGGCTTGCGCAAGGGCGCGCAAGGTTATGTTGACAATGCCGGCCGTTTTCGCGCCGGCCTGAACCGGATTGCCTGAAGGAAAACAGCGCGTGTCCGAAATTCACAAATTCCTGTTTGACGGTCTGCCGGTGCGCGGTGTGCTGGTGCGTCTGACCGATGCCTGGACCGAAATCCTGCGACGGCATGCTTCGTCTGCGTCCACCGCTACCTATCCCGGGCCGGTGCGGCAATTGCTGGGTGAGATGGTGGCCGCGGTCACCTTGATGCAGTCCAGCATCAAGTTCAACGGTGCGCTGGTATTGCAGGTTTTTGGCGACGGGCCGGTCAAGCTGGCGGTGGCCGAGGTGCAGCCCGATTTCGGTTTGCGCGCGACTGCAACCGTGATCGGCGCGGTCGCTGAAGACGCCAGCCTGAGCGAACTGGTCAACCTGAACCAGCGCGGCAAATGTGCGATCACGCTCGACCCCAAGGACAAGTTCCCGGGACAGCAGGCCTACCAAGGGGTCGTGCCCCTGTCCGGTCCCGCGCACGAGGAACTCGGCAAGCTGGGCACGGTGCTGGAGCGCTTCATGCTTCAAAGCGAGCAGTTGGAGACCACGCTGGTGCTGGCCGCCGACGACGGCGTCGCGGCAGGCTTGTTGATCCAGCGCCTGCCGCTGCAGGGCGCCGGCAACCTGGCCGGCCGGCGCGGTGGCCAGGCCGACGATGAGCGGGCCGAGGCCGACGAGGATTACCGGCGCATCGCCGTGCTGGCCTCGAGTTTGAAGCCGCTGGAACTGCTGACGCTGGATGCCGATACGATCCTGCGCCGCTTGTTCTGGCAGGAAAGGCTGCTGCGTTTTGAGTCGGCCGTGGACGATCCGGTTCCCCATTTCCATTGCGGCTGCAGCCGCCAGCGGGTGGAAAAAATGATTCATGGGCTGGGTTCGGCAGAGGTTCAAAGCATTCTTGCCGAGCGCGGTGAGGTCGAGGTGGGATGCGAGTTCTGCGGCGCCCACGAACGTTTTGACGCGATCGACGTGGCGCAGATCTTCCGCGGCGCCGCCATACTGCCGGCGGCGGGGCCTTCGCTGCACTGACAGAAATGCCGACTATCTGGGTTTCGTCGTGATGTGCACGTAGATCTCGTTGGGCTTGACCATGCCCAGTTCGCGTCTGGCTTTTTCCTCAACCATGTCCAGTCCTTCCTTCAGGTCGCGGACTTCGGCGGCCAGTTGGTCGTTGGCAAGCTGCGCCTGCTGGTTCTGCTGGTTCTGGGTCCTTAGCTGCTCGGTCAGGCGGGCGACCGCAGGAACGCTGCCCCGGCCAAACCACAACTGCGCCTGAAGGATGGCGATCAGTGCGATCAGAACCGCCGAGCCAGCGTATTTGCCCATGTCAGACCGTCAAGGTGGAGGCCCGAGCCCTCTAGCGCAGGTTGTAGAACGCCGCGCGACCCGGGTAGCTGGCGATGTCGCCAAGATCCTCCTCGATGCGCAGCAGCTGGTTGTATTTCGCCATGCGGTCGGAGCGGCTGAGCGACCCGGTCTTGATCTGCCCGGCGTTGGTGCCGACGGCGATGTCGGCGATGGTCGAGTCCTCGGTCTCGCCCGAACGGTGGCTGATGACGGCGGTGTAGCCGGCACGCTTGGCCATCTCGATCGCCGCAAAAGTTTCGGTCAAGGTGCCGATCTGGTTGATCTTGATCAGGATCGAGTTGGCAATGCCCTTGTCGATCCCTTCCTTGAAGATCTTGGTGTTGGTGACGAACAGGTCGTCGCCCACGATTTGAACCTTTTTACCCAGGCGGTCAGTCAGCACT
>JBMOJJ010000233.1:0-6118 GCA_049315845.1 Rhodoferax sp.
GAACTGGTCTGTCATGTCCAGGGGATGCTGACTGAAAGACAGCACATCACCCCGAGAGACGTCAATTTCCTGATCCAGGCGTAGGGTGACCGCATCGCCCTCAACCGCCTCAAGCAGCCGCCCGTCCAGCGTGACAATCTCGGAGACCATGGCGGTTTGCCCGGAGCGAGTCACGCGAACTTCATCGCCCACCTTGACACTGCCCTGCGCCACAGTGCCGCTAAAACCCCGAAAAGATGCGTTGGGTCGATTGACCCACTGCACCGGGAACACCAGTTTGTCTGCAGCTTGGCGTTGAACCGGCACTGTGTCCAGGTAGCCCATCAGCGTGGGGCCGCCATACCAGGGCGTGTTGACCGAGTGTTGGCTGATGTTGTCGCCCTTCAAGGCTGACATCGGAATAGCGCTGATGCTCTGAAACCCCAGCGTTTTGGCAAACTGTTCAAACGCCTCGCTGATGCGTTTGAATATGGTGGCGTCAAAGCCAGCAAGGTCCATCTTGTTGACCGCCAGCACGACCTGGCGGATGCCCATCAGCGACACCAGATAGGCATGGCGACGCGTCTGAACCAGCAAGCCCTGGCGCGCATCCACCAACAATACAGCAGCGTCAGCGGTGGATGCGCCGGTGACCATGTTGCGCGTGTACTGCTCGTGCCCAGGGGTATCTGCGACGATGAACTTGCGTTGCGCGCTGGAAAAAAAACGATAGGCCACATCAATGGTGATGCCTTGCTCGCGCTCGGCAGCCAGGCCGTCCACCAGAAGGGCAAAATCAATGTCATCGCCTTGCGTGCCGTGTTTCCTGGAATCGGTTTGCAGGGCCGACAGCTGATCATCAAACAGTTGGTGGGTCTCCCACAGCAACCGGCCGATCAGTGTGCTTTTGCCGTCGTCAACGCTGCCACAGGTGATAAAGCGCAGCAGGTCCTGCTGTTGTTGCTGTTTCAAGAATTCTTCAACCGTAACCGGCTTTGCTTGTGGAGGCGCTTGGCCCGCGTTGGCGTCGGCAAGCGACTTCCTGGCGCTGTGATCCATCAGAAGTAGCCCTCTTGCTTCTTCTTTTCCATGCTGGCGGCGCTGTCAGAGTCAATCTTGCGGCCCTGACGTTCCGAATTGCTGGCGCTTACGAGTTCAATGATGATGTCTTCCAGGCTCTCGGCATTGGAGTCCACTGCGCCGGTCAGGGGGTAGCAGCCCAGCGTTCGAAAACGCACTTTGCGACTCTGGATCTCCTCACCGGGCAACAACCGGCAACGCGCGTCATCCACCATCATGATCATGCCGTCGCGCACGACCACCGGTCGCGCCTTGGCAAAGTAGAGCGGCACCACCGGAATGCCTTCCTGGTAGATGTAGTGCCAGATGTCGAGTTCGGTCCAGTTGGAGAGCGGAAAGACTCGCATGCTTTCGCCCGGGCTCTTGCGGGTGTTGAAGAGGTTCCAGAGCTCGGGGCGCTGGTTCTTGGGATCCCAGCGGTGGCTGGCGCTGCGAAGGGAGAAGATACGGTCCTTGGCACGCGATTTTTCTTCATCGCGGCGCGCGCCGCCAAAGACCACGTCGAACTTGTATTTGTCCAGCGCCTGCTTCAGGCCTTCGGTTTTGGTGATGTCGGTGTGCAGGGCGGAGCCGTGGTCGAAGGGGTTGATATCTTTGGCAATCGCCTCCGGATTGATATGCACCAGCAAGTTCATGCCGCTTTGTCGGGCCATGTCGTCGCGAAACAGGTACATCTCCTGAAACTTCCAGCGCGTATCCACATGCAGTAGCGGGAAAGGCGGCCGCGACGGATAAAAAGCCTTGCGCGCCAGGTGCAGCACGACGCAGCTGTCTTTGCCGGCCGAATACAACATGACCGGGTTGTCGGCTTCAGCGACTGCTTCGCGCAGGATGTGAACGCTTTCGGCCTCCAGACGCTTGAGGTAAGGGGTGCTGGACTTGGTCTTGTTGCTTGGTCGGGTCTGTGGGTTCATATCCAACACCGGGGGTAACACGACAAAATGACTCTGATGGAATTATGCACTTGCCCAGCAGCGGGGCTCAGCTTTGAGAAGACACCGCATAGTGATACAAGCAAGCTTCGAGTTCCCCGCTGAACACGACCTGCCCCTGCTCCAGCACCACGCCCTTGTTGCAGAACTGCCGCAGGATATCGCTGCTGTGCGATGCCAGCACCAGAATGGAGGCGTCTGACATCAGGTTCTCCAGCCGGGTGCGTGCTTTTTCTATGAAATGGGCATCGCCGGCGCCGATCATTTCATCCATCAGCAGGATTTCCGGTTCTATGGACGTAGAAATGGCAAACGCCAGTCGCAGCAACATGCCGCTGGAATAGACCCGCACCGGCAGCCGCAAGTAGTCGCCCAAATCCGTGAATGCCTCAATCTCGGCCACGCGTTCCTTGGCGTCGCGCCGGGTTCTTCCCATGACGATGGAGCGCAGGATGATGTTCTCGTAGCCATCGGCTTCCATGTCCATGCCGAGCGTGATGTCGGTCAGTGAAGAGATCGATCCGCTGACGTCAATTTGACCGCGGGTTGGCTCATA
Organism: Rhodoferax sp.; assembly: GCA_049315845.1. Lineage (GTDB taxonomy): Bacteria > Pseudomonadota > Gammaproteobacteria > Burkholderiales > Burkholderiaceae_C > Rhodoferax. Next base: position 2,548 of record JBMOJJ010000233.1, read on the forward strand.
GGCGCCGGACAGAACTCGCAGCAATGTCGTCTTGCCGGAGCCGTTGCGCCCTATCAGGCCCACTCGGTCGCCCCGGTTGAATTCAAGCGTGACGCCGCGCAGTGCGTGCACGTTGATGCCATACAGGCCCGACGCCTCAATGCGCTTGTTGTCCGAGCGGGCATAGCCGAACAGCGTGTTGATCAGCCCGCGCGAGCGCGACGAGAAGACCGGAAAATCAACGTGAACGTTGTTCAGAGCAATATGCGACATGGTTTATCTGCCAGCCAGGGCCTAAAGCCAATAGACTATTTTCTTTCTCGACTTGAGGTAGATGCCGACAAACGCAACGCCCAGCGCGGCGATGATCAGCAAAGCTGCCCGCCAGACCTCCCAAGGCACGCTCTGGCCCAGCAAGGGCGCGCGCACCAGACCCAGGAAGACGGCAAAAGGGTTGTAGTCGATGATGACCTGCGCGCGCGCGGTCAACTGGGCCGGCCGCCACATGACGGGCGTTACAAAGAAAAGCAATTGCAGCAGACTGGTAATGATCATGGGTACATCGCGAAAGCGCGTGGCGATCACACCCACGATCGCAACCACCAGCCATCCAGCGAGGAAGGTAACCGGCAGGGCCAGCAGAAATTCACCCCAGCGTATGTCCTGAAACTTGCCAAACCACAGCAAAACGCCAAAGACAACAACGGCATTGTGCAGAAACATCAGCAGGTTGCGAAAGACAACGCGCGAGACAAACAGGGTTTTTGAACAGGCCGCCTGCTTGATGAAGGTATCTGCGGCAACAAAGGTGCTGCAACCTTCACTCAGCAAACTCGACAGCAGCGTGAAGATGACCTGGCCGGCGCAGAAATAGGGCAAATAGTCTTCCAGATCGGTCTTGAAGAGCTGCGCGCCAATGTAGCCAAAACCGATGATGAAAATCGCGGTATTCAGCGCAATCCAGACCGGGCCGATGAAAGAGCGTCGGTACTGCTTGGCAATATCGTTCCAGCCCAAAGAAACCCAGAGTCTCCATGACGTGAATGAACCAAGGACATCCTCGATGAGTAGCTTGGTTTGACGGCGCATGGCGAAATTCTGTTGGAAAGGCGCTGATTCTACTGGGCCTCAAACTGGGACCCTAAGTCTGATCGACTCAACTTGCCCATTCGCTAGGCAATCACCATTCATGCATCAACGCGTTGCAGGATGATCTGGGTAAATTCCAAAAAATCACCCAACCGCTGGCTGATGATATTGACCAGAATGGGCAGCAGCAGGCTTTGGTAGTCATGAACCGCAATGTTGCGAAATGCCACCATGCGTTTAAGGTTGTCAGCCAGTTTGGCGTCGATCCATTTCCCGCGTGCGAGCAGTTCAAAAACGTCACGGGCGCTTTGGGGCACGCCAAGCCGATGCCGGCGCACCAGATGCTGCCCCATATCCAGGACCGCTTCGCACGCGCGCTGGATGTTGAGAACGGCCGCATCCTGCCGGGTGAAGTCAGTGGCAAAAGTTGCGGGGTCGCGCTCAAACTCTTCACGGGCGCGCGCAACGCATCGTTCTACGGTAGCGGCCTTGTTGACCAACACGTCATCTGGCATGGATCTTCCCGCTGGCCTCGATGTCGGCCATCAAGGGGGCACGAGCAGTGTCCAGCGCGGTCTTCTCACTGAGCACGTAGCACTCAAAAAGCTCCGTCGCAAGCCCGGCGGTCCAAAGGCACTTGCCCGTGGTGATGACCTGGTACTGCATGACGGTGGATGCGGCACGCAGGTCGAGCAGGTCAACCGGACAGGCGGCAAGATCGGCCAGACTGCCCGCAACATCCCACAGAGCCAGCGGATCGGCATAACCGGCCACGAGGATCGCAAGATCCAGATCGCTCTGGTCGCCCGCCGTGCCCTGAATCTGGCTGCCAAAGGCGTAAATCGCAATGAGGTGTGTGAAACGCGCCCTGAGCATCGTCACAAGAGGGCCATTGACTGCAAAAAGGTGACTGGACACGGGCGGCATGTGTTTATTATCGCTTTTCAGGCTTGTTCGCTGGGCCGCTTGCAGATAATCGCCGCTACGGAGTGTTTCCAATTTGTATTCGAGCTTGTTGCCGTCGGCAAACTTATGCCGCGCAGTAGCCTTTGGGATGGCTGTATTCGCCGCCTGTGCGCCAGCATGGGCCGAAGCGCCGAACGCAGATTCCTTGCGGGAACTGCCGATGTATCGGACCATGATGGCGCAACCGCTGCAGGCGCCCTACCACGCCGGCCTGTTGGTCGATGAATACGCCGCCGCAGCCAGTTCACCGCAAGACCTGCTGCGCCTGACCGGCACGCTGGCCGGGCTGGCAAGCGCCGACTCGGGCGCAATGGCATTGCAGCAGTCTGATGCGGCGCTGCGCGCGTCGGCCGACCCGCTGGCCGCCAGCCTGGCCTGGATGGCTCGAATGGGAACGCAGGGAGGCTTGTGGCAGCCGGCTTTGCCGGACGAAACGCTGTTGCCAAAGCCTTTGCGGTTCGAGCTTGCGCTGGTGCTCTCCAGCATTGGGCGTGCGCAGCAGTGCTTGCAACGGGCATTGGCGGTGCTGCCGAAAACAGTCACACCTGAACTGCTGCGTCGGCAGGCGCTGGATGGCAACCTGTTGCCGAACGAGGAGCCGGACTATCGAACGCTGCTGCCGCTGATCGACCGTGAAGTCCTGCTGGCCGGCATGCTCGATCTGGCGGGTGCCGTTGCACGGCTGAAAAACTTCGTCAGCAGCGCATCACAATTGCCCGTCGTGACCTGGCGCATGGACACGCCGATGGGGCAAATCGCTGTCGACACCACAGGCCAGAACAACAGTTATCGGCTGACCGATCCCTTGCTGGTTCTGGATGTGGGGGGTGACGATTATTACGAATTCATGCCTCCCGGCGACGGTCATCGGATCAGCGTGTTGCTGGACCACCAGGGCAACGACCGCTACAGCGCAAGGTCGCCGGGCGCAGACCCTTCGGCCGCCACGCTGGGCTATGGCATTCTCTGGGACACCGAGGGCGACGACCACTACCTGGGCACACAGCATGCCCAGGCTTCGGCCTTGTTCGGCGCTGCACTGCTGGTAGACGGGGGTGGCACCAATCAGTTTGACGCCAGCAGCCATGCTCAGGGTCATGCGATTGGCGGGCTGGCGCTGTTGCTCGGCGGCAATGGCAACGACCGCTACACGGCGCAAACCCATGCTCAGGGTTCCGCCGGTCCGCAGGGCGTTGCGGTGCTGATGGACCCGGCCGGAAACGACCACTACACGCTCGGCAACGCCCCGCTGCTAAGACCGTCGCCGCAACTGCCATCGCACAACACTTCGATGGGGCAGGGCGCCGGCCGCGGCTTGCGTGCCGACGCCAGCGGCGGACCTTCCACCGCTGGCGGCATTGGTGTCCTGCTGGACCTCGCCGGTGATGACCATTACGTAGCTCAGGTGTTTGCGCAGGGGGTGGGCTATCAGCAGGGGCTGGGCCTGCTAATCGATGACGGTGGCAGCGACGATTTCAGCGCCGCGTGGTACGCGATGGGCGCCGGCGCGCATCGCGGTGCCGGCGTTCTTCTCAAG
>JBMOJJ010000234.1:0-6065 GCA_049315845.1 Rhodoferax sp.
GCGAGGCCGAGGTGGCCGGCGTGATCGGGTACATGGCGCAGATTTCCATGCCCGATCCGAGCACCCCGAGTGCCAGCGCGGTATTGCCGTTGACCACGATCTGCGGCTCGGTGGCGCGCGTTGCCGGGATGCTGTAGCAGAAGTCGAGATTGGCAGCCGCCCATTTCTGCCCGGCTTCGAGCAGCATGATGTTGGCGTCGACCACGGTCTGGGATTTCTTGCCGAAGGCGAGCACGATCTGGTCGATCGCGAGTTTCACGTCAAGGCTGTAGATGTAGCACAGCATGCCCAGCGCGAACATGTTCTTGCCGCGCTTGGCGTCAGCCACCATCGTGCGGCAGACCTGCTCCATCGGGATTTCGTAAACCTTGTAGCCGGCCGCCATCAGCCGGTCATAGGCCTCGACGTAGGACTCGACGATCTTGGGATCCTTGTGCTCGCGCCACATGCTCTCGAGCAGAATGATGCAGCCGGGCTTGAGCTCCTTGGCGCGCACACGGCCGAGCAGCACCTGCTCGTTGAAAGCCACCACCAGGTCGGTCTCGTCGCCGCCATTGGTGATGTAGCCGGAGCCGATGCGGATGCGGTTGCCGCTGGCGCCGGCGACACTGCGCGCGGGCGGGCGGATCTCGGCCGGGATGATTTCGGTGGTCCAGATGCCGTTGCCCATCTGGGCGGCGATCGAGCCCAGCGACTGGCCGCACTTCTGCGCGCCTTCGCCGGAATCGCTGATGATCTCAACGATGTGCTCTTTCAGGCGCACCGGCGTCTTGCCGCCGGTTGCCGCTGGGGTCTTGCCGCCGGACTTTTTGGCCGGTTTCTCTTTGGTCAGTTGGTTCATGCTTTCTTCCGTAGACGCTGTTGAGCGGTTCTCAGGCAACCCGCACACGCGCGAAATTGCGTTCTCTGCTGTCAATCCCGAACAGGGTGCTGGCACCGGCTTCGCCGCCGCCGTACGGCAGCGCGCAGTCTCTGATACCGAGGTAGGCCTTCATGCTGCGCGCGGCCTTGCGGCCGGCGCCCATGGCCTCGATCACGGTCGCCGCGCCGGTCACGATGTCGCCGCCGGCATAAACGCCCGCCAGCGAAGTGGCCAGCGAGTCATCGGTGCCGATATAGCCCCATTTGTTCAATTTGACCTTGGAGGTCTGGCCCATGATCGGATTGGCGTTGGTGCCAATCGCGTAGACGATCAGATCGGCCTCGAAATCGAATTCGCTGCCCGCCACCGGAACCGGTCTGCGCCGGCCTGAATCGTCAGGCTCGCCGAGTTCCATGCGCACGCAACGCATGCCGCGCACGCTGCCCTTGCCGTCGTCCAGCACCGCCACCGGCGCCGTGAGCCAGTGGAATTCCGCGCCTTCCTGCTCGGCGTGGTGCACTTCTTCGGCGCGCGCCGGTGCTTCCTTGTGCGAGCGCCGGTAAATGCAATAGACCTTCTCTGCGCCCAGCCGCAGCGAAACGCGCACCGCGTCCATCGCGGTATTGCCGGCGCCGACCACGGCTACCCGTTTGCCGATCGGCAGCGGCGTGTCGAAGTTGGGGAAATCGCGCGCCCGCATCAGGTTGCAGCGCGTCAGCAACTCGTTGGCCGAAAGCACGCCGTTGAGCGAATCGCCGGGGATGTTGAGCATGGTCGGATAGCCGGCGCCGACGCCGACAAACACCGCGTGGTAACCCATCTCGTCGATCATCTGCTCGATCGTGAACAGGCGCCCGACCAGCGTGTTGCACTCAAATTTGACGCCGAATTTCTTCAGGTTGTCGATTTCGGCGTCGATCACCTCGTTGGGCAGGCGGAAGTCCGGAATGCCGTACTTCAGCACGCCACCCGGCTGGTGAAAGGCTTCATAGACCGTGACATCGCAGCCCGCCTTGGCCATGTCGGCCGCGCAGGCCATGCCGGCCGGGCCAGAGCCGACGACGCCAACCCGGAAGCGGGTCGGTTCGATGTGTGGAATGTTGACCCAGCCCTGCTTGATCGCGGTGTCGCCGACAAAGCGCTCAAGACGCCCGATCGCCACCGCTTCGAGCGAGTCACCGACCGTGCAAACGCCCTCGCACTGGTTCTCCTGCGGGCAGACCCGACCGCAGATCGACGGCAGCAGATTGGTGCTGGTCAGGATGTCGTAGGCGCCGCGCAGATTCTTTTCGCTGATCTTCTGGATGAAGCCCGGGATGTTGATGCCGACCGGGCAACCCGAGATGCAGGGTTCGTCCGGGCACATCAGGCAGCGGTCGGACTCGCGCAAGGCTTCCTCGAGGTTGTAGCCGCAGGCCACTTCCTCAAAATTCTTGGCCCGGACCTTTGCGTCCTGCTCGCGCATGGGCGTGCGCTCCTGCGGGATTGTTCGTATCGTCTTTTTCTTTGCCATCTGGTTATTCCTCTAGCGACTAATCAAACTTGCACGAGCGATCCACCTGGCGCTGAAAAACCCGCACCATGAACCGCCCAATCAATTTAGCTTTGTACGGTGTTGTCGACCGGCTTGGCCATGCGGCAACTTTCCGACCAGCGCTCGTGCGCTTCTTTTTCGACCGTGGTGTAACGCTGCAGGCGCAGCATCAGGTCGTCAAAATCAACCAGATGGCCATCAAAGTCGGGCCCGTCGACGCAGGCGAACTTGACTTGATCGCCAACCTTGACACGGCAACCGCCGCACATGCCGGTGCCGTCGACCATGATCGGGTTGACGCTGACCATGGTTTTGATCTTGGCGGCACGGGTCGCATCGGCGCAGGCTTTCATCATCACCGGCGGGCCGATCGCAACCACCTCTTCGATGTCATCGTGCTTGGCCATTGCGACCTTGATGCCGTCGGTGATCATGCCCTTCATGCCGGCCGAGCCGTCATTGGTGCACAGGATCAGTTCGTCGCAGCAATCCCGGAACTTCTGTTCCCAGAACACCAGGTCCTTGGTGCGAAAGCCCAGCACGGCGATCACATAGGCGCCGGCTTCTTTAAAGCCGCGCGCCTGCGGAAAAATCGGTGCGACGCCGAGACCGCCGCCTACGCAGACCACCTTCTTGGCGTGGCTCATCGGGCTCGGAATGCCCATCGGACCCACCATGCCGTAGAGCGAAGTGCCGACCTTGCACTCCTGCTGCATTTGCCGGGTTGTCTTGCCGACCGCCTGAATCACTAGCGTGATGGTGCCCTTCTTGCTGTCGAAGTCGGCAATGGTCAGCGGAATGCGCTCGCCATGCTCATGGAGCATGACGATCACGAATTGACCCGGCCTGGCGGCTTTGGCCATCATCGGGTGCAGTACCTCGAGCAGGTAGGTGACGTCAGAGAAGTCTTCTCGCGTCACGATCTCAAAACTGGACATGGGGTTCGCCTTCAATAATGCGCCGTCTTGCGTGCGATCGACGGAACCACGGCAGTATCTTCTGGTTGCTCAAGGCATGTTTTGATCCAAATCAAACAGGGGACCAGACAGTGAACGGTGTAAACCCGATGGCGATCGCTCGGGCGGACGAGTTTCAGCGTGCGGCGCCGGCTTTCAGCACGCCGCGCACCAGGTTGCGGCTGTGGGCGCCGAAATTGCCAAGCATCTCCGAGACCACGGCGTCGAGCTTGGCGCGCTTGCCGGCGTCCTGTTTGCCGAGTTCCGCAACCAGGTCGATGCCCGACTCTTTCACGCCAAAGTCGAAGTTCGGGTCCGAGACATAGCCCGCTGGCAAGGTCTCGACCAGAATGTCGGTCAGGCGCGTGCCCAGCGCATGCGACTGCAGGCTCACCACGTCGCGCGGATAAAGGTCGGACCAGGCCGCATAGCTGCTGTCCTTGTCGCCGCCGCGCAGCGACTTCTCCAGCCCCGTTTCCTGCCGGGCCTGCGCCGCGTTGTAGATCACCTGGTTCTGGTATTTCTCAAGCGCCAGATGGCGATTGGACAGCAGCACAATCATCTGGTCTTTCAGTTTTGGCAGGCCAGCCATGGCCATCAGGTTGATGCCGATCAGCTTGATCGATGCGTTGCCCGGCGACACGCTGGCGTGATAAGGCTGCGCCAGATCCTGCACATAGTGCAGCGCCAGGCCAGTAAAGCGCCAGCCCCAATAGGGGTGACCGGTGCGAAACGCCAGCGCCGCCAGGCTGGTGTACTGGTGCACGCGCAGCAGCGGGAAGGTTTTCTTGAGGAACGGCGCGGCCAGGTAAATGATGCGGTCTTCATGGTAGAAACCCATGTGAAACGGTGCCTGGGTCGAGAAGTACAGGGCCGGGTTGCCAAAGGGCAGGGCCTCGAAGCCGTAGATCTTTCCCCACTCGGAGGGGCTGTCAGACCAAAGGTTGATGTCCATGCCATAGTCGGGCTCGTCGGTCGCCGAGGCCAACACCGCCAATGGCGCGACCGCGTCGCCAGCCTTGAGGCCGACAAAACGGTATTTGGAGTTCGGTTGTTCGGGCAGCGTATCGACCGCCGAGTGGGGCAGCAGTCTGGCCGGATCGGCCGGCGGACCCCACGGATCGGGTTGCAGGTAGAGCGCCAGCCTGCTGTTGGGCGCGACCCGCAGCGCCATCAGGAACGCCAGCCGCCGCGCTTCGTCGCTTTGCATCGGGTCGGCCGCGAAAGCCAGCTTTGGCGGGCGCGCGGGGTAGAAATCCAGGTTTCTCCTGGCCCACGATTCCTGTATCGCGAGCAAGGTCTCGATACTCTTTTCCTGCGACTTCAGGAATGCTTCCAGCGGCTCTGCGCTGACCGGCGCCGCGTTGCCGACCTCGGGCATTTTCTCGAACGCACGGTAGGCGGCAAAGCTGTGGTTGCTCCAGGCCATCGCGTTGCCGGCGAGCAGGCCGAGAAGCCCTACCAGAATAAGGGTAAATCGTGACATTGAAAATCCTCTTGATCAGTCTGCTGCGATCATAGCCACCTGATGACGGGAAAATACTGTGCGGCCAGGCGCTGCTATTGTCGCAGTGCTGGAAATGCGCCTGCTTCGCGCCGTCCGGTTTCTGAATTCATTCCGTAAAACAAGGGGTTTCTTATGCATCCGGTCAGGAAAATGGTTCTCGCAGGCACAACTGCCACAGTGGTCGCTCTGGGTGCTTGCTCCACCCAGTCATCGGCCCCCGCCAACCCGATGACTTTCTTCGTCACCAGTGTCAATCCCGGCAAGGGAGCTGATTTTGGCGGGCTTCCCGGCGCTGACGCGCACTGCGCGGCACTGGCGTCCAAGGCGGGTGCTCCGGGACGCAACTGGCGCGCCTACCTTAGCACCAACGCCAGCACCGGGGCCACCATGATCGGCGGGTCCAGCGCCATCAACGCGCGCGACCGCATCGGCAAGGGCCCCTGGGTCAACGTCAAGGGGGAACTTGTTGCCAGCAATGTGGATGAGCTGCACGGCAGCAACAAGATCGCAAAGCTGACCGCGCTGACCGAAAAAGGCGATGTTGTCAGCGGTCGCGGTGACGCCGTCAACCTGCATGACATCCTGACCGGTTCGACCCCTGAGGGCCGGGCGATGCCGGAGGGCAAGGACAACACCTGCCGCAACTGGACCAGCAGCGGCGAGGGCTCGGCGATCGTCGGGCACCACGACCGCACCGGCCTGGACGAGTCGGCGCCCGCCAAGTCGTGGAATTCATCGCATGCCACGCGGGGCTGCGGTCTGGACCAGTTGAAAACAACCGGCGGTGCCGGGCTGCTCTATTGCTTTGCCGCGAACTAGCGGCTAGATGACCTTGGCGATCGACGCGCAGACGTGGGCTATGTTCTTGCTGTTCAGGGCTGCCACGCACATGCGGCCGGTGTCGGTACCGTAGACGCCGAATTCATTGCGCAGGCGCACCATCTGCTCCTTGGAAAGCCCTGAGTAGCTGAACATGCCGACCTGGCGCGTGATGAAGCTCATGTCCTGCTTGACGCCGGCGGCTTTCAGGCCGTCGACCAGATTCTGGCGCATGGCCTTGATCCGAACCCGCATTTCACCCAGTTCCTTTTCCCACAGGGCGCGCAGTTCCGGGTTGCCGAGCACGGCAGCGACGATTGCGCCGCCGTGCGTCGGCGGGTTGCTGTAGTTGGTGCGGATCACGATCTTGAGCTGGCTCAGCACGCG
>JBMOJJ010000235.1:0-6054 GCA_049315845.1 Rhodoferax sp.
GGTCCACTTTTCCGCTTGCCGTGTCGAATCGATAGACAAGGTCGTCGAATCTGCCGGCGAGCCAGAGCCACTTGCCGTCAGCGCTGACGTTGCCCATGTCCGGACTGCCCCCGCCCGGAATGAGCCAGCGTGCCACCACATTGTTGGTCGCGAAGTCAATCACGGTGACGCTGCCGGCGCCACGGCGTGCACCGTGAATCTTGTGCGTGCCGCGATTGGCCACATAGAGTAGTTTGCCGTCACGGCTGGGGTAGAGCCCGTGGGCCCCGACGCCTGTTGCGATAAAGGCGACTTCCTTGAGCGAGTCGCCATCGACCACATGAACGCCATCGGCCTCCATGTCGGCGATATAGAAACGCTTGCCATCGGGAGAAGCACGAATGTCCTGCGGCATTCCCTTGGTGACACTGCAAATCTCGCTCTGGCTGGGGTCAAAGGGCTTGTTGGGCGACTCCTTGAATCGCGTGCGCGGCATCGGCAACTGCAGACTGCCCACAACGGTGCGGCTGAGGAGGTCAATCTTGGTCACGCTGCCATTGAACTCACAGGTGAAAAGCGCGTATTTGCCATCGATTGAGAAGTCCGCGTGGTTGATCCCGCCACACTTGGGTGTATCAATAGAGTACTGCAATTTCATGCTTTGAGGATCACGGAAATCAAGCCGCTTGCGAGCCTCCGCAACGACGATGGCCGACTTTCCGTCAGGCGTGAAATACATGTTGTAGGGGTCGTCGACCGGAACCGATTTGCCCGCTTTGCCGGTCAGTGGATCGATCGGTGTCAGGCTGCCATCCGGGCGGCGCTCGGCGTTGTTTGCGACCCATAGCGTTTTCAGGTCCCAGGATGGAACGACGTGCTGGGGTCCGAATCCCACCTTGATGCGATCCACGACCTTGAGCGTCGACGGGTCGATCACATAAACGTCCCTGGAGCGCAGGTTGGGCACGTAGACGCGCTCAAGGTGGTTCTTCACCGTGGCACTCATGTGCGTCGATCCGGTCTCGCTGTAGAGGTTGCTGGCGTCAACGACAGGCGGCATGCCGGCCATCGAGGCGATCGCTGTCGCTGGCGCTGCTGCCGCTGCAGTCACCGCTCCCGCCCCTTGGACTGTGGCGGCGAACGGCATGAAAAGGATTGCCGCCACCGGCAAGCGAACAAAAATCGCGATGTTTGATTTATTGGCCATTGGATTCCAGTGAAGGCTCGTGGTTGGAATTAGCGACGCTCAGAGGCAAAAGCCTGAATTGCCGCGACCGAAGCGGCAATGATCTGCTGAACTCCGATTTGTCCAAGTTCGGCCGATGATCTGCGCGGATCTCCAGACACCCCATCCGGCGCTGCAGTTTTTGCGGAGCTCGAAAGCAGCTCGCTTCTGACCAGTGTCTTGTCGACAGCCAAGGCAAGCGAGGTGTCCGCCAGCCCCGCGTGAAGTCCTATCTCTTGCTCGCTGTAGCCTTTGCCCCGGAGCGCGGTGCGGTAGGCCTTCTGGGTCACGCTGTAGTAGTCCAGCAACGCATGCGCCTTGCAGGCCGGATCCTTGGCCCACTCGCGATTGAGCCGAGCGGCAACCCGCACTTCATTCTTCTGGTAGCCGCCGTGATCGCCAAGAAACACCACGTCACGAAAACCATGCTGCTTGAAACTGCGCGCCGCAGACTCGAGCAGTGCTTCGAACGTGGCATCGGGAATCGAGATCGTGCCGGCAAATCGCATGTGCGCCGCCGGGGGGCGGATCGCGCCCTCGGGCACGTAGGCGACAACCGGAGCCACCAAGGCGTTGCCGGTGCGCCTGGCGATCTCGCCCGCCAGAATCCGGACACGAACATTGTGCTTGCCGATCACCATGTGGGGACCGTTCTGCTCCGTTGCGCCAATCGGTATCAGGATGGTGGTGGCACCAGCGCTGACTCTGTCCCGCACCTCGGTCCAGGTCAATTCTTCAATGTAATTGCTTTGCGATGCGGTTGCCTGCGCGAGCGAGGCGAACAGCATCGCAGTCAGGCAGAAGACATGTCTGAACCAGCCGGCCTTGAAATCAAAGCTTGCTTCGCAGGTCAATTGATCCAGCATCGGCTGGTATTCTCGCGGCGTGGACGACATGGAGGAGGATGGCCAACTTGGTAGACAGAATCACGATGGATTGGCGGGCATTCTATTCGGACTCGGCCCGCGGCGACGGCGGTGCACGCGCCACTGTCTGAACTGTGCTGCCCCGCGATCCGGATGGCGGATTCAGGTCGGCCAGGTGGATCCGTGTTCGGGCACCATGGCGCGCCATCCCAGTTCATGCTTGATGCGCTTGCGAAGCTCGTCGGCCGCCGCCAATTCTCCGTGCACCACGTAGACCTGGTCGGGCCCCTGGGGCATGGTGCGCAACCAGGCCAGAATCTGCCTGGCATCGGCATGCGCTGAGGCTGATTGCAACTGCACCACCTCGGCGTTGAGTTCCACGTCGCGCCCATGGATACGCACCGACCTTGCTCCGCCCGCCAGTGTCGCGCCGCGCGTGCCTGGCGCCTGATAGCCGGTCAGGATGATCATGTTGCGATGGTTGCCCGCGTAATGGGCAAGGTGATGCAGCACGCGTCCACCGGTGGCCATGCCGCTGGCCGACAGAATCACCATCGGACCATGGCGGCTGGCCAGCGCGCGCGATTCATCGGTGCTGGTGACCATGGTGGCGCTGTGCGTCAGTGCCCGTGTCTCCGTGGGGCCCAGCCGGTGGTCGCCCTGGTGATGTTCAAACAGGTGGGTGGTGTGCACCGCCATCGGGCTGTCCAGAAAGACCGGCAGCGACTTGGGGATTTCACCGCGCTGCTTGAGCAGGTGAATCGCATGCAGCAGGGCCTGCGCGCGCCCCACGGCAAACACTGGCACAACCGCGACGCCGCCGCGCGAGGCGAGCTTCTTCAGGGCCGGTCCGAGTTCGGCGAGAACATCCTCCGCCGGGTGTTCACGGTCGCCGTAGGTCGACTCGATCAATACCGTGTTGGCCATCGGCGCATTGGCGGGCGGATTCATGATCATGTCGTCGGTCCGACCCAGGTCGCCAGACAGCAGGATGCGCCGGTCGGCCACTTCAAGCAGCAGACTGGCCGCTCCCAGGATGTGCCCAGCCGGCCAGAACGTGGCGCGCCAGCCGGGGATAGGCTGGAATGTAATTCCGAAATCCACTGCCTTGAGCATCGGCAGGCAGTCGAGCGCATCCTGCCGGGTGTAGAGCGGCAAGGCCGGAGCGTGCTTGGAGAAACCATGGCGATTTGCAAAAGCGGCGTCTTCCTCCTGCAGATGACCGCTGTCGGGCAACAGGATCCGGCACAGGTCGCTTGTACCGCGGGTCGCGTACACAGGTCCCGAGAAACCCTCCTTGACCAGCAATGGCAGGTAGCCGCTGTGATCCAGATGGGCATGCGTCAGCAGCACCGCGTCTATCTGCTTGGGCTCGACCGGCAACGGCGACCAGTTGCGCAGGCGCAGCAACTTGAAGCCTTGAAAAAGGCCGCAGTCAAGCAGCAGGCATTTGCCGTCATGGCGGACCAGAAACTTGGAGCCAGTGACGGTGCCAGCGCCCCCCAGAAAAGTGATATTGACAGCCATAGGGACGTCCTCGGGTCAGCGCCGGCTGTTAGATCAGCTGAAAAAACTCTTCAGCCTGTTGGTCCAGCTGTCGCCGCCCGGCAAATGCTTTCCGCCGCCCTTTTTCAGGGATTCATCGAGCTCGCGCAACAGTTTCTTCTGATGTTCGCTGAGCTTGACCGGGGTCTCGACCGTCACATGGCAATAGAGATCTCCCGGATAGCTGGAGCGCACACCCTTGATGCCCTTGCCACGCAGTCGGAACTGCTTGCCGGTCTGGGTGCCCTCCGGTATGTCGATGGCCGCTTTGCCCGCCAGCGTGGGAACGTCAATCTCTCCGCCCAGCGCGGCAGTGACAAGGCTGATCGGCACCGAGCAGTGAATGTCATCGCCATCGCGTTCAAAAATATCGTGTTTCTTGAGACGGATCTCGATGTACAGATCGCCCGGCGGGCCGCCGTTGGTGCCGGGTTCGCCGTTGCCGGCGCTGCGGATGCGCATGCCGCCGTCGATCCCGCCCGGGATCTTGACTTCCAGCGTCTTTTGCTTCTTGATCTTGCCTTGACCGTGGCACGCGGTGCAGGGGTCGGGAATCACCTTGCCGGCGCCCCGGCAGGTCGGACAGGTCTGCTGTACGCTGAAAAACCCCTGCCGCATCTGGACTGCGCCTGACCCGCCGCAGGTGCCGCAGCCCTTGGCCTGGGTGCCCGGCTTGGCCCCGCTGCCGTGGCAGGTGTCGCAGGCCTCCCAACTTGGAATCCGAATTTGGGCGTCCTTGCCCCGGGCTGCCTCCTCCAGCGTGATCTCCATCGCATAGCTTAGGTCGCCACCGCGAAACACCTGGCGGCCACCGCCGCCAGCGCGGCCGCGTTGCTGGCCGAACATGTCGCCAAAAATATCGCCAAAGGCTTCGGCGAAACCGCCATAACCCTCGGCGCCAGGGCCGCCGCGCATGTTCGGATCGACGCCGGCATGGCCATGCTGGTCGTAGGCAGCCCGCTTTTGCGGGTCCGACAGCATTTCGTAGGCTTCCTTGGACTCCTTGAACTTTTCCTCCGCCACCTTGGACGAGTCGCCCTGATTGCGGTCCGGATGGTGCTTCATCGCGTGCTTGCGATAAGCCTTCTTGATCTCTTCATCGGAGGCGTTCTTGGGAACGCCAAGGACTTCGTAGTAGTCTCTTTTAGCCATGGTATTTCAGTGCCCGGTTTCAACACAAACGCCGCGTAGAACCCTTTAGGTGTCCAACGCGGCGCGCGATAGCAGCTTTCAGCGCAAGCGCTTAACCTTTTTTGACTTCTTTCACCTCGGCGTCAACCACGTTGTCGTCCGCAGCCTGGCTGGAAGCGCCCTGAGCCGCGCCTGCGCCGGCGTCACCGGCGGCCGCTGCCTCGGCGGCCTGTTTGGCCTGCATCTCCGCATACATCTTTTCGCCCAGTTTCTGGCTGATGGTCATCAAGGCCGCGCTCTTTTCGTCGATCGTAGCCTTGACGTCGCCCTTCAGCGCCTCTTCAACATCCTTGATGGCCGCTTCGATCTTCTCTTTTTCACCGGCCTCTAGCTTGTCGCCGTACTCGGTCAGGCTCTTCTTCACGCTGTGCATATTCGCATCGGCCTGGTTTCTGGACTGGACCAGTTCGAGTTTCTTCTTGTCATCGGCGGCGTTCAATTCAGCGTCCTTCACCATCTGCTGAATTTCAGCTTCGCTCAAGCCTGAATTGGCCTTGATCGTGATCTTGTTTTCCTTGCCCGTGCCTTTGTCCTTGGCGCCGACATGCAGGATGCCGTTGGCATCGATATCGAACGACACCTCGATCTGCGGCGTGCCACGCGCAGACGGCGGAATGCCCTCGAGGTTGAACTCGCCCAGCATCTTGTTGCCGGCGGCGATATCACGCTCACCCTGGAACACCTTGATCGTGACCGCCGGCTGGTTGTCGTCAGCCGTGGAGAAGGTCTGTGCAAACTTGGTCGGGATCGTGGTGTTCTTGCTGATCATCTTGGTCATGATGCCGCCCAGCGTCTCGATGCCCAGCGACAGGGGCGTAACGTCGAGCAGCAGCACGTCCTTGCGGTCACCCGAGAGCACCTGGCCCTGAATCGCAGCGCCGACAGCGACCGCTTCATCCGGATTCACATCCTTGCGAGGTTCACGGCCAAACAGTTCCTTGACCTTTTCCTGCACCTTGGGCATGCGCGTCATGCCGCCGACCAGGATCACGTCGTTGATATCGCTGACGCTGACACCAGCGTCCTTGATCGCCGTGCGGCACGGACCGATGGTGCGCTCGATCAGTTCTTCCACCAGCGACTCGAGTTTGGCGCGGGTCAGCTTGATGTTCAGATGCTTGGGACCCGAGGCGTCGGCCGTGACATAGGGCAGGTTGATGTCGGTCTGGGCGCTGCTGGAGAGTTCGATTTTCGCCTTCTCGGCCGCCTCCTTCAGGCGCTGCAGCGCGAGCACGTCCTTGCCCAGGT
>JBMOJJ010000236.1:0-6045 GCA_049315845.1 Rhodoferax sp.
AAGGCTGAGTCACCGGTTTCCTTGTGCGCCCACCAGTCGAGTATGAGGTTCGGGTGCACGTTGTCAACGCAAACCTTCTCGCGTCCGAAAATCTTCGTCGAACGCACCTGCACCTGCGTGCCAATCGGCATTGCCCCATTCGAGGGTATTGCCATCGAGCGCACTGCCCAAGCACCGGCCAGTGCCAATGTTCGAAACTTTTTGTCACCGGTCCATGCATATTGCCGCGCCGCCGAGTAGTAGAAACGGTGGGCACGGAACATGTCATCGCGTTCAAGGTACGGCCGCAATTGCTCGGTGCGCTGGGCTGATTCGTCGAGCAGTTGCCTCTCGCCACGCAACTCACCAACGATACGCAGGCATTCGACCCAGTGGCCGCCACACCAGTCCCCATCGTCGGTGGTATCCCATTCGTTGGTGATGGGGTCGCAGTGATATGGCCAACTCGTACCAACTGCCTCGCGAATTTGCATGACGCGGTCGCAAAGTCGGTCGAGTGCGACCTGCCAATGGGGTTTGAATTCAAGCATGGCCTTCTCCTTCAATCGTCGAGGTTGAAACCTGTGGATTTGACAATCGGCCCCCAAGCCGCCCGATCGGCTTTCAGTTTGGTGGCGAATTCGGACGCACTGATGGGCAGCGTCGAATAGCCCAGTTCAGCCAGGCGCCGCACCACTTCAGGCCTCTGCACTGCAGCCACAACCGCAGCGTTGATCTTATTAACCATGGCCGCTGGTGTCTTCGCAGGTGCAAAGATGCCGAATTGCTCATTGAGCACCATGCCTTTGAAGCCCAATTCAGAGAACGTCGGCACATCGGGCATCAGCGGCGAACGCGTGGCGCCAGTGGTAGCCAAGACCTTCACCTTGCCCGTCCCACGGTAGGGGAGGAATTCTCCCAATACATTCACGCAGGCCGGGACATGTCCGCCGATTAGGTCCTGCATCGCGGGGGCCGAACCTTTATAGGGGACATGGTTGAGATTAACGCCGGTGGCTGAAGCCAGCGCGGCACCCGTGAAGTGCACCGACGACCCCGCGCCGGGCACCGCGTACAGGCCGTTGCGCTCGGGGTCTTTGCGCGCAGCCTCGATATACTCAGCCAACGTCGAGACTGAGCTAGTTCCAGGCACACCAAGTGCAAAGTCATACGAAACGGCTGCTGCAACTGGCACGAACTCACCGTCCGGGTCGAAGCCCAGCTTCTTGTAAACATGTGGATAAATGGTGAACGGGGACACCGAGGTGTAGATCAGAGTGCCGCCATCCGGTACAGCAGCTCGGACCGCATACAGCCCCACGCGCAGAGCCGCGCCAGGCTTGTTTTCTATGATGACCTGCCCCAAGACGTCGCGCACATTTTCGGCGATCAACCGGGCTGTGGCGTCCATCCCACCGCCAGCGGGCACAGGTACAACCATGAAGACGTTGCGCGCCGTCTGGGACGAGGCGTCAAAGGGTATGCCAGCCACCGAAACCGCCCAAAGGGCTGCTGGCAACTTCAGAATGTCCCGACGCGGGAATCGAAATGAATCATGCATGATGGAGGCTTCCTTTTCGGTGGGTTTTTCATTGTAGCTAAACTTACAAATGAAAGTATATTAATTTCACATGAAAACACATAGGGTTTCCAACAGGGTAGGACGATCCACTGCAATGCCGCCGAAGAAGCGAGCGGCAACGCTTGCACTGGACGACTATGTTCCGTACCAACTTGCCATGCTCTCAAGCCGCCTCAGTCGGGCGCTCGAAGCAGTCTACGGGGATCGATATGGCCTGGCGCGAACCGAGTGGAGGGCGTTGGCGCTGGCCAGCGAGGTCACCGCTTGCTCGGCGTCTGACCTCGTCGAGCGCTCCGGCCTCGATGCTGTGGCGATCCACCGTGCCGTCAAGAGGCTTGAATTACTCGGCTACATGACGCGGCAAAGAGTCGAGCACGATAAACGCCTGCGATTGCTACAGGTCACGCCAGAGGGAAGGTGGGTGTATGAAGCGGTCGTTCCGCATGCGGTGGCCTTGCAGGACCGACTGCTTGGCCATCTTGACCGAACGGAGGCGCTTGCGCTACAGGGCGCGCTCACCAAATTGATGAGCTTGCCCTTTGAAGGCATACCGCCCTCCGACCCTGGGGTACAGAGACCACCCACGGAGAGAAACGACTGATCCCTGGGCGGGAGTTGGTGCTCAAGCCAAAACAAGGGGAACCTCGGACCTTGTGGTTTCAATTCGCAGTTCCGGACAGAGATGGCAAGCGCTAGGCTTGCACCTTCACCGCTTGGCGCCACCGTCAAGACAAGAAAAAACGCCCTGTCGTTTGACAGGGCGCCGCCTTGAGGGCTTGGGTTGTCAGGCAGCGTGGTAGGCCGGGGTGACTCTCAGGAAAGCCGGAGCTTGCACTGTGGCAAGGGCGGCGGCAAGGGCGTCAACCGCGGTCCACAGCAGCATGGCGAGCCCGACGAAGGGGAACGTCACCGCGTAGACCAGACCAATGAAAGGGGCTGCCACCAGCAGTGCCACATCTTTCAGCAGTCTGGCGGCATATCCCAATGCACCGGCAGCGACCAGAGCCTTGGCGGCGGTCACCAGCAACATGGCGATACCGACCAGCGGCAGCAACACGGCGTAGGCCAAACCGATAAAAGGCGCTGCCAAGAACAGGGCAACATTTTTTGCAGTGTTTCCGTTTTCAACTGCTTGTGTACGGACTTCGTAGGTGGCTCTCATGATTTTCTCCTTCAGTATTTGCGATTCAGATGCCTTTACCTTCGCATAGCGCGTGCCAGGTTCCAAGCTTTCGAAAAAGTCGTTATCTATCAGCCACTTAAGCGCGCCGCTGGCGTGCATCCAGACTTTGGTGGTTCGTCAAACCGAGGGCGAAGTACATCCGCTTCATACAGTTCTGGCGAACTGCGCAAAAAAAGTCCAATGAAATCAAGAAGTTAGAAACTCGCTCGAGAGCCAGAGTCTTTATACAGGCACGATCTGTTTCGACGGCCGGTTCTGCAGACCGCGGACGCCGGACGCTGCCCTAGCACAGGGGCGTTACTTCAAAAACACCTGCGCCCTCAAATCGCGTTGCAGTGCCTCGCGCAAGACATTCCAGTGGCGGTCGTCTTCTTCATTTCAGACCGGCTTGGTGCGGCGGGTCTGCAACTGCCGCTTGACGGTCAGCAACTGGCCTTCGAGCTGGTAGCTGGCCTGATATTGGTAGTCGTCATTGTTGGCGAGAAAACCAACTTTAGATGACGAAGAAAAGGGGTGGATTTTAATTAGCATGTGGCGTAGTGCGTAGTGCGTGGTGGCAGCGGCTGTAGTGGCAGCGGCAGTTTGACTTGGTAAGGAATATACCTTACCATCTATGGATACAAGGATCTTAGCCATGTCAGTCATTCACGAAGTTGCCACCGTCACCTCCAAGGGGCAAATTACGCTACCCAAGCCGATTCGACAAGCACTCAGTATCGATTTTGGCAGCAAGGTGGCATTCGACCTGCGCGGCTCACAGGTGATCGTCAGCCGTGTAGAAGATGCACCACACGAAGACCCTGCCATTGCGAGTTTCTTATCGCTGCTGGAAAAAGACATTGAACGCGGGCAGCACATTGCTTCATTACCGCAAGACTTGGTGAAGTCCATGTTGGTGGCGCTCAAACGTCCAGTCGATCTGACGGCAGAGATTGAAGGCAACGTGGCGCTGTGATGCAGCGCAATGGATGGAACCTGCTCTTTCACGACTGCTTGATCGAGCAACTGCGAAAGCTTGATGCTGCTGCGCAGCGTGCCAAAGCGCAGGACCCAAAAGAATTCGAGTCCAACGCCAACGTGAAGCTTTTTAACGCCCTGTCACAGTTAATGCTGCAGGCGGTACCCGGTGACCCTAATCGCGAGGAGTATCGGCAGGGCAATACGATGGGGAACGCTTTTCGGCATTGGCGGCGAGCCAAGATAGGTCGGCGGTTCCGACTGTTCTTTCGGTTCGACTCAAAGACCAAGATTATCATCTTCGCCTGGGTGAATGACGAAAACACCTTGCGCTCCGCAGGCAGTAAGAGCGATCCCTATACGGTGTTCCAGAAAATGTTGCAGCGTGGCCGTCCGCCCGATGACTGGGACGCACTCCTGGCTGCGAGTGCGCAGAACTGGTCGAAAGATCCAGGGCAGGGTGGGTGAAGTGAAGAAGACTTCAATTTCTATGACTGCTGTGCCCCTGACATCAGCCATTCAATTGAAAAAGGCGACCTGCTCCTTTGTGCCCTGTGCCGTCACTGGCGGCTTGAGAAAGCAGTCACCCGCTGTCGACAATACGGAAAGAAAAGCTGCTCTTCGATACCGTAGACCGATTTCCCTGTAGCCTGCGCCCGCAGTCACCGTACGCCGCACGCTCCGTAAGTTCCTTACCTCAAGCGCACCGGATTCCCACTACGAACTGCAGCAAGCGACGAGTATGAGGAGACTTCTCAAGCACTTCTGGCATCATCTCAGCGTGGAAGGGTCATCTTCTTCGATGCATACGGAATTCTTTTGAGGTCACTCCCGTTCGTTCGTTCGTGGGTCTTTTTGCGACTCAGCACCCTGTTGGCATTCGCGTGCCTGTTCGCGGCCGTGACCCTGCCCGCCAGGGCCCAGCCAACCAAAAGCGTGCTGGTGCTCTACGCAAATGGCCGCTTGCTGCCAGCCAACATCGAGGTCGATCAGGGTCTACACGACTCGCTTGCCCCTGCAGGTATCCCGAAGGTCGCTGTGTACTCCGAGTTCCTGGATCAACCTGCGTTCGGCGGCGAAGCCTTCAGCCAGACGATGGCGACCTATCTGCGCAACAAGTACGCTCGCTACCCGCCGGCGGTCGTCATTGCGGTCAGCGACGAAGCGCTCGATTTCGCCATCAGTCGACGCGCCCAGACATTTCCGGAGGCACGGATCATCTATTTGGCCACCTCCGCCGCCCATCTTCGGTCCATTGCGCCCTTGCCGCCAGACGTGGTGGGTGTTCCCGTCCAGTACGACTTCGTTGACACCGTCACGCGGGCACTCGACTGGCACGCTGGGGCGCGGCGTCTGGTGCTGGTGACCGGCGCCAGCCCCTGGGACCGTGAGTGGGAGTCACGCCTGCGTGCAGAGGCTCCCGCCCTGGCTCCTCGCGTGACCGTTGAGTTCCTGGCCGGCCTGCCAATGGGTGAACTGTATAAACGCCTGGCCGCCCTGGGCCGCGACAGCGTGATCTTCACGCCTAGCTATTTCACGGATGGGGCGGGCAACCAGCTTCTCCCTAGGGAGGCTGTGCGACGGATGGCCGAGGTCGCGCCGGCGCCAGTCTACGCGCCCTATTCCACGTTGGTGAAGGCGGTTGTGTGACTTGACTCACAGATGGCCAAGCATCTTTAAGGTTTTCGCTACTCAAACAGAACCCGAGACTGACTGCGCGATGTATTCGGCCTTCTTCGCGATGTCCTGGTCGGAGTCGGAAAAACGCTGCGCAATACTGCGAAATTCGTCCTGAATGTCCAGGAAGGCATCGACCATGTCGGCGTCGAAATGCCCACCCCTGCCTTCGACAATGATCGTCACCGCTTTGTCGTGCGCCATGCCTTCTTTGTAGACACGACGGCTAATCAGGGCGTCATAGACGTCGGCGATAGCCATCAAACGTGCCGAGATCGGGAGCTTCGGAGAACCGCGTCGACAGTTCCGGGAAAACGGCCGAACATCCGGTAAGGAGGAGGCTGAGGCTGAGGGCAACCGCGAGAGCGCGCATGCGGTGCACCTTACAACCGAAGGTTGTTGCAGTGAACCCAATGACTCGTGCCAAAGTTCGACGCAGCGTGCTTCGACGACAACGCGCTTCGAGTACGCGGTACACTCGACTTAGAAGACGTCCTGAGGAGCCAGGGCCAGGTCTTCTTCCCAGGTTCTGGAGCCAGGGCGTGTTGCTCGCGTCGCCCGAGGGTGATACCGGGCTCACATAGGGATTCTGCCGGATAAAAGGTCAAACGGGGCGGTCGCGAGGAACATTGTTGCGAGCGTGTTGGCTGGGGTCGTCGTTGTACTG
>JBMOJJ010000237.1:0-6044 GCA_049315845.1 Rhodoferax sp.
GCTGGTCAAAAGCGTACTGCCAGAGCCAGTCCACCACCTGCACCACGCTCTGGTCGTTGGCGTCGATCTGCTTGTTGCTCTTGCCGAGCTCCACCAGCTGCTCGAAGCTGGCGCCGCCGACGTTGCCGCCGGCCTTGTTGGCGGCCTTGACCGATTTGGCCAGCGAGAAGAACTCGGCTGTGTAGCGATGAATCTCCTGCGGGCTCGACAACACCCGGCGCACGGTGCGCCGCGACTGGCGCTCAACCTCGGCCAGCCAGTCAACGACAAAGGGCTCGGTCACGGCCACCACGACCTCGGTCGGGCTGACCTGCACCGGCAGGATCCGGTGCCGCTCGGCGTAAGCGGCGCTCATTGTTTCAGCGACCTTGCCGACGTCGACCTTGAGCGGATCGATGCGCAGATAGTCCAGCCCGGCGCGCCGCGCCAGCCACTGGGTCAGCAGCTCGATGTCCAGCGCCTTGCCATCGCTGGCACGGCGCACCGACACACTGGCCAGCCGCACCAGCGGGTGCTGCACGCTCTCGGCCTGGGCGCAGCGCGCGGTGATGCGTTGCGCCTCGTCCGCGCTGATGACGCCGTCCTGCTGCAGCCACTCGACCAGGCGGCGCCAGTCCAGCGGACCGCCGTGATGGCCTGCCAACGGAGGCTTCTGGCGCGGATTGGTGTTGCTCATGTCAGCATCGGTTTGAAAACGCGCACCCACTTGGCCGCGGGCAGGCCCCAGCGCTCCTGGATGGTCTGCGCGCGCTGCAACAGCAGCTCGCGCCGGGGGCGGCCGGCACTGCGCTGCGCCAGCACCACGGTATTTCCTTCACGGGTCGGCTTGAACGCCCACACCGCATCGGCGCCAAAGGCGGCCGAAATCTTTTCCACGCTGCGCGCAAAGCTCGACGAGCGGCCGAACAGGTTGACCGTCATGCAGCCCTCGGCTGTGAGCAGACGGCGGCAGCTGGCATAGAACGGCAGGCTGTCGAGCACCGGTGTCGCGGCCTCGTGGTCGTACAGGTCCACCTGCAGCGCATCCACCGTGCCCCACCACTTGGCGTCCTCGATCTCGAGCGCGGCGTCCGCTAGCACCACCTGCAGGCGGGTGCTTTCCGCCGGCAGCTTGAACCAGCCGCGGCACGCCACCAGCACGCGCGGATTGAGCTCGACGGCGATCGTCTTCATGCGCAGTTCTTTGTGGCAGAACTTGGTCAGCGAGCCGGCGCCGAGTCCGAGCTGCATCGCGCGTCGCGCGCCGACGCTGTCGGGCTCTACAAACAGCAGCCAGGCCATCATGCGCTGTATGTATTCGTGGAACAGCGCCGTCGGCGCATCCAGCACCATCGTGCCCTGAATCCATTCGGTGCCCAGATGCAGATGACGAAGCGGACCTTCGTCGGAGAAGTTGACTTCGGGCAGGGCGTGGGTGCGTTTTTTCAAGATGGGGCGATTATCCCCAATCATCGAGCGGCTCAGTGATGCAGGCTGCTCAGCCGTGATTTCTGGGTCGATGGCATCAGGCCGTTGAACATGGCGGTGGTGGTCGCAATGCGCCTGCAGGCGTCGGACTCGCCAACCCGCATGGCAAGCAGCGTCATCACGTCGCAGCGCAAATACCAGAGCGCCTGGATATCGGGCGCGAAATACACCCGCACATAAACCCTTGTCAGCTTGTTGCTCTCGCTGACATCGGCCATCTCGTCCAGCATCGCCTTGCGTATGCCGACGATGCGGCTGCCGGCGTCCATGTCCGGCGCCGATCTGCCAAACAGACCCATCACACTGGACGAATATTTTGAAAGGCTCCAACTCATTTTGATGCTCAAGGTGTCCTGCCCGTTGTTGCGCCGAGACCCCAGTGGGGATGAGTGAATTCTGGACGACCTGACTGCGAATGAAAATGGCCTTGAAGCACCCTTTTGCTAGTAGTTCTGCGTGGCCTTTGGGTCCGCCGAAGCAGTAGTTTGGTACCAGACGCGCTGTTGCAGCGCTCGCCAGTCCTCAGGCCGAGCTGCTCAGCACGCACTGCTGGCTGCTATTGGCCGGGCACGGCCCGACCCAGCGCAATTGAGTGGCATCGCCCGGCGGCAGTGGCACGCGCCAGCTTTGCGGCTGCGCGCGCTTGAGCGTGAAACTGCCCAGCACCGACCAGATCGCCGAGCCGGCGCTGCGGTACTCCAGCGTGTAGCTGCTGTTCGGACGCAGCGCCCGGCTGCTGATCAGGTACTGGCCGGCCTCGACCGAGAAGGCCGGGCTGTCCCGAAACGGCTGCGCCAGCGGCTCGCCGACGAACAGGCCCTGCCCCGGCCATTGCACCGCCTTCCAGTAGGCTTCGATCAGCGTTGCGCCGCGGTAGTACTGGTCAAGCAGCACCGAGGCGCGCGAGAACTTCTGCGTGTAGTTGCAGGGCTCCTCCACCGTCCCATAGCTGGCCGTGGCGCCGGCATCGAGCCAGGCGGTGATCGGCATCTGGCCGTTGCCGCCGGGCAGATAGCCGCCGTACGAGGTCAGCGTGTCGGCGACCGCGCCGGGCCGAAAGCTGTTGCTGCCCAGATTGGGCACGCTGGCAAGACCGGTGAAATAGAACAGCACGTTGCTGCTGCCGCTCAGACTGTCGCTGGCGGCGCCGGTCGAGTTGTCGATGTAGCTGAGCTGCAGGCCCGAATTGCCCGACCACAGCGCTGGCAGCGCGGAATAGTCGGTGTAGCGCACACTGCGATTCGGGTCGCTGGTGCGCAGCAAATACCCGTCCCCGGCGGGCTGGCTGAGATCGGAGACAACACCGCGGTCGATCAGCGCCCTGGCCGCCTCCAGTGTGCTGGCGCCCAGCATCATCGAAGGACGCATGCCGTGGTCCTGCCAGGGCCGTGCCGACTCGGAATCGTAGTAGGACGAGCTCGCCGTCGCGGCGCAACCGGTGCTGCAATATTTGGTGTTGAAACCCAGCGCCAAGGCGCTGGTGATGCTCATCGCGCAGCTGCCGACCACGCGCGATGGTGCGGTCCAGGTCAGCAGCGTCGCCTGCACCGTGCCCGGCAGCGCCGCGTCGATGCGCGCCTTCAGGCTGGCAAAGTCGGTGGCCGATATCGTATCCACCCCGGTGCTCAGCGTGACCCGAATGATGTTGGCGGCGGGGATGCCGCGCGCGGTCTGGTAATAGGCGGCGATCGCTTCCGACAGCGGATCACCGGCAGCGACGATCACCGCAAGCTGGCTGGCGTCGATGGCACGCGCCGGCAGACCCAGGATGGCCGCAGTGACACTGACCGTCGCGGCGCTCGCGGTGATGCTGACAGGGCTGGCGCTGCTGCTCAGCTTGCCATCACTGACGGTCAGCGATGCAAGGTAGGTGCCGGCCGCATCCGCACTGAAAGAAGGTCTGACAGACGTGGCCAAGACCAGCGCCGCGCTGCTGCCCAGCGGTCTCGACGTCAGCGTCCAGGCATAGGTCAGCGCGTCATTGTCGGGGTCAAGACTGGCGCCGCCATCAAGCGTCACGACCGTGCCCGCAACAACGCTTTGCGCAGCTCCCGCATGGGCCACAGGTGCGGCATTGGCAGGCGGCGTCACGGGTGTCACCGGCGCAACGGGTGTCACCGGCGCAACGGGCGTGGCAGGCGTCGAGGACGTCGATGACGACCCGCCGCCGCCGCACGAGACCAGCATCAGCATCGCCGAACTCAGCAGCACAGCAAGAAATCGGATCGGATTCGATGGGCCAGTTCGCGTCATTGGGGAAGGATATTCAAACGTTGCGGTCCGCCGATGATAGTCAAGTCATGTGAAGCAAGCGTCGAGCGCCAGACGCGGCAGCGCTGCCATGGCGTTGCGGCTGGTGGCCCGGGCCAGTTCCAGCGTGGACATGCCGCGCAGGGCCGCCAGTTCGGCCCCGATCCGCGGCAGTTCTCCGGGTTCATTGCGGCCCCGGGGTGCGCCCGCGTCACGCTGCCCGGCGCTCTGGTACAGCCAGCGCGGCGGCATGTCGGGCGCATCGGTCTCCAGCACGATCGCTTCGAGCGGCAGCGCGCTGGCCAGCCGGCGCAGCTGCAGTGCGCGCTCAAACGTGAACGCGCCGCCAAAGCCCAGCTTCAGGCCCAGCGCGATGAAGGCCCGCGCCTGCTGCTCGCTGCCGTTGAACGCATGGGCAATGCCGCGCCAGGCCTTGCCAGCGGCTTGCGAGCGAAGGCCCTTGAGCAGGCGGTCGGCCGAGCGGCGCACGTGCAGCAGCACTGGCAGCTCATGCTTGCGCGCCAGCTTGAGTTGCTCGAGGTAGAAGTATTCCTGCCGTTCGCGCGCCGGACCAAGGCACAGCCCGGGGACAAAAAAATCCAGCCCGATTTCGCCCACGGCCACCAGACGCGGGTCGGCGCGCTGGCGCTGCAAGTGCTGGTCCAGGCTGCTCAGGTCGGCCTCGCTGGCCTGCGCCACATAAAGCGGGTGGATGCCCAGCGCATAGCTGTCACCGGTGGTCTGCGCCAGCAGCCGCACCGCGTCGAAATTGCCGGCACAGACGGCGGGCAGCACGCAGCGCGCAACGCCGCCCGCCGCCGCCCGCTCCCGCACTCGGCCAAGATCGGCGGAAAACTCCGGTGCGTCAAGATGGCAGTGGGTGTCGATCCATTCGCTCATACAGGGAAAATACCATGGTTTCGCCACTGAATTGACATCAGAATGTCATTCGCCTGCATTACGCTGGGTGAGGTTCGGCCGTTCCGACGCTTGCCGACCTGGCGTTTCCGATCTGTCACACCCGTTCAAGAAAGAAAACATGAAAACTCGTCTTCACCTGATCGCCGTCGGCGTGCTCGCCGCGGGCGTTGCCGGCTCCGCGGCCGCCCAGGAAAAAGCATTTCGCCTGCTGACCTGGGCCGACTACGCGCCGACCGACATCGTGGCCCAGTTCGAAAAGGAAAGCGGCTACAAGGTCGAGCTGACACTGTCCAACAACGAGGAAATGATCTCCAAGCTGCGCGCCACCGGCGGTGCCGGCTTTGACCTGGCGCAACCGTCGCAGGACCGGATCACCGGACCGCAGCAGGAATTCGGCATCTACAAGCCGATGGACCTGAGCAAACTCAAGGCCGAGCTGTTCATCCCCTCGATGCTCGACGCCACCAAGAAAAACACAACCCTCGCCGGCAAGGTCTACGGCCTGCCGCACATCTGGGGCACCGACGGTCTGGTGGTCAACACCAAGCTCACCAAGATGAGCGACTACCCGGACCTGTGCCGCGCCGATGTCAAGGGCAAGACGGCGGTTCGCCTGAAGCGCCCGACCCTGCTGGCCTTCGCCTTCGCCGCCGGCAAGGACCCGTTTGCGCTGTACAACGACGCCAAGGCCTATACCGCGCTGATGGACGAGGTCGGCAAGACCCTGATCGCCTGCAAGGGCAATCTGAAATTTTTCTGGGACAACAAGGACCAGTTGCTCAACGGCATGCGCACCGGCGAGATCGTCGGCGCGATGATGTGGGACACCGGCGGCTGGAAGCTCAACGGCGAGAAGTCCGAGATCCAGTTCATCGCCCCCAGGTCCGGCGCATTGGGCTGGATTGACACCTTCGCCATTCCGGCCAAGGGCAGGAACGACGCAGCAGCCTACGCCTGGATCAACTTCAACCTGCGTCCCGAGATCGCGGCCAGGGTCGGCGCTTCGGCTGGCAACTTCACCGCATCCAAAGGCGCGGACCAGTTGGCCGACGCCAAGCTGAAGGCGCAGTTCGCCGCCAGCTTCCCGGAGGCCGCGCTCAAGAACGTGAAGTGGTACCCGGCCGTGCCCGCTGGCATCGAGGACATCGAAGGCCGCGTGCTGGACCGCGTCAAAGCCGCGAATTAGGGTTCCAGAATTCATGACAGGCCCAGAGTCTGCCTGATGCGCGCTGCACGCACCCGTCAAGAGCGCAGGCTCAAGCGTCAGTGGTCCGAAAGCGCTGGGGTGATTGATGGGTTCTATCACCGTTGGTGGCAACCGACGCCCATGGGCCGAGGGTGCCGGGGTGAGCGGCTCCGCGAATGTCCTCCGGCCTGCGGCCTCCCCCTTGATTTGGCAAAACCCC
>JBMOJJ010000238.1:0-6001 GCA_049315845.1 Rhodoferax sp.
TGCTGAACGCGCCATAGCGCGTCTTGATCTCCAGCAGGTAGCGGTTCATCTCGGTGCTATTGCGCTCGCCCCGCAGCACCCATTCGCGCAGGAAGGTGTCATGCGCCATGGTGGAAGAAATCACCACCGGCTGCACCAGATCCTTCTGCAGCTCGGTGTAGATGCTGCTCGAGGCCAGCGGCAGTTCGCGACCGATGATGGCCTCGCGGATGACGTTGCGGGAAACGAAGTAGCTGCCCAGCGTGGTGGCAAAAAACCCCGCCACCAGCAGCAGGCTGAGAAGAATCAGCAGCCGGCGACCGTCAAAGATATTTCGGGTCGAAACCATAGGGATTACTGCTGCAGCAGCAGCTTCACATCGGCCGCCAGCAAGGCGGCGCCGCTGCCATAGCGCGTGTACAGGCGCAGCTTGCCTTGCGGGTCATAGACGTAGCTGCCGGCGGAGTGGTCCATCGTGTAGCTGGTAGGCGTTGGTCCCTCGACCTTCTTGAAGTAAACCTTGTATTCCTTGGCCAGCGCTTCGAGCTTGTCGGGCGAAGTGTAGAGCGCCAGAAAACTCGGGTCGAAGTTTTCCATATAGGCTTTCAGCACCTGGGGCGTGTCGCGCGCGGGGTCGACCGTGATGAACAGGCCCTGCAGGCGCTCGGCGTCCTTGCCGAGCAGCTTTTTCACCTCGACCAGTTCGACCATCGAGGTCGGACAGACATCGGGACACTGCGTATAGCCGAAGAACACCACCACCACCTTGCCGGCAAAGTCCTTCAGGCTGCGCGGGCGCCCATTGTGATCGGTCAGCGAAAAATCGCGCGCGTAGTCGGCCCCCGTGACATCGATCGCCGCAAAGGACGGCTTGTTCCCGGAGCAGGAGGCAAGCAGCGCGACGGCGGCCCCCGGGCCAAGCAGCGAGGCCATGAATTTCAGCGCCGTTCTTTTGTTCATCTTGTAACCCGGATTTCAAAAAATATAGTGATCCAGCAGCAGCGCGGAAAACAGGGCGCTCAGGTGCAGCAGCGAAAACCGGAAGGTCTTGCGCGCCAGCTCGTCCGAGTACTCGCGCCACAGGTAGAAACTGTACAGGCAAAAGGTGGCGCTCAAAAACAGCGCGGCAACCAGATAGATCCAGGAACTCATGCCGTAGACATAGGGCATCAGGCAGGCCGCAAACAGGATCAGTGTGTACAGCAGAACCATCAGCCGGGTGAACTCGTTGCCGTGCGTGACGGGCAGCATCGGAAGGCCGGACTTGCGGTAGTCCTCTACCCGGTACAGGGCCAGCGCCCAGAAATGCGGCGGCGTCCAGAGAAAGATGATCAGGAACAGTATCAGCGCTTCCGGCGCCACCTCGCCCGTCATCGCAGCCCAGCCCAGCACCGGCGGCATCGCGCCGGACGCGCCGCCGATCACGATGTTCTGCGGCGTCAGCGGCTTCAGGATCACGGTGTAGATCACCGCATAGCCGATGAAAGTCGCGAAGGTCAGCCACATCGTCAGCGGATTGACCCATCGATAAAGGAGCACGCATCCGGCGCTGCACAGCACGGCAGAAAACAGCAGTGTCTGCCAGTCGGCCAGCTCGCCGCTGGCGGTAGGCCGCCAGGCCGTGCGCTTCATGCGGGCGTCGATGCCTTTTTCCACAATGCAGTTGAAGGCCGCGGCGGCACCCGCCACCAGCCAGATGCCAAGGCAGGCCAGCAGCGCCGATCGGACCTCGATCCACGACGGCACGCCGGGCACCGCCAGCGCCATGCCAATCAGCGCGCAGAACACGATCAGCTGAATCACGCGCGGCTTGGTCAAGGCGTAGAACTGCCGGAACACGCTGGCCTTGTCGACTGCGGGGCCGGCGTTCATCTGGCGCGGCTGGACGCGAGCGTCCAGGTCATCACGACCAGCAGCGCCGCGGCGCCACCGGTATGCAGCACGGCCGCCAGCAGCGGCCAGTCCAGCACCACATTGCTCATGCCGGTCGCCAGTTGCAGGCCGGTCAAGGCGGCCATCCAGCGCGAGGCCTTGCGCAGGCCGGGCAAGGCATTGAGTCGCCAGGCCAGCAGCGCCAGCAACAGCAGCACCGGATAAGCCGCCAGCCGGTGCACGTAGTGAATTGCGGTCAGCGCGGCAAAATTGATGAACTCGCCGCCCGCAGTGAACCCAAGCTCGCGCCAGACCTCGAAGCCCTGCTGAAAATCCATCAGGGGCCACCAGCTGCCCTGGCAGCGCGGAAAGTCATTGCAGGCCAGCACCGCATAGTTGGTGCTGACCCAGCCGCCCAGCGTAATCTGCAGCAGCAGGGCCGCCAGAGTCAACCACAGCAACCAACGCAGGCCCGGCGCAAGCGCCGTCGGCAACCGGGCGCCGTCAAGCTGCGCCGCGCTCACCATTTGCCAGCACAGCAGCGCGAGCAGCAGCAAGCCGGCCAGCAAATGCAGTGTGACGATGGCCGGGAACAGCTTCATGGTGACGGTCAGCGCGCCAAACGCGCCCTGCAGGCAAACCCATGCCAGCGTCAATGTCGGCCACCAGGGACTGATCGCATCTCGCAGCGCGTCTCGTCCGCCCTTCAGGCGACCGAGCCAGGCGGCGGCGGTCAGCACCAGGATCAGCACACCCACGGCGGTTGCCAGATAGCGGTGGATCATTTCGACCCAGGCCTTGCCGTGTGTGACCGGGCCGCCGGGCATCGCGCTTTGGGCCGCGGCAATGTCGGCGTCGGCGCCGATCGGGCTGGCATTGCCATAGCATCCGGGCCAGTCGGGGCAGCCCAGGCCGGAGTCGGTCAGGCGCGTGAAAGCGCCGAACATGACCAGGTCGAAGGTCAGGAACAGCGTCAGCATGGTAAGCGCTTGCAGCCGTCGCCGCGGCGTGGCACGGCGCTGCTGATACCCGACCCATGCCAACGGCCCGAGTGCGAGCAGCAAGCCCACCATCATCAGGGGCGCCAGCGGTGACAGGTCATAGAGCGTTTGCACGTTCATCACGCCTCAATGCGCTGGCACGCGCCCGGGCTGATCCCAGGATGCGGAGGCGCGCAGCAGCCGCTCCAGATCCCGCTTGGCCTTGGCCGCGCTGGAAACATCGAGCTCGGCGGGAAAACGCAGCATCCAGTTGCCGATCGGATCCACCACGTAAAGGTGCTCCGCGAGCTGGCGGCCCTTTGCCGGGGACAGCCAGGCCGACAGGCCGGCGGCAGGAACGCGCAACGCGGTGGCCTCCTTCAGCGCGGGCAGCAGCGTGGCGGGCACCTGGGCGTCGTCCGCAATCAGCCAGACCCAGTCGATCCTGTCCTTGTCTTTTCCCAGGCCTTCGCGCATCTGGCGTTGCAGGTACAGATGACGGCTGCAGACCTCGTCACAGGCGCCGCCCGCCACGCTGATCAGCAGCCACTGGCCCTTGAGCGCAGCCAGATCAATCTGCTGACCGCTCAGGCTCACGCCCGACAGGGCGGGCAGCGGGCGCTGCGGCTCGATCAGGTCGCCGAAATTTCGACGCCCCTCGGGCCGCACCCAGTAGTAGGTGATGTAGGAGGCCAGCACCGGTGCCGCGCAAACCAGAAAAACCAGCATCATCTTCCAGCGGCCGCTGCGGATGCGCCGGACGTCCTGCTCCAGCGCGCGCTCGGCCGAGGGCAGTGAATGGACCGTCAAGCCCAGCAACTGCTCGCCGCGGCCGGCCCTCGCGCCTGCAGCCGTGTCAGGCGCGGCGCGGGATGATGAATCGTCTAACAATTTGAAACCAGACATAGAGGATTGTGATCAGCGCACTCAGTGCAAACCATTGAAAAGCATAACCGTAGTTCTTTTCCGCGCCCGAGCCAACGCGCGGCCATTCACGCAGCAGGCCCTCGCTGGCCGTGCCGGTCTGTTGCACCGACACGGGCAGCAGCGGCACGCCCATTTCCGCACTGAAGCGCGCCAGGTCGAGGTTTTGCCGCACAAGCCCGGTCTCCGGCCCCCCAAATTCGAACATTCTGGCAGGCGGCGGCGCGATGCGACCCTCGATTTCAACCTTGTCCGCTGGCGTCTCGATCTTCGGCAAGATGCTGCGATCGAGAAAATTCCTGGCCACCCAGCCGCGCTGCACCAGAATCACGGCCGCACTGCCCTCCAGTTGCATCGGTGTCACCACATACAGCCCCTGCCGGTCGTTCATCTGGCGGTTGTCCAGAAACACCGTGTGCCTGGCCAGCCAGCGGCCGCGAAGAAGCACGCTGCGATGCAATTGTGACATCGGATCGGTCTGCGCCGCCAAGGCCTGGCCAGACAGTTTCGGCAGCGCTGCGCCCGCGTCGGTGCTGGCCTGCCGCGCCTCCTTCTGGGCCGCGCGGGACAACTGCCAGCGCCCGAGCGACAGCGTGGCGGCCATTGCCAGCAGCGCCGACCCGGTGATCAGCCAGAACTTCAGACGCGCGTTCACCGGATAATACAGTCCATGAAATACCTGATTCTTCTCGCCTTTGTCGGCATTCTTGGCAGTCTGGCCATGGCGCTGTCTTTCATGCTGAAGAACAGGACCGACGAAAAATCAGGCGCGCAAAAAATGGCGTGGGCACTGGCCCTGCGGGTAGGCATTTCAATCTTTCTTTTTGCCGGTATCTTGCTGGCCTGGAAACTCGGCTACATACAGCCCACGGGCATCGCCGCGGGACAATAGACGACGTCGATAGAACGCCCTCAGGCGAGCCCTTTCGCAGCGACTGTGCGCCGCAAGCTACAGCCAGTAGACCGTCACATAGAGCCCGAGCCAGACCACGTCCACAAAGTGCCAGTACCAGGCGGCACCTTCAAAGCCAAAATGACGCTCGGCGGTGAAATGCCCTTTTTGCAGTCGCAAGGTGATGAAAAGCAGCATCAACATGCCGATCAGCACGTGAAAACCATGAAAGCCGGTCAGCATGAAAAAGGTCGAGCCATAGACGCCGGAACTGAGCTTCAGGTTGAGCTCATGGTAGGCGTGGTAGTACTCGTAGCCCTGCACCGACAGGAACACGATGCCCAGCAGCACGGTCAGCCACATGAAGGCAATGGTCCGGGGCCGTTTCCCCTCGATCAGCGCGTGGTGCGCGATCGTCAGGGTCACACCGGAACTGAGCAGCAGCGCGGTATTGATCGTCGGCAGCCAGAACGGCGTCATGCTGGTGAAGGGCTCCACGGTCCCGGCCGGCGAGCCTGTCACGCCAGAGGCAAGGCCGGGCCAGATGGCCTTGAAATCCGGCCACAGCAGCGCGTTTTCTTCCGCGCCCAGCGCCGGGATCGAATGGGCGCGCACCCACCATAGTGCGGCAAAAAAAGCGGCAAAGAACATCACCTCCGAATAGATGAACCAGCTCATGCTCCAGCGGAACGACGCGTCCACCTGCTTGCCGTACTGCCCGGCTTCGCTCTCGCCAATCGACTCGCCGAACCATTGAAAAAGCACCACCAGAAACCACAGCAAGCCAAACACCAGCGAATACTTGCCCCACTCGATCCCATTCATCCACTGGCTCGCTCCCAGGGCGACAAAGAACAGCCCGAAGGCCGCCAGCGCCGGATGCCGTGACGGGCTGGGCACGAAGTAGTGCTGGCTTGTCTCGTTTGCTGTTGAATTCATATCAGCTCCATTTTTCAGGGATAGAGTGGTGCAACGACAGGTCGCGTTGAAACAGGTGGAATCATTTGGCAACAACCCAGTTCACCAGCAGGATCAGGCCGATGACAAAAACAGCCGCCACCGCAATGCCCGCCAGCACGACGTGAACCGGATTGACACGGGCCGTCTCTTCGTGCGAGTCGCTGTTTTTCCGGATGCCAAGAAATGACCAGGCAACCATCCTGAGGCTGCGACCAAACGATGCAATCATGAGTTGCCTGCGAGCCTGGGCCCGCCGCCGTTGTCTGCCACAGGAGCGGCCGGCGTCTTGCCGCCAACCTCGAAGAACGTGTAGGACAAGGTGATCGTCTTGACATCGGCAGAGATCTTGGGATCGATCACGAACACCACCGGCCATGACTTCTTCTCACCCGGC
>JBMOJJ010000239.1:0-5947 GCA_049315845.1 Rhodoferax sp.
CTTGACCGCTCTGTTCGGACCGGAGCACGGTTTCGCCGGCCGCGTTCTTGTAGCTCAGCTGGATGGCGACGCGGTGTGTGCGCGCTGGCTCGAACACGACGCCGTTGGTCTGCGCCGGATCCTTGATGTCGGTCTTGAAGGTGTAGGTGTAGTAGCCGTCAGCGCTGTAGACCAGTTGTGCGGCCAGCAAGGCGGCGTCGGTCTGCTTCGGGTCTGTGGTGGCCTGCATGGCCGAGGCCAGCACCGGCTTGCCGCCGGGTCCGACGCCAGGCGTGGCCGTTTCCTTGCGGTAAATGTAATTGACCCACTGGTCCGGGTTGCCGTTGCTGCCAGGCACCAGTTTGGCGATGGCAAAGCTCACGCTGCTGATGGTCAGGCCGGTCTTGACCGCGCCGTCGGAGAAGACAGTGAAGTTGACCTTGGCCGGGCTGGCGATGGTGACCGCGGGTATGCCGGCGGCCTGCAGCACCGTGAACGGTGCGGATGAATTGCTCGCGCTGTCGTTGGCCGGCACTGCAGCGGCTGCCGCAATGATGCTGTTGGCGGGCGGCGTCACCGTGCCAGTGCCGCTGCCACCACCATCGCTACCTCCGCAGCCCGCCAATGCGACTGCCATCAGGCAGGCCGTTCCCCACTGAGCCAATGAATGTTTCATTTCTTCTCCGTCGTTTTCTTGGTTGAACGACATGACACGAACTGCTCAAAGCTGTTAGCGCGATACCGTTACTTCTGTGCAGTCCATTCCTGATATTTCTGAACCATCCTGCGCTCCGCGGAGCCGGCTAGCTGCTACTGCGAAAGAATCCAGTCAGCCATGTTCTTGAGAACTGCCGCGTCCTTGCTGTCGAGGACCTTGTGGTCTTCCTGCGAGCCGTCGTCAAGCTTCACTTTCGGGCCGGTCGTCATGGCCTTGATCACTTTGTCCTGACCGTCAGCCTTGCCCTTGTGATTGGCGGCAATCTTCTGCAGCGACGGACCCTTCTTGGTCTTGTCAACCGAGTGGCACTTGGTGCAATCGTTCTTCTTGAACAGAGCCTGCGCCGCGGCGGCATCGACGGCAGCCATGGTCTGGGTTGAGAATCCGGCCAGCGCCGCGATCGCGAGGGGCGCCACAAATTGGGTCAATTTCATTTCAAAGCCTTTCAGGTTTGGGTTTCACAAGTTCAAAGTACCCTCAGTTTACTTGAGGTTTACTGAGGACAAAGAATATACCGTATGCGATTTCCCGTTACGGAAAACGCAAATGGTATCGGCTCTGGTTGATTTGGATCAAATGATTCTTGAGGTTTTGGCCTCCGGGTGTTGCATTATTGTCAGCCGGCCCGCTAAAGACCCAGCTCTTGCAGCCAGCGTTCAAGCTCCAGCGCAGCGGCGTCGGTGGCGGCGGTCAGCGCCTGCACACCGCCGGCCGCATCGGCGCTGGGGGCCTCGCGCTGCACGCTCAGGCTGCGCTGCGCCAGCCACTTGGCGCCCTTGGGGCCGGGCCGCGTCAGCGTTGCGTGCAGGCGCAGCAGCCCGGAACTCTTGCTAGCCGATTCAAACAGCTGGCTGAATTCTTCAAGTTCCAGCTGAAGCAGCACCGGCGCCGGGGCGCCGGCTTCGCCCTGGTCGCCGGGACTGAGCAGCGGGCGCCTCTGGCCCAGATGCTGGCGCAGGCGCTGGCGCACGAGTTGGGCCGGCGCCATGCTCCAGCGTGCCAGCGCATAAGGATGGATTTGCTGGCTGTCAACGTAGGCCAGTCGGTACAGCACAGCGGTGCTGTCGAGCGCCGGGCTGGTTTCCATCAGATCCAGAACCAGGGCCGGCAGCCGGTTCGCCGTGCTCGGTGCGGCGCTGGCGAGCGGACCGGGACCGAAGTCGTAGATCACGGTCGTGCGCACTGCCGGGCCGGGCAGCGCGCATGCGCCCAGCGCCAGCGCAAGGGCCAGCGCAGGAAGAGTCCATTTGCCGCGCCTGAGACGGGCCGGGTCGGTTGCTGGATTCATCAGTCTGTCTTTCATGGTTTTCCGGGGTTGGCAGAAAAGCCGGGTTCACCGGGGCCGGGTGTGATGGCGCCGTTGCCGAACAGCAGCGACTGCGGGTTCTCGCCCACGGCGCCTGCGCTGCGGCCCAACTGGCGCACGCTGCGGGCGCCGTCGTCGAGCGCCCGATTGACGCGGGGCAGCGTGGTGGAATTGATGTTCTGACCGGTCGCGGCCAGCGTGTCGCTGCCCTTGGCGATCTGGTCCAGCGTACCGTCCTGTGCATTCATGCGCTCGGTGACCGCCCTGAACGCACGCGCCGACCGGCGCGCTTCATCGGCGCTGTCTCCGACCCGCACCGAGGTGTCCTTCATGGTCTTGAGCGTCGCCTCTGCATCCTCCATCAGTTGCGGCAAGGCCTTGCCGGACTGGGTGGAAAAGTTCTTGATGCTGGCTGCGGCCTGGTCCAGGCTGGCAATCGCCGACAGCAGGGTCTGCTGGTTGGCAGGCTGCAGCAGCAGGTTGATGCGGCGGGTGGTCTCTTCCATCTGCGACAGAATGCTGACTCCCCGGTCTGACAGTCTGGACAGCAGGCCCTGGCGCATTGGAATCCGGGCCGGAACCCGCTGGCTCGACTCCAGTTGCAGGTTCGACTCGCCGCTGTCGTCGAGCTGCACAAAGGCCAGTCCGGTCACCCCCTGATAACCCAGGGTGGCGAAGGTCGAGTGGGTGATAGGCGCCTGCTCGTTGATGGCGATGCGGATCAGCACCTGGCCGCTGACTTTCGGATCCAGAACAATCGCCGTCACCTTGCCCACCGGCACGCCCTTGTAGCGCACCGCAGCCTGCGGCTGCAGGCCGCTGACGGCCTCGGCGCTGGTGAGCTCGAAGACGCGCAACTGGCGGTTGTCGCGCGTGAGCCAGACCGCCAGCGCGATCAGCAAGGACAGTGCCAGCAACACAAAGGTGCCGGCTGCCAGAGCGTGGGATTTGTTTTCCATTTTGCTGCGATCAATGTTTCTTTTTACGCCGTCCGGGGCCGGTGCTGCAACAGGGAGGCGGCGCGCTGGCCGCGCGCGCCGCCGAAGAAGTCGTGAACAAAGGGATGGGTGCCGGCCATGACCTCGGCCGGGGTGCCGCTGATGACGATGTGCCGGTCGGCCACCACCGCAATCCGGGTGCTGAGCTCGAACAGCGTGTCCAGGTCGTGTGTGACCATGACCACTGTCAGGCCGAGTTCACGGTGCAGCGAACTCAGCAGCGCACAGAAGGCGTCGGCGCTGTCGGGGTCCAGTCCGGCGGTCGGTTCGTCGAGCAGCAGCAGCGGCGGGTCCATCACCAGCGCGCGCGCCAGCGCCACGCGCTTGACCATGCCGCCGGACAGGTCGGCGGGCATCTTGTTGGCCTGCGCGGGCTCGAGTCCGACCATCTGCAGTTTGACCATCGCAACATCCCGGATCAGCGCCGCCGGCAACGTCTTGAGTTCGCGCAGCGCAAACGCAATATTCTCCAGCACCGTGAAGGCGGAAAACAGTGCGCCGTGCTGGAACAGCATGCCGACCCGGCTTGACGCGCCTTCGGCGCCCATTTGCGAGGCCGGTTCACCCAGCACCGTGACCCGCCCGCGGGTCGGTGTTTCCAGTCCGAGAATCTGGCGCAACAGCACGGTCTTGCCACTGCCCGAACCGCCGACGATGGAGAGGAGTTCGCCGGACTCGATCCTCAGGTCGAGGTCCTGGTGAATCACCGACTCATGGCCGGCCTGCTTGAAGATGGTCCAGAGCTTGTCGATCTTGACCACAGGCGCAGTCAGCGGCTTCATATCCCGATGTCCTTGAAGATCACCGCGAACATGGCGTCGACCAGGATCACCATGGTGATCGAGCTGACAACCGAGGCGGTCGTGCCCTGCCCCAGGCTCTCGGTATTGGGTTTGACGCGCAGGCCGTAGTGGCAGCCGATCAACGCAATCAGCAGGCCGAAGACGACCGACTTGCCGACCGCGAGCGCCAGATTCGACACCTGCACCGCGCCTGGCAGCGCTTGAAAGAAATAGGCCGGCGTCACATCCATCACCAGATCGGAAGCCAGCATGCCGCCCAGCAGCGCAGCCAGCGTGGTCCATACCGACAGCAGCGGCATCGCAATCGCCATCGCGATCGCGCGCGGCAGAACCAGTCGGAAGCCCTTGGCGATGCCCATCACGCGCATCGCGTCCAGCTCTTCAGTGACACGCATCA
Source organism: Rhodoferax sp. (assembly GCA_049315845.1). Lineage (GTDB taxonomy): Bacteria > Pseudomonadota > Gammaproteobacteria > Burkholderiales > Burkholderiaceae_C > Rhodoferax. Next base: position 4,202 of record JBMOJJ010000239.1, read on the forward strand.
CGCCGATCTGGGCCGTGATGGCCGAACCGGAGCGACCGGCGATCAGGATCGCCGCCAGCACCGGTCCGAGCTCGCGGATCAGCGCAACACCCAGGATGTTGACGATGAACGCGTTGGCGCCAAACTGGCGCAACTGCTGCGCCATCAGGTAGGCCAGCACCACGCCAATCAGGAAACCGACCAGCGCGGTGATCGGAAGGGCGCTGGCGCCGATGTGGAACAGGTGGCCGGACACGTCGCGCCACGGGCCGCGCCTGGGCGCCGCAGCCAGTTGCAGGTTGTCGAGCAGAAGCTGGCCGCTCAGGCGCACGAAATGCCTGAGCTGCTCCAGCAGTGCCAGCAACCTGTCGCCCAGCAGCAGGAACAGCTGCCAAAGCGTGCGTCGGGCCGGCTTTGGTGGTGTTGTGACATAGCGGGCGACCCGGGTCAGCATCGCGCGCTGGGCCTCCTGCAGCAAAAGGCTGGCCGGCCAGCGATGACCCCAGGCATTCCACAAGACCTGCGCGCCGGTATGGTCGAGCCGCTGCAACGGGCGCAAATCCCAGGTCAGGGGGGCAGCCTCGGCCGCGCAACAGGCCTGCAGCCCCAGTTCGATCTGCGGCCAGATCGGCGCCTCCGCCAGACGGGCCGCGGTCCAACTGCCGGTCAGCGTCACGATGCCGCCCTGGGGCGTGCTTGCTCGTTGGATGCTTGGACTGTTGTGGGCCATGACCGGGCGTTTGATCAGAATGAAAATAAAGTGGGTTGCCGATGGGGTGCAGTCAGTCATCGTACCGCCAATGGCGTCTGGCTTGCGGCAAAATGCCTGAAACAGGAGAGACAAGTGAACAAATCCATTATTTCGTCGACCCCGGAGCTTGTTGTGGAGCAGCGCGGCGCGGTGCTGTGGCTGACCATCAACCGGGAAGAACGTCGCAACGCGATGAGCCACGCGGTGCTGGCCGGCATGGCGCAGGCCATCTCGGCGGCGCAGGGCGAGCGCGCTATCCGTGCGATCGTGATCACCGGTGCCGGCACCCGGGCTTTCTGCGCCGGTGCCGATTTGCAATCGGCGCAGGCCTTCACCACGGACTATTCGGAGCCGCTCGGCCATCTGGCCCAATTGTTGCGCGTGGCGCGCGCCAGCTACGTGCCGCTGATTGCGCGCGTCAACGGCGCCTGCATGGCCGGCGGCATCGGTTTGATGGCGATGTGCGACATGGCGGTGGCGGCGCGGCATGCCATTTTCGGCTTGCCGGAGGTCAAGGTGGGTGTTTTTCCGGCGCAGGTGCTCAGCGTGCTGCAGCATCTGATTCCGCGCCGCAGCCTCAACGAGATGTGTCTGACCGGCGAGCCGATCACGGCCGCGCAGGCGCTCGAAATGGGGCTGGTGAACCATGTTGACGACGATGTCGATGCCAAGCTTCAGTGGCTGCTGGAGCGGCTTCTCGACAAGTCGCCGGCCGCGATCCGCCGCGGCCTGTACACGCTGAAGAAGGTGGAGTCGATGGCGTTCGAGGAGTCGATGTCGTTCACTGAGAGCCAGATCGCGCTGTTCACGCTGAGCGAGGATGCGAAAGAGGGGCAGAGGGCGTTTCAGGAGAAGCGCAAACCGGTCTGGCTCGGGCGCTGATCCATGAGCACGCAATTCGACTACATCATTGTCGGCGCCGGCACTGCCGGCTGCCTGCTGGCCAATCGCCTGTCGGCCGATGCCAGCAAGCGTGTGCTGCTGATCGAGGCCGGCCGCAAGGACGACTACCACTG
>JBMOJJ010000014.1:0-25234 GCA_049315845.1 Rhodoferax sp.
GCCGGTGTTTTCAATCTCAAGCTCTTCGGCTTGCTTGAGGACTTCAGACACATGAAGTGCCTTGAGTTCGTTTAAATGCATGAAATGGCTAACTAGGAAGTTGAACGAAAAACGGGGGGTTCAAATGAGGTGCCTGGGCATCTTCCACCTCAGGATACTCGGCGGGAAACTCGATCCGGCCCTGGGTCGGAGCCGGTGAACTGAGCGGATTATGACAGGAAAAGACAGGCGGTCTGTACCGCAAAGTGGACATACGCCAAAAGCTTGAGGACAGGGCCTGCCGGCTTGGCGCGGTTGCGGCGTGTGCCGCAAGGTGTCAGGATAGCTGCTGATCGATGAAGGCGGTCATCTGGGCTTTGCTCATCGCGCCCACCTTGGTCGCGGCCAACTGGCCGTCCTTGAACAGCATCAGTGTCGGAATACCGCGAATTCCGAATCTGGCCGGGATATCTCGGTTCTCGTCGACGTTCATTTTGGTCACCTGCAGCTTGCCCTCATAGCTTGTCGACAACTCGTCCAGAATGGGTGCGATCATCTTGCAGGGGCCGCACCACTCGGCCCAGTAGTCCACCAGGACCGGAACGGGGGATTGAATGACATCGGTTTCAAAAGATGCGTCTGACACATGTTTGATAAGTTCGCTGGCCATGGGATTCCTCAGGGGGTAGTGGACATGCAGTTAAAGTGGGGAAATTGTGACAGAAACCAAGCCTTGCTTCCGATTTCCCTGCGCCTATGACTGAGATAGCAAAAATGCATCCTGTCGATCTCATCTGGGACCGACTGATCCGACAAATTGGCGCCGAGATGCTGCGCCGCGACCTGCATCCGGCGCGCGTGGTGATTCTGTTGCCCTTTGCACAGCTCGTGCCGCAGGCGCGCAGCGCCTGGTCGAGGGCTTGTGCCGCGGGTCTGGCCCAGGCCCATTTCCTGCCGCGCTTCGAGACCAGCATGAGCTGGGCCCGCAGTCTGGGCGGATTCGAACCGGCTGCTGATGACCTGCGGCTCGATGCTGCGCGCGATGTGTTGACCGCCGCCTCGCTGCTGTCGCGCGCTGGTCTGGCGGCGCAGCAGACTCTGCTGGCCGGGCGCCTGATGGAGACCGCATGGAGTCTGGCGCGGATCGCCGCCGCGGTGCCTGCGACAGGCCGGGCGCAATGGGGGCTGGACCTTGGCGTCAGGCTGGCCGCTGCGCTGGATTCCCCGCCCTTGGCCCTGGAGGCGGCTGTTGCCCGTATCGCGCTGGCCTGGGCGACGCACTCGAACTATGCTTCAGACCGGCTGTTTTCTGCGTCGCCGGATCTGTTGGTGGTGCTGGAGGGCTTTCAGGCCGAGCCGATGACGTCCGCACTGCAGCAGGCGCTGCCCGAGCGCTTGCTGCGGCTCATGCTGTCAGAGCCCGAGGCCGGGGGAGAGATGCTGCGTGCAGCAACGGCCGCGCGTGCGGCGTTGCACGCGGCGCAGGATGCAGAAGACGAGGCGCAGCGCGCCGCTGCCTGCGTGCTTGTGCATCTGGCGGCGGGGCGTTCGCCGGTCGCTCTGGTGGCGCAAGACCGCCTGCTGACGCGCCGTGTGCACGCGATGCTGGCGCAGCTTGGTGTGGCTGTGCACGACGAAACAGGCTGGAGGCTTTCCACCACCCGTGCCGCTGCCTCGCTGATGAGCCTGCTAGTCGCCTGCGCCTGGGACGCCGCCACCGATGCGGTGCTGGACTGGCTGAAGAACGCCCCGGCGATCGATCAGGATGCGGTGCTGCGGGGCGAGAGCAACTGGCGCCGGATGGGATTTCGTGACTGGCGATCGGTGCCGGCCGGGGACGATCTGGTCACGCGGGTTCAGGAAATTCGCCAGACCCTGCAGGTCTCGCGCCGCTTGTCGCGCTGGTTGGCGAATCTGCGCGCCGCGCTTCAGGACGCGGGACAGTGGTCCGGATTGCTGCAGGACCCGGCGGGGCAGGCGGTGCTGGACGCGCTGCGCCTGCGCGAGGGCGCTGAAGCCGAATTCATGGATATCGAGGCGCGCATGAGCCTGAGCCAGTTCACGGCCTGGGCCGGTCAGGCGCTCGAAGGCATGAGCTTTTCGCCGGCGCATCCGGCTCAGGCGCAGGTCGTGATCCTGCCCCTGAGCCAATTGCTTGGACGGCCGCTGGCGGCGCTGGTACTGCCGGGCTGTGACGAGCAGTCGCTTGCGGTGTCACCCGAGCCGCCCGGTTTTTGGACGCCAGCGCTGCGCGCCCTGCTCGGCTTGCCGTCGCGCGAGCAGTTGTCCGGGGCGACCAGGGCATGCTGGCAGTATGCGCTGAACTTCCCGCACGCCGACATTCTGTGGCGTCAGAGCGAGGGCGGCGAGCGGGTGATGGCCAGCAGCCTGGTGCAGGAACTGCAATTGCAATACAGATCTGATCCGCCGCCGGATCCACGACCCTTGCGCGGCGTCGACAGCGCATTCTGTCGCCGGCCCGCGCCAAGGGGTGATGCCCTGCCGGTTGACCGGCTCTCCGCCACCGCCTATGAAGACCTGCGGCGCTGCCCCTACCGTTTCTTTGCGCTGCGCCAGCTCAGGCTGCAGGCGCCTGATGAGCTTGATCTTGAGCTGGACAAGCGCGATTTCGGAAACTGGCTGCACCACTTGCTGAGGCTGTTTCACGAGGCGCTGCAGCGGTCTGCGCAGGTCGATCCGGCTGCGCGCGAAGCGATGCTGAATGCGGCCGCCGAGCAGGCCACGGCGGAGCTGGGTTTGTCAAACAGCGAGTTCTTGCCGTTCGTCGCCTCCTGGCCCCGTGTCCGATCGGGCTACCTGGCATGGCTGATCGCGCACGAAGCCAGTGGCGCTATCTTTGATGAGGCTGAAGCGTGGCGGGAAGTTGCGCTGGGCCGCTTGGCGTTGGTTGGGAAGATTGACCGCGTGGACCGGCTGGCCGACGGCAGCGCGCTGGTGATCGACTACAAGACCGAGGCGCCGGCACTGACGGCGCAGCGCATCAAGGCCGGGCTGGAAGATACCCAGCTCGCCTTCTACGCGGCCCTGCTGACCGACGACACGCTCGCCGCCGCCTACCTCAACGTCGGCGAAAAGGACGGCAGCAAGAGCTATGCGCAGACCGATATCGTTGCCCTGCGCGATCAACTGCTGGAGGGAATTGCCTCGGACATGGCGCGCATCTCCGGCGGCGAACCGATGCCCGCGCTGGGCGAAGGCAAGGCCTGCGAGTACTGCGCTGCGCGCGGCCTGTGCCGAAAAGACTTCTGGGCGCCGCAATGAAGGCAGCCTATGAACTCAACGGTCAGCGTGTCAGCGCCGAGCGTTTTTACGCGGTGGCCTGCGACCCCGGCCGCAGCGTGGCGGTGGAGGCGTGTGCCGGAGCCGGCAAAACCTGGATGCTGGTGTCGCGCATTGTTCGGGCCTTGCTCGACGGTGTCGATGCCCATGAAATTCTGGCCATCACCTTCACCCGGCGCGCCGCCGCCGAGATGCGCCTGCGGCTGCATGACTGGCTGGCCGAGTTCGCCGGCGCTCCGCGCGAGACGCTGATCAGGGAATTGCGGGACCGTGGCGTGCCAATCGCCGAAGCCAGCCAGGCGGCCTCGAAGCTGCCTGAACGGCTGGCGCATCTGTATCAGGAAATTCTTGCCAGCGGCCGGCCGGTGCAGGTTCGCACTTTTCACGGCTGGTTCGCCGCCTTGCTGCGCAGCGCGCCATTGACGCTGTTGCAGCGGCTGGAGCTTCCCGCCAGCTATGAACTGCTGGAAAACGACGCCTTGCCAAAGGCATTGGTGTGGCGCCGCTTCTATCTCACTCTGGAAGGGGATGCACAGGGCAGGGCGGATTTTGAAGCGGTCGTTTTCGAACACGGCCGCGCGCAGACCGAGAAGGCGCTGCAGACGGCGCTGGACAAGCGCACCGAGTTCGCGCTGGCTGACGCCGCTGGCGTGGTGGCGGCATCGGTGCGGCACTTTGGCGCGCAATATCCTGAGTTCTCCGGTTTGCAGACGCCCGAAGAGTTGCTCCATCCTTCGTCGCTGCACTGGCAGGCCCTGCTCGATGCGGCACGGGCTCTGGGCAATGCCACTGCCAGGACGTTCTCGGCCAAAGGCGTCGAGCTCGAGTTGGCGCTGGCCAGCGCTCAGCCGCTGGCGGCGTTTGACGCCCTGCTGACTGATAAAGGCGCGCCGCGCAAATTCAGTGAAAAGATCGTCGGCATCGAGTTGGTGCGCCAGGCGCAGGATCTGGCGTTGCGGGTGCTTGCCGCCTGCAGGCAACACAAGGCATGGCTGTACCAGCAACGCATGGCGCGATTGACCGCCCTGCTGCTGAAAGACTACGCGGCGATCAAGCGGGAGCGCGGCTGGGTGGACATGAACGATGTCGAGCGCGCCGCTTCGCTGCTGCTGGGCGACCCGGTGCTGTCGGGCTGGGTCCAGGAGCGTCTGGATGCGCGCATCCGGCACCTGCTGATAGACGAGTTCCAGGATACAAACCCGCTGCAGTGGCAGGCCTTGCGCAGCTGGCTCAGCGCCTATGCGGGGGCCGGCGGGGCGGCGCCCAGTGTCTTCATCGTCGGAGATCCGAAACAAAGCATCTACCGCTTCCGCCGTGCCGAGCCGCAGGTGTTCAAGGCGGCGCAGGACTTTGTGCGCGCCGGCCTGGGCGGTGATCTGCTGAGCTGTGATCACACCCGTCGCAACGCCTCTGCCGTGGTTGAGATCGTCAACGCTGTCATGACAGAGGCGGTGCGCAGCGACGGCTACGGCGCCGCCTATCGACAGCACAGCACCGGTTCCACGCTGTCGGGGCGGGCCGGCAGACTGCCAGTTGTCCCGCGCGCGACCTCGGCTCCTGCCGGCTCGACGTTCGACGGCGACCATGAGGCGCCTGTCGGAGCATGGCGCGACAGCCTGCGCACCGCACGCGAGCTGCCTGAAGAGACCCTGCGCACGCTCGAGGCGCGGCAGGCCGCCGGCTGGATTGCGCGGCATCTGGCAGACACGGGTCTGCCCGCCTCGGAGGTCATGGTCCTGTCGCGTCGGCGCGCTGCGCTGCTGCCGCTGCAGGATGAATTGCGGCGGCTGAACATCGCCGCCCAGATCGGCGACAAGACCGACCTGATCGAGAGCTGTGAAGTGCAGGACGTGGTGGCGCTGCTCGATGTCCTGGTGTCGCCGCAGCACGACTTGTCGTTGGCACGGGTCCTCAGGTCGCCGTTCTTTGACCTTGATGACGCGGCCCTGGTGCAGATCCGGCTGGCGCAGCTCCAATCAGGTCAAAGCTGGTTTGAATTGCTGCTGCAGTCGGAGCTGGCGACGCCGGACGCCAGGGTGGTGGCGACTCATCTGTTGCGCTGGAAGGCCTGGCTTGACGCCTTGCCGCCGCACGACGCGCTGCATGCGATCTACGCCGATGGCGATGTGCTGGCCCGCTTTGCCGCGATCGCGCCGGTGCACCAGCGCGAGACGGTGCTGGCCAATCTGCGCGCGCTGCTGACGGTATCGCTGCAAGTGGGTGGTGGCCGCTACGCGACACCCTATGCCTTCGTGCGCGCGCTGAAGGCGGGCGGCGTGCTGGCGCCGGCGGCCGTCAATCGGCAGGCACTGCGTCTGCTGACCATTCACGGTGCCAAAGGGCTTGAGGCCGACACAGTGATGCTGCTCGACACCGACGCGTCGGAGCACAAGGCCGAGACCATGGGTGTGCTGGTGGATTGGCCGGGTGAGGCGGCATGGCCAGCCAAATTTGTGTTTCTGGCCAGTGAAAGCCTGCCGCCCGCCTGCGCCGTCCCGGTGCTTGACGCGGAACGGCTCGAGCGTCAGCGCGAGGAGCTCAACGCACTTTATGTGGCGCTGACCCGTGCCCGACGGGTGCTGGTGGTTTCCTGCGTCGAGCCCTACCGGGCGAGCGGACGCAGTTGGTGGCAGCGACTGGCCGGGACGGAGATGCTCGACGATCTGGCGCTTGACGCCACATCGGCCGCCGTCGCGGCTGCGCCGGTGCCGGGCCAAAAGCAGTTTTATCTGAGGACCTTGCCCGCCGCACCTCTGACGAGTCGGCCTGCGGTCGTCGGGGAGGACGCGGACCCGGTCAACGCGCGAATCGGCAAGGCGATGCACCGGCTGCTCGAATGGGGTGAGCTGTCGAATGCCAACCTGGCTGCGGCGGCGCGCGAGTTCGGGCTGAACCCGCAGCAGGGGACCATCGCAGCCGGCATGGCAGCTCGCATCCTGCAGGGTGCGGCCGCCTGGGCCTGGGACGCAGCCGTTCTGGCCTGGTCGGGCAACGAGACCGGACTGATGTACCAAGGTGAATTCCGGAGAATTGACCGCCTGGTGCAACGCCGCGACGGCGCGCATGCCGGCGAGTGGTGGGTGCTGGATTACAAATCGGAGCAGTCGCCGCAACATCGCGCTGAGCTGGTCGCGCAATTGCACGGCTACCGCCTCGCGGTTCAGGCCATCTACCCGGAGCAACGGGTCAGGGCGGCGTTTTTGACCGCACAAGGCGGCTTGATAGAACTAAAGGATCACGGATGAAAAAAGTATTGGTCGTGGGCGCCGGCCCGGCCGGCCTGATGGCCGCCGAGGTGATGTCGGCGGCCGGACTGGAAGTGCATGTGTACGACGCGATGCCGTCGGTCGGGCGCAAATTTCTGCTGGCGGGAAAGGGTGGGCTGAACCTCACGCATTCGGAACCTGCTGCTGCGTTTGCCTCCCGTTATGGCGCGCGCCAGCAACCGATCGGCGCCTTGCTGCAGCACTTTGACGGCAATGCGGTGCGCGCGTGGGCCAGCGGGCTGGGCGTGGACACCTTTGTCGGCACCTCCGGACGGGTCTTTCCGGTTGACATGAAGGCTGCGCCTCTTCTGCGGGCCTGGCTGCAGCGTCTGCGCCACCCGACCTCAGGACAGGCGGTGCACTTTCACATGCGGCATCGCTGGAGCGGTCGCGCCAGCGTGACATCCGCCGGCGCACCGGGCACGACTCTCGCTTTCGACAGCCCGCAGGGTGAGCTGCAGGCAAAGGCCGATGCCGTGCTGCTGGCGCTGGGCGGGGGTAGCTGGGCGCGTCTCGGCTCCGATGGCGCCTGGGTGCCCTGGCTGCATGCGCGGGGCGTGGCGATCGCACCCTTGCTGCCCGCCAATTGCGGCTTTGACGTTCAGGGCGGCTGGAGCACGCACTTTGCCAGCCGCTTCGCCGGTCAGCCCTTCAAGTCGGTGGCGCTGGCTTTCGCCAGTTCGCAGGGCGAGCGCTTCTCGCGCAAGGGCGAGTTCGTCGCCACCGCCACAGGCGTCGAGGGCAGTCTGATCTACGCCGCCTCCGGCCTGCTGCGCGACGAGATCATGGCCAGGGGCGCTGCGACGTTCGATCTTGATCTGCTGCCCGACCAAAGCTTCGAGCGGGTGTTGGCGCAGGTGCGCCATCCGCGCGGCTCACGCTCGCTTTCAAGCCATCTGAAGAGCCGACTTGGTATCGATGGCATCAAGGCCGCGATATTGCATGAAATGCTGTCCAAGGAGCAGATTCATGATCCGGCTCAGCTCGCCGGCGCGATCAAGGGTTTGCGCATTGCGCTGGCCGCCGCGCGACCGATCGACGAAGCCATCAGCAGCGCCGGAGGCGTGTGCTTCGAGGCGTTGGATCAAAACCTGATGCTGACGCAGTGGCCCGGCGTGTTTTGCGCCGGTGAAATGCTGGACTGGGAGGCCCCGACCGGCGGCTACCTGCTGACCGCCTGCCTGGCCAGCGGCAGGCGGGCCGGGCAGGGCTTGCTGCAGTATCTGGCAGCCTGATCAGTTGATGTAGTCGGAAACCACTTTCCATTCGCCATCGACGATTTGCGACAGGCGCGCGGCATCGCTGCCCATGTGCTTGGTCGGTGAAAACGTGGTTGGTGCGCTGCCGAAGATGTCGGGTGGCGTGCTCATCGCATCCATCGCCTTGATGAAGCTCTCGGTCGTCAGGTTCGGCCCGGCTTGCTGGGCGGCCTTGGCGAAGGTGTCGACGATCAGGTAACCGTAGGCCGAAAATACGGAGGGGTCGTCGCCAAACTTGGTCTTGAACTTGTTGGCCCAGAAGCGGATCGGCTGCGAGGCGTCGTCCAGATAGGGGTTGTGTGCGGTCATGGAAGCGTACAGACCGTCCATCGCCTTGCCGCCGAGTTTGTGGATCGCGTCGTTGTAGGCGGCGTTGGAGGCCAGGAAGACCGGGTTGAAGCCGGTCTTGCGCGATTCGCCGATCGTGCCTATCGTTTCACGCGCAATCGTGCCGAGCACCACCATCTCGCAGCCGGCCGCCTTCATCCTGGCGACCTGCGACGAGAAATCGGTTGCGCCGCGTTTGTAGGAGGTTTTCTCGGCGTAGTCCATGCCGATGGTCTTCAGGCCCGCTTCGCCACCGCGCATCACCTCGAGACCGAACTCGTCGTCCTGGTAGATCGTGCAGACCTTCTTGACGCCTTTTTCCTTGACCAGCTTCGGCGTGGTCTTGCGGATCTGGTCGTAGTAGGCGACCGAGAACGCATATTTGAGCTTGTGCAGCGGTTCGTACATTTCGCGCGCCGCGGTCAGCGGAAAGAAATTGATGATGTTCTTCTCGAACTGGACCGGCATCGCGGCCAGGTTTTGCGCGGTCCCGATGTGGCCGACCATCATGAAGATCTTGTCCTGATTGACCAGCTTCTGCGCTGCCAGGAACGCCTTTTTCGGATCGTAGGCCGAGTCTTCAACGATGATCCTGAGCTTTCGACCGTTGATGCCGCCCTGCTCGTTGATCTCGTCGACCCGCAGCAGCATGCCCAGCCTGGCCTGCTTGCCCAGGCTGACAGCGGGCCCCGACAGGTCCTGGATCGAGCCCAGCGTGATCTCGGTCTTGCTCACGCCTTGCTGGGCCAGCGAACAAGTGGTGCCGAATGCCAATGCGACAAGCGCCATTGCGGGTTTCAATTTCATCTGGGTCTCCTGTGGTGGACGGGGTATAGTGCATTTTTAACGCCAGCGGCGCAAAGTCAAGCTGGTGTAACTACCTAGGGAAAATGGATACGGCATGAGCGAACTACTCGACATACAGGCCAAAGCGAGTGTCTGGACGGTGCGCCTGAACCGTCCGCAGGTGCGCAACGCCTTGTCCCTTGAAATGATGCGCTGCCTGACGCAGACCGCAGAGCAGCTCCGCGACGAGACCGGGGTGCGAGCCGTGATCCTCTGCGGCGCCGGCCCGCACTTCTGTGCCGGCATGGATCTGGGAGAGCTGCAAAAGTCGGATGCGAACACGCTGAGTCTGGCCGAGCGGCGTGCGCTGGCGGCGGTTGGCGAGCGCATGTGCCAGGCTTGGGAGGACATCCCGGCGATGACCGTCTGCGCGATCGAAGGCCATTGCATCGGCGGCGGTGCGGCGCTTGCGGCGGCGCTTGATTTTCGCGTTGTCGGCGCATCCGCCTGGTTCTGGCTGCCCGAAATCGCGCTCGGCATTCCGCTCGGCTGGGGCGCACTGCCGCGTCTGGTGCGCCTGCTGGGGCCGGCGCGTGCCAAGCGCTTCATCATCCTGTGCGAGCGTGTCAAGGGCCCGCAGGCGATCGATTTCGGCCTGGCCGATTACCAGGCGGCCGACGGCCAGGCCGATGCCGAGGCGCTCAAACTGGCGCTGCGCATTGCCGAGCTGCCGGAGGTCGCTGTGAAGATGAGCAAGCAGGCTGTCAATGCGACCGCCAACGCGCTGAACCATCTTGCGTCCCACATGGTGAGCGACCAGCTGGCGCTCGCTTTGGCGAGCGAGGAAGCGCAGGCGGCGCGCTCCAGCTTTGCCGCCAAGGCAAAATCCAGCGACGACAAACAAGAAAGGCGTTAACGTGGCTCTGTCCGACATTCAAATTGCCCAAGCGGCAACTCTCAAGCCGATTCTGCAGATGGCGCAGGAGCGCCTGGGGATTCCCGCGCAGGCGCTCGAACCCTATGGGCATTACAAGGCCAAGATCGACCTGAACTGGCTCAGCCAGCAGAGCGGTTCGAACGGAAAACTGGTGCTGGTGACGGCGATCAGCCCAACGCCTGCGGGCGAGGGCAAGACCACCACCGTCGTGGGCCTGGGGGACGCGCTGAACCGGATCGGAAAGCGCGCCGTCATTGCACTGCGCGAGCCCTCGCTGGGCCCGGTGTTCGGCATGAAGGGCGGCGCTGCCGGCGGCGGTCATGCCCAGGTGGTGCCGATGGAAGACATCAATCTGCATTTCACCGGGGACTTCAACGCGATTGCGCTGGCGCACAACCTGCTGGCGGCCCTGATCGACAACCACATCCACCATGGCAACACGCTGCGCTTCGATCTGCGCCGCATTGTCTGGCGCCGTGTGATGGACATGAACGACCGGGCGCTGCGCTCGACCGTGATCTCGCTCGGTGGCTCGGGCAACGGTTTTCCGCGCGAGGACGGCTTCGACATCGTGGTGGCGTCGGAAGTGATGGCGATCTTCTGCCTGGCCACCTCGCGCCGCGATCTGAAGGAACGGATGGGCAAGATCATCGTCGGTTACACCCGTGATCTGACGCCGATCCGGGCCAGCGACCTACAGGCTCAGGGTGCGATGGCGGCCCTGTTGAAGGACGCGATCAAGCCGAATCTGGTGCAGACGCTGGAGAACAACCCGGCCATCATCCACGGCGGCCCGTTTGCCAACATCGCGCATGGCTGCAACTCGGTCACCGCCACCCAGGCCGCGCTGAAGCTCGGCGACTATGTGGTAACCGAAGCCGGTTTCGGCGCCGATCTGGGCGCCGAGAAATTCATCGATATCAAGTGCCGCAAGTCGGGCCTGCGACCCGACGTGGCGGTGATTGTGGCGACGCTGCGTGCGCTCAAATACCATGGCGGCGTCGAACTCAAGGACCTTGGCGCGCCCAACCCGATCGCCGTGGAAAAGGGCTTGCCCAATCTGGAGCGGCATGTCGAGAACATCCGCCATCGCTATGGCCTGCCCTGTGTCGTGGCGCTGAATCATTTCACGGCGGATACCGAGCCCGAACTGGCTGTGTTGCGCCGCCATATGGATCGCCAGGGTGTGCCGGTCGTGATCGCCCGGCACTGGGCCGAGGGCTCGGCCGGCGCAGAGGAACTGGCGCACGCGGTGGTCAAGCTGGCCGACTCTGGCACCGCCCATATGCGCTACGTCTACGAGGACGAAGACACGCTTTGGAACAAGATGAAAGCGATCGCCACCAAGATCTATGGCGCCGGTGATATTTCGGCCGATTCCGCGGTGCGCGCCAAGATAGCCAAGCTGCAGCAGGACGGCTATGGCCACTACCCGGTTTGTGTCGCGAAAACGCAGTACTCATTCTCGACCGATCCCAAGTTGCGCGGCGCGCCATCCGGCCACATGGTCAACATCCGAGAAGTCCGGCTCGCCGCCGGTGCCGAGTTTGTGGTCATGATTTGCGGTGACATCCTGACCATGCCGGGCCTGCCCAGGGAGCCGGCGTCGGCGCGCATCGATATCGACGACGACGGAAAGATTTCCGGACTGTTCTAGGCTCGGTGGCACGCAACTTTGTCATGGCGCCGCCAAGCCGAAGCGATAACTGCACCTGTCCCGCTCGTTGAGGGCCCGGTGACGCAAGCGCCCGGGCAATGGCGGTCCGGGGTTGCAGGCTATTGGAGTGCTTTTCGCAGAGCCAGTGAGCACAAGGCAAGCGCCGTGTTCGCTTCGCCGAGCACGCGGCCCATCGTGATGAAGCCGTGAATCTGGCGCTCGAAGCAGACGTACTCGGTGCTCACGCCGGCCTTCGATAACGCGTTGGCATACTGCAGGCCCTCATCCCGCAACGGATCAAAACCTGCGGTGAGAACCAGAGCCGGAGGCAACTTCGCATGGGAGGCGGCCAGCAAGGGCGAGGCGCGCCAGTCGGCGTAATCACCCGGCTGAGTAAGGTAGTGACCCAGAAACCAGGCAATTGCCGCACTGGTCAGCAGGTAGCCTTGGCCGTTGCGGTCGTGGGACGGCGCGCGGCAACGCAGGTCGGTGGCGGGGTAGATCAGCAGCTGGAACGCAGGCTGCGCGGCCCGGCCCCTCAAGCCGATGCAAGCAGCCGCCGCTAGATTGCCGCCGGCGCTGTCGCCGCCAATGGCGATCCGGCCCGCGTCAATGCCGAGCGTCTGCGCCTGGGCCGCCGCCCAGTCGAAGGCGGCCAGCGCATCCTCATAGGCGGCCGGAAACGGATTCTCGGGTGCCAGCCGGTAGTCCACTGACAGCACCACGCAATCGGCGTCCTTGCAGAGCGAGCGACACAGCACGTCGTGAGTCTCCAGATCTCCGATGGTCCAGCCGCCCCCGTGCAGGTAGAGCAGCGCCGGCAGCGCTGCCTTTGAAGCGGGTTCGATCGGTCGGTATTCCCGCACAGTGATGCGGGCCGAGCCCGATGAAACCCAGTGCTCCCTGACGCGACCCACCAAGGGAGGATCGGGTTGGGTGAAGCTGCGGCGCAGGCGGTAGCCTTCACGCGCTGCAACAGGGGCTTGCTGGTCAACCGGCGGCAGTCCCGCCGCGGAAATCATGTCAAGAAGCATCCGGGCCTGAGGATCGAGCATGGAAAGATCTCCTGTCATTGAACGATATGCCGTGCCACCGCCGCAGCTATCACAACCGGCTGCTTGGTCCAGGAAAAGTGGTCAAAGTCGATACCCCCGGTTTCCGCCTTGCCCCAGTGCCATCGGACCGGTGACGTGCGCGGCAACTTCTTCAACAGCGCGTCTGTGGCCTTGAGCGGGGACCAGAGGTCGGCCCTGAAGTTAAGAGCAAGCACCGGCACTTTGAGCTCGCGCAGCGCCTGCTCGTAGTTGATGGCTGAGCCGGCAAGCCGGTATTCGCCGGTGAGTGCGACATGGCTCCAGTCCCGCATGACGCCACTTGCTTCGCGGCCGGCAAAGCCTATCCGGGAGCCTGGAAAGTAGCCCAGCGTCGCGGCTGTGAAACGGGATATCAGAGCCAGTGAACGCACCCAAAGACGGTACTTCGTCGAGTAGCAGGGCAGATGCACGGTGCCGCTGGCGATCAGCACCAGGCCCGAGACCGGCGCCGGGTTCGCGGCAGCGCCGAGCAGGCTCAACTGTCCCCCCAGGCTGTGGCCGCCGAGCCAGATCGGGGTGGCGGGAAAGCGTTGACCAAGCGCCGTCAGCAGGGCGGGCAGATCATTCTCGACAAGATGCCGGTATGCATAGTCGCACGAGCGGCCAGACCGCATCGAACTGCTGCCGATGCCGCGCCAGTCGGGCGTGCAGACCTGAATGCCATGCTTGACCATCTCACGCGAAAAACGTCCGTAGACCCTTGACGGTGCGCCCATTGCCGAGAGAAAGACCAGCAGCGGCGCACACGGGTCGTCAGTCGTGTGCAGGTTTGCGTCAAACCGATGTTGATCGGAGGAGGTGATCGTCAGCTTCTGTGGTTCTGCCATGGCGCGTGGTGTCGGGTGGTGAGGCGCGCCGTCCCGCGGCGCGCCCCGGGCTGATTGTCGCACCGGGCTGCGGCGACACGGCTTGCAGCGGATGCGCGCCTATGGGTATTATCGAAACACTATGAAAACACAAATCGATCATCTGGTCGTCGTTGCAAAGACGCTGGAACTTGGGGTGCAGTGGTGCGAGGCCAGGATCGGCATCACGCCCGGACCGGGCGGCGAACATGCGCTTTATGGAACCCACAACCGACTGTTCAAGATCGCCACGCCGGCCAGCCCGCTGGCCTATCTTGAAATCATCGCCATCAATCCACAGGCTGCGCGGGCGGCCAATGGAGCGAGCAGGCGCTGGTTCGATATGGATGATGCGGCGCTCCAGGCGGCCGTCGCAAGCGAACCGCGCCTTGTGCATTTTGTCGCGAACACAAGCGACATCCAGGCCGCGCGCAACGCGTTGAAGGCGCAAGGCATTGACCGCGGGCCCGTCGTGCAGGCCAGCCGCCACTCGCGCCGTGGCCAGCTTCATTGGCAGATCACTGTGCGTGATGACGGGCAACGCCTGTTCAGCGGCGCGTTGCCAACCCTGATTCAATGGGGCAAGGCCGATGATGCGCAACCGCTGCGTCTGCACCCCAGAAACAGTTTGCCGCGCTCAGGGGTGACGCTGCAAAGCATTGCCGTCACGCACCCGACGGCCGTCAAGCTGCAGTCGGCCTACGACGCAATAGGCATCGCAGGCATACAGGTCGAGACGGGGCCGGGCAACATCTGCGCGATCCTGAACACGCCCAACGGCGTCGTCAGGCTGGACAGCCAGGGGATCTAAGACTACAGGCGGCAGTCTGCCGCGTCAGGATCGGCCGCTTCGGACAAGGGTACTTGCTTTGCAGCCGATTGAATCACCAAATTGAGAATTCTCAATGGCCTGGCCGAGGTTCTTAGCCAGCATATGCGCATGAAGGATGGCGGCGCGCGACGGGACGAACGATCCGCCGGATTGGATCGGCTCCCCAGCGCCGACCGCTTCGCTCTATTGGAGATTTCCCTCGGCCCCGCCTCGTCTACCCGCAGCCGGTCTATTTTGTACGGGAGGACTGGGTCCGGGAGCGCTATGAAGAACATCACGGTCACGGGAATAAGGGCGGCCGTGGCCATGGAAAGGGCAAATAGGACAGAGGCGGGAGCAAAGATCAACGGGCTGAATCCACCTCGATCGGTGGCGGCGTGAAGATGAGATGCAGGAGATGCTATGGCTCAAGACAAATGCTCGAACTGCGGCCTTGGATTTAGCGAGACGGGTGACTGTTCGCAATGTCGCGCTCACAGCGGAATGGCGATCGCTGGGGGATCGCCAAATGGCGCGCAAACAACTCGACAGTCATCAAGAAGACACAGGATCGAACAACTGATTGCAGTCGCCCTGACCTGCGCTGGCGTGGTCGCCTTCACGGCCCAACTGCCGGCGGGAAGCGCGCTGTTCCTGGCGGTCGGAGCCCTGCTCTATGTTCACAGCCGGTTCGTCGCATTGTGGAGCGACGACGACTGACGTGGTACCGGTTTGTCGTTGATCGATGAGTGAAATGCACCGATGCGAAACAGGGAAAGGAGTTGGCACAATGAATTGCAGAACCGGACCGCCTGAGTGGCTTGTCGCGGGCTCAGTGCGGACCGTCCGGGATGGTCGCTGATTCCAGCGCGACGACCGCAGGCCCCGGAGCCCGACTGGCAAGTGCCCCCTCCTGTGCGACGGAATCGAACTTCCAGAGCAGGGCGCCATGGATGACCAATGTGATCAGAATTGCAGCCAGAAATCCGGCCAGTCGGGTTGCGCGATTTGCGTTCATGTGCTTGCTCCAGATTCAGGCCCCGTTGGGCGATTGAGCAGAATGTAGCGCTGCAGGATCCGGATTTCACCCGCTATGCGACGGGATGCATAACGGCCGGACAGGTCGGACAAATTCCGTGACAGACGGGACATCGGCAGTGGTCAAACGCTGCTGGGCCTTGCCTTGCCGCGGACCGTCTTGTTCGCGGTCTGATTTGAGAATACTCAATTCGATGCCATGCGGATGGGCCCAGAATGACCGTGTCGCAGATGCCGGCCTTTATTCTTGATGACGCCGGATTGGTCGCGGCAAGCACAGGGAAACCATGCGAGAGAAGCGTTCAGCGGATGACATCAGCTCCGGGCGGGAGTCGAAGCACTGCGAACAGTGCCGGCACTTCGGACACTGGCTGCCGGTCCAGATCGGCGACCAGATCGATTACAGCGTGCACTGCTGGTGCCGGCTGCATAAGAACGTCACCACCGATCCCGCGAATGGCTGTGAATTCTGGCTGGAAAAGGAGAAAACAATTCCGGCCAACTAGCCACGTTTTTCATTGCGACCGGGCGTCAAGCCCCTGCGCCGATACCCGACCTTGGCGCAGTTCGCAGGCCCGGCCGCAAGGCTGGGTTTCTTTGTGCTCGGCATAGGCACTACCGGCTTGATCGCCTGCACCGGAATGTTGAATTCGGCTTCCTTTGCGAACTATCAATACCGGCTGGCCTTTTGAGTTCAGCATTCTGCGGGGATTATTTCCAAACTGGAGCAAAAGTCATGACCTCTCGCCTCAACCTCGCACGCTTCGCCGCAATTCGATGCGCAGCGGCCGCAGCAATCCTGCTTGCGCTGGGAAGCGCGGCTTCGCAGCCCTTGCCCAAAGAAGGCAACTACGATTACATCAGTTGCTGGTCCGGCGCCAGCAACGACATTCAGTTCTCGAAAACCCATACTTTCGGGAACTATGAGTTTGTTGTGAACAATCGCACCACGCCGCCGGGTGGCATGTTCGATTTGACCGTGGCGCGCTGCGTTGGGCTGTACAACATGTTCGAGGGCAAAGGCAACAACTCGTCCTTCTGCGAGGCAGTCGACAAAGACGGCGACAAGTTCATCGTGCGCAACTCGATCGAAGACGGCAAGCAAAAGCAGGAGGGAATTGCCGGAACCGGCAAATACGAAGGCATGACGCGCATTGGCAGCTCCGAAACGCTGGGTAGATTTCCGACCATCAGACCCGGTGTGGTGAGCGGCTGCGCTCGGCAGACTGGCAGCTACAAGATGAAATAGAGCGGGTTCCGGTGCGGCGAGGGCACGGCGCCCCCGGATCGGCTTGCGGGTTCAGCGTCGGCTTGTCGCCGCAGATCAGGCAAAGGACGACCTGGCTCAACCAAGTTCGGGAACTGGAGACTGGTAGCATGGGCGTTGATGAAATGCGATGGAAAGCGAAACGTGTCCGAAATCAAAGTCGTAAATCAGAATCCACGGGAGATTGAGCGCCAAATTGTGCGCAAGCTGATCCGCACTGCCAAGACTGCAGGCTGGATGGTGCGCCACGTCCACGATGGCGCACCCGAAATGGTCAAGGTCAGGACCGAAGCGCAGGTCATGGCCGCCGTGTTTGCCGTGGATGACAGCACCGTGCTGTTCAAGAAAAAAGGACATATGACCGTCGGCGTCTTTATTGCGGGCGGAAAACGCATTGACATGTTGACCGACAACAGGATCGAGGCCGACTTCGAGGCCAGGGTCATGGAGCCCATGGTGGCCTACTGCAACGCACTGGACCCGTCACCCTGCAGCGTGCCGCTCTGGCAGGCGAAATCGCCGGTGTCTGCGCAGCAGCCATGAAAAGAAAAACCGGAGACGATGTGCGCATTCAGCGCTGTTCCCGCTTGCGCTGGCAGCTCCGCTATTTTTTGAATCTTCCCTCTTCACACCAGAACCTTGAATCACCGGACTGTCTCTGGTAAAGGTCTTGCGCCTTGCGGCAGTTCTCGGTGTTGTAGTCCCTGCCCTCGGCGGCGTCGAATGACGCCACATGAAGCCGCTTGGTGGGTTCCTTCATGGATGACCGATACAAGGTGCAAGAATTTGTGTCGCTGCTTCCGCAGGCCGTCAGCACCGCGCTGGCGGCGACCAGAGCAAGCAGACTGTTCATTTCAATGTTGCCTGCCATGGTGAAGCCGCGAATGTCGGGTGACATCGATGTCAGGTTGAACAGGATCCACTACGTCTTCCGATAGGGTCCGAATTCACACCAGAATCTTGCGTCGGGCCCGGCCTGCTTCTGGTAAAGGTATTGAATCGACCGACAGTTCTGAATGTTGTAGTCCTTTCCGTCCGCCGCGTCGAAGGTCGCCACGTGCTTTCGCATGTTCGGATTCATAAACGAGGCCTGGTACAAGGTGTAGTGGTTTTCGCTTCGGCCGCAGGCTGTTAGCAACACGCTGGCGACGACAAACGCAAGCAACGATTTCACGCTCTTTCCTTCCATTGCAAAGTCGATTCAAATGACCGTTTTCATGACCTGACTGAGTATCCTGATCCCGATGCCGAAGCGCTGCTCCACTTTGTCAACGCGAATCACCTCGCCTTCGCAGCACAGTTTCAGTTTCCCGCCCGGCGTGTCGAGGTCGACCCAGAAATCAATGCGGGAACCTGTTTCACACTGTTGGTCCTGCAGAATGTAGAGGCCGGTGGTGCTGACGTTGTGCGTGAGCCCGGACACGCCGTTGACGGTTGTGGACAGTTCGGTGCGGTAGCGCTTGCTCCGGTGCGTTTTGCCGAACGTTGTGGTGGAGAACTTTCTCATGCTGGCCTATGACGCTCTTCCGGTTCTGCCCTGCTCGCACCAGAACCGCTCGGCCACAGCCAACTGCTGGTACTCGCCTTGGGCGGTGCGGCATTTCTGCGTGTTGTAGTTCTTCCCATTCGGGGCGTCATAGACGGCCACGAGGACCCGCAGCTTGGGATTGGCGACGGAGGACCGATACAAGGTGTAGGTATCCTTGTCACTGCTGCCGTGAGCGGCGAACCAGACGCAGACAACGATAAAAGTTAGGACCCGTTTCATCACTTGACCCTCCAGCGCATCTGAATTCCAAGGCGGCGCCGAATTGGCATCGCGCAATGGACATGACTTTCAGTGGTTTGCGGTGCAGTGAGTTTGGAAGAGTCGGGGCAAACTGCCAATGATGTGGAGCTACCTTCCTGCCAGTAGCTCTGTCCCGAATGTTGGCTGTGCAAAGTGGTAGCAAAGTACCAGAACTCTCGATCAAGAAGTTTCAGCGCCGGGTTTTGCTTTGGGCTCGCGCCGACCCTGCCGTGTGAAGGCGGGGAAACCAAGCGCGAAACTACAGCCACTTTCTATCGCAGATTGACTGAATGGCAGAGGCTGAAGAAAACTATGCTACGAGCAAATAGATTCCGCACACGAGAGAAATGCTCTTCACGCCTTTCAAATGAGCCTCGCCACCGTCGTCATTGCCATGTTTCTAGCTGGCGCATGCATCGCTGCAGCGATGACCATGATGCGTCGTTTCGAAGCCGCTGAAGCCACCCAAGGGCAGTCGCCGGCCAGTGCCGACAGGCCTCTGGCGCAGATCAACCAGGAAGTCAAGATTCGCCGCGTTCGGGCAGGAGCGCCGGGCAACACGCACTGTGACTGCTGTCAGCACTTCGGCTTCTCTTTGCCGGTTGGAGTCGTTGGTCAGATCAGCTACAAGACGCGTTGCGAATGCTTGCGTGCTGACGGGACGAGAACGACCACCCGACCTGAGCATGGCTGTGCTTATTGGGAAGTACGCGCGGGTACACCGACCCATACAACCTTGACGCGGATGGAGGAATAACGTGAGACGAAATTTTGATCAGCGCGAAGCATATGCCTTGCATAGATTCAGTGAAGGCATCACTCGACTCCTGCACGCGCAATCGGGCACCGAAATCACGCAGGCAACCCGATGGATCAAGGCCTGGTGTGAAAGCTACCGTGCCCTGTCGGAGGGTCGCAGACTGCTTCAACGCTCAAAACAAGACAACGCGCAACCGCTGCACGCAGCCTGAGCGGCTGATTCCCCGGTCGATACCCAAGGCGCCGCAAAGGCGCCGTTGGACCGAGGCTGCCAACGCAGGGCCGCTGAATGCCTTTGATCGGCACAAAGCGCATGTAGGGGCGGGTGACGGCTCCGGCGATGCCGGTGGTGTGCGCAGCCATCGTTGCTGCCGAAAAAACAACGCTGACTCGCCCAAAGTGTGGTCTGAAAGCCCTGTTTGCGCGCTATGTCGCAGCCCTCAACACAAGCCGAGGCCTTTTTTTCTGGTCAAGTCTGCCTATTCGGGACATACTGTCGGCACAAGTGGAAAACCACGGGGTTACAAAAAGGAGAAGAGATGGCTTTGATCGAACGCTTGGATCCTGCGCGCACCGAAATTGGCGATCCGTCTGCCGCTTGCTTTGAAAGTGACACCGCCGCAACGGTCGGGTTTGGTGCCGGTTCAGGAAGCGTCCGGGTGGCGAATCGACAGTCATCGAGGCAGCACAAAATCGAGCGGTTCATTGCCTTTGCAATGCTGATTTGCGCCGGTTTGGTGGCATTCACTGTCAAATCGGTCGCCGCTGCCGCGTTGCTGAGTCTGGCGGGCATCGGTCTTTATGTTCATAGCCGCGTCGTGGCGCTGTGGAGTGACGAAGATTGACTGCGCAGTGCGGGTATTCCTTAGGTTGGTGGCGCAGATACGGTGCTAATCTGCAACCGGCATGAGCCGCACGTTTTTTCATTGACGTGTTTCCTGAGTGATTTGAACTTGACCCAGCCTTACCCGCTGGGTTCTTTTTTTCCGACATCCGGACCCAAGTCTTGGATGACCAATGACTTCAAAAATGAGGTTGACGGACCTTGACCCCGGCACTGGCTCCACAGTTAGGGCTGCTTGGTTCCCCACCTGACCCGGTTGGCCGCTTCACCATGCGGGAAGGCCCGTCAAAATGTATTGTAATGGCGCTTCTCAGATCCGGGGCGGGCTTTAGAATTGGCCCCCATGTCCTACATCGTGCTCGCGCGCAAGTACCGTCCTCGCAATTTCACTGAAATGGTGGGGCAGGACCACGTGGTGCAGGCACTTTCCAATGCGCTGGGCACCCAGCGTCTGCACCATGCCTACCTGTTTACCGGAACGCGCGGCGTCGGAAAAACCACGGTGTCACGCATACTGGCCAAGTCGCTCAATTGCCAGGGCGTGGACGGGCGGGGCGGCATCACCGCCACGCCCTGCGGCGTATGCCAGGCCTGCAGCGACATCGACGCAGGCCGCTTCATCGATTACACCGAGCTTGACGCGGCCTCCAACCGGGGTGTCGATGAAGTGCAGGCGCTGCTGGAGCAGGCGGTTTACAAGCCGGTGCAGGGGCGCTTCAAGGTCTTCATGATCGACGAGGTGCACATGCTCACCGGCCATGCCTTCAACGCCATGTTGAAGACGCTGGAGGAGCCGCCCGAATACTTGAAGTTTGTGCTGGCCACGACCGATCCGCAAAAAGTGCCGGTCACCGTGCTGTCGCGCTGCCTTCAGTTCAACCTGCGTCCGATGGCGCCCGAAACCATAGGCGAACACCTGCAAAAGGTCCTGCAAGCCGAGAACGTGCCAGCCGATTCACAGTCACTGCGACTGCTGGCCCGGGCAGCGCGCGGTTCGATGCGCGATGCGCTGAGTCTGACCGACCAGGCGATCGCGTTTGGCGCCGGGCAGATCGAAGAAAGTCTGGTGCGCCAGATGCTGGGCAGCGTCGATCGATCGTATGTGTTCCGGCTGTTGGAGGCGCTGGCCCTGGGTGATGGCAAGACCGTGTTTGAGACCTCCGAGGCGCTGCGGCTGAACGGCCTGAGCGCCGCCTCGACGCTGGAGGAGATGAGCACCGTGCTGCAGCGCATGGCGGTGATTCAGGTAGTTCCCGACCTCTCGCGGACCGATGAAGCCGACCCGGAAGCGGCACACACGATTCGCCTTGCGGCCCTGATGCCTGCCGACGAGACCCAGTTGCTGTACAGCATTTGTCTGCACGGGCGTGCCGAACTGGGGCTGGCGCCCGATGAATACGCGGCGCTGACCATGGTGCTGCTGCGCTTGCTGGCCTTCAAGCCGGCTGTCGATTCGCAGGGCGTTGCGGAAAAAAAAACTCTGAAAAGTCGCTTGCCTGAGGCGCGAAACGCACTAGCTGCGGCCGGACCGGTAGCCGCAGACCGCGCGCCCGCGCTTGCAGCGCAACCAGCGGCAGCGGTGCCGCCAGCGCAGTCGGCGATGTCGCCGCCACCGGGCCTTCAAGTGCGTGTGGTCAGCGCCCTGGTCGCTGCCGGACAGCCCTTGGTGACGGATCAGAACCGTCCGCTGGCGATCGTCGATGCGGCGCACGCGGCGACCAAGATCGTCGCCATTCCGGTGCGGGTGCAGGCTGACTCGCGAACCGAGGCGGTGGCCAGCCGGTCTGACGCCACAGTGCTGCAGCCGACCGAAGAGGGTGATTTCTGGCATCTGACCGTGCAGCAACTTGTTGCGGCCGATGCAATCACGGCCATGGCGCGCGAATTGGCGCTGCAGTCCCAACTGGTGGGGCGTGACAGTGATCAGTGGCTGCTCCGGGTCGAGCGTGAGTCCTTGAACCAGGCAGGCAGCCGGGACCGGCTCGCCGCCGCGTTGCAGGCAGTCGGTCACGCGGTGCGTCTCGCGGTGGAAATCGGCCGGGTCACCGACAGCCCGGCGCGACGCAATGTGGCGCAGGCCGCCGAGCGACAGCTGAGCGCCGAGAGGATCATTTTCGATGATCCTTTCGTGCAGTCGATGATGCGTGATTTCGGGGCGAAAATTGTGCCCGGCAGCATCAAGCCGGCGTGACAGCGCCGTATGAAAATTTCTGGCGATCCGCCCAATCTCTCTCCAAACCAAACCAAATCAAGGAATAGCGATGTTCAACAAAGGACAACTTGCCGGCCTCATGAAACAGGCCCAGGCGATGCAGGACAACATGAAGAAGGCGCAGGACGAACTGGGCCTGGTTGAAGTGACGGGCGAATCAGGCGCGGGGCTGGTCAAGGTTGTGATGACCTGCAAGCACGATGTGAAGCGCATCAGCATTGATCCCAGCCTGCTGGCCGAAGACAAGGACATGCTGGAGGATCTGGTGGCGGCGGCCTTCAATGCAGCTGTGCGCAAGGCGGAAGAAACCTCGGCGGACAAAATGGGCAAGATCACCGCCGGCATGCCGGGTCTGCCTGGCGGCATGAAGTTTCCGTTCTGAATCGGCGTGGCTGATTCCAATTCACTTGACGCCCTGATCCAGGCGCTGCGACGTTTGCCGGGTGTGGGGGCGAAATCAGCCACGCGCATGGCGTTTCACCTGCTGCAGCATGATCGCGCGGGCGCCAGCAGTCTGGCGCATGCGCTGCAGGTGGCATCCGACAGCGTGCGCCACTGCGAGCGTTGCCACACCTTCACCCAGGACGCGGTGTGCGCGACCTGCCTGAATCCCTCGCGTGACGGCAGCAAGTTGTGCGTAGTCGAGACGCCGGCCGATCAATCTGCGATCGAGCGCACCGGAGCCTACCGCGGCCTGTACTTTGTGTTGATGGGAAAGCTCAGTCCGCTCGATGGCATTGGCCCGAAGGACATTGGACTCAAGGGTTTGTTTGACCGCGCCTGTGATGGCGTGGTCGAGGAAGTCATCCTGGCCACCAATTTCACCGCCGAGGGCGAGACCACCGCTCATGTGATCAGCGAGGGTCTGAAGTCCAAAGGCCTGCATTTGAGTCGCTTGGCACGCGGTGTTCCGGTCGGCAGCGAACTGGAGTATGTCGACCTCGGCACCATTGCGCATGCGCTGGTCGACCGGCGCTGACAAACCACCGTCGTCCTTGGTACAAACCCGCAGGGGATGTCCCCGATGCGGGATCTGGCCTGACTGGCTATGCTGGTCCGAAATTCAATACTGGGAAAGATCGAATGGCCATCACCGGCCTGAACCGGCGTGTCTTTACTTCGGCGCTCGTCGTGCTGGCCTCCGCGGCCTCGCCGACGTTGCGCGCCCAGCCGCGGCTGGAGAAGACAAGGCTGCTGATTTCCGTGGCGGTAAGAACCAGGCTCGGCTTTCTGCCGTTGATCCTTGCCCAGCAGCTCGGCTACTTCAGGGACCAAGGCCTGGAGGTTGAAATAGGTGATTTTGAAGCCGGCGCCGCCGATGTGGTGTCAGGGACATATCAGCAGGTCATCAGCCTGCACTCCAAGGGGCAGAGGTTTCAGTCCTTTGTTCTGCAGGGCAGGGCGCCGGCGATCTCGATCGGCGTTTCCACCCGGACGCTGCCGCGCTACCAGTCGCTGCTCAGCCTCGGCGGAAGGAAGATCGGCGTATCGGCGCTGGGGTCGGCCAGCCATATGGTCGCCCGCGCCGTCCTTAGACGCGCCAATCTGAAGGATGAGGACCTGAATTTCGTCGCGATTGGCAATGGCACCGCAGCCCTGGCTGCGTTGCGTTCAGGTCAGGTCGATGCGATCTCCAATGCGGACCCGGTCATGACCATGCTGGAGCAAAAGGGCGATATTCACATGGTGGCCGATACCCGAACACTGAAAGGAACCGCGGACCTGTTTGGCGGGCCGATGCCGACCGACTGCCTCTACGCGGCCACCGAATTTGTCGAGCGAAGCCCGAATACCGTGCAGGCCTTGGCCAATGCGATGGTGCACAGTCTGAAATGGCTGCAGACGGCCGGTCCTGCCGATATCATCAAGACCGTTCCAGAGAACCATTTCATGGGAGATCGGGCCCTGTACCTGGCCGCTTTCAACAATATGCGCGAGGCGATTTCTCCCGACGGCATGATGCCCGACGATGGACCGCGCACGGTTCTGAAGGCGCTCGCCAGTTTTGACGCCGGCGTCAAGGCTGACAGAATCGAACTCAACCGAACCTACAGCAACGAGTTTGCAAAGAGGGCCAAGGATCCGCTGCAGGCCCGCCGCTCTAGCGCTTGACGACCCGGACTGCCTTGCCGGTGGCGGGCTTGGCGACCGGGGCGACGGCTTTGGCGGTGGCCCGGGTCTTTCCCTGCCGGACCGGCTGGCTTGTCTTGCGCGCCGGTCGCTTGGGCGCGCCGTCGGCGGCCAGCGACAGCTGGCCGTTGTCGGCCAGGTGCACTGCGACATCGGTCTCAAGATGGGTAGCGCGCGTCACCAGCAGGCTGGAGCCGGCTTTGATCACCACACGGGGCGGGATGTTGTTGACGCTGCGCAACGCCTGCTCGGTCATTCCGACGCGCTTGGCAGCGTCAGCAGGCTTCATCGTGGTCGGTGCCAGCCAGACCGTCCAGCTCGAGAGGCGGCCACCGCTGTATGCTTCCAGGTTGCTTTGAAAGATGGCCGCGTTGTCCCAGGGCAGCAGAATTTGCGGCGTGCCCGCTGCCAGGATGACCGGGCGATTGGCGGACGGATTGAGCGCCTTGAAGTCGGCCAGCGCCACCTCAGCCAGCTTGGCTGCGAGCGCGACGTCGATGTCGTTCTTGATGTCGACGGTTTGAAAATAGGGATGGTTTTCAATATGCGGCAGCGTGGAATTGAATGCCGCCGGGTCGGTGACAATGTTTTTCACGGCCTGCAGTTTGGGCACGTAGAAACGTGTCTCCATCGGCATATTGAGTTCGCTGTAGCCGGTGCCCAGACCGGCGCGCTGATTCTTGCCGATCGCGCGCCCGACGCTGCCTTCGCCCCAGTTGTAGGCTGCCAGCACCAGATGCCAGTCGCCAAACATCGCATACAGTTTTTGCAGGTAGTCGAGCGCGGCGCGGGTTGACGCCAGCACGTCGCGCCGGTCATCGCGGAACGCGTTCTGCTTCAGTTCGAAGGTCTTGCCGGTGGCCGGCATGAACTGCCACATGCCGGCCGCCTTGGCGCTTGACACCGCCTGCGGATTGAAGGCGCTCTCGATGAA
>JBMOJJ010000015.1:0-25168 GCA_049315845.1 Rhodoferax sp.
AACACCTGATTGATTGACTCAGCCCAGGCCTATTTGGCCTTTGGCTTCTTGGCACCGTACTTGGAACGCGACTGCTTGCGGTCTTTCACGCCTTGCAAATCAAGCGAGCCACGGACAATGTGGTAGCGCACACCCGGCAGATCCTTGACCCGGCCGCCGCGAACCAGCACAACGCTGTGTTCCTGCAGATTGTGGCCCTCGCCGCCGATGTACGAGATGACTTCAAACCCGTTGGTCAGGCGCACTTTGGCGACTTTGCGCAGAGCCGAATTCGGTTTTTTTGGCGTTGTGGTGTAGACACGGGTGCATACACCGCGACGCTGCGGAGAATTTTGCATCGCAGGGCTTTTGGACTTGATCGTTTCGACCTCGCGCCCCTG
The DNA here is from genome assembly GCA_049315845.1 of Rhodoferax sp. Taxonomy (GTDB): domain Bacteria; phylum Pseudomonadota; class Gammaproteobacteria; order Burkholderiales; family Burkholderiaceae_C; genus Rhodoferax. Next base: position 381 of record JBMOJJ010000015.1, read on the forward strand.
ACGCACTAGCTGGTTAATGGTTGGCATTGAAAAACGTCCCTAAACGTTTGGTAACTTGACTATCTTGAAAACGTGAATCCCTTCGGAAATTCCGAAAAGCCTTCGACTATATCAGGTCAAGGGTTTCCCCGCAATCACAATTTGGCGACCGCGGCACAAAGTTTGCGTACGCTTACTTGTCAGAAACCCTCTGACTACTTGATCCACAAACGCACGGCATCCCACGCGCGACCCAGCACGCCGGCCTGCTCCACGGCATCAAGGGCGACCAGCGGAATGTCGACCAGCGCCTGCTCTCCCAGGCTGACCTTCAGGCTGGCTAGCTGCTGACCTTTGGCGAAGGGCGCAATCAGGGGTTCGGTGCGGGCCACCTGCGTCTTGAGCCGACCGGCGGTACCGGCCGCAACGGCAACCACGATCGCCTGCGGTCGGCCCAATTTGACCGTTGCATCCTTGCCCTTCCAGACCGCGGGCGAGGCGACGACCTGATTGGCGTCAAACAGTTTCACCGCTTCAAATGCGGTGTAGCCCCAGTTCAATAGTTTCTGCGACTCATTGGCGCGCGAATTCTCGCTTGCTGCGCCCAGCACAATGGAAAGGAGACGACGGCTTCCGGTCGATCCGGGGGAGCCGGCAGGCGCGCCCACAGCGCCCAAACTGGCGAACTCCCGTTTGGCGGTCGCTATCAGGCAATAACCGGCCGCCTCGGTATGCCCGGTTTTCAGTCCATCGACCGAAGGGTCGCGAAACAACAACAGGTTGCGGTTGCTGTCATTGGCAGCCGGAGTTCCCGGAAAACGATATTTCTTGATCGAGTAGTAAACCACAAAGTCGGGAAAATCACGCATCAGCCGCGTCGCCAGAATGCTGAGATCCCTTGCGGTGGTGGAGTGACCCGCCTCGGTCAATCCCTCCGGGTTCTTGTAGGCGGTGGACTTCATACCGAGCGCCTTGGCCTGCTCATTCATCAGTTGCACAAACCGCTCTGCCGTGCCGCCCACCCCCTCCGCCAGCGCCATCGTGGCGTCGTTGCCGCTTTGCACGATCATGCCCTTGAGCAGATCCTCCACCGGCACCATCATCTTCGGATCGATGAACATTCTGGAACCCGGCATCTTCCAGGCGCGCTCGCTGACCGGCAACGTCTGCTTGAGGTCTATCTTCTTGCTGCGCAATGCATCGAAGACAAGATAGGCTGTCATCAGCTTTGTCAGGGAAGCCGGCTCCACTGGCGCATCGACGTCTTTTCCGGCCAGGATTTGATCGGCCGTGACATCGACCAGCAGGTAGGAACGCGCAGCGATCTCGGGGGGTTGCGGCGTTTGCGCGAATAGCGGGCAGCAAAGGAAGGCAGCGATGGCCAGGATCAGGGTTTTCATCGGGAATTTGGCCGCTGCGGTTGGCAGACGGCAAGAAATGAGTGGATTGTGACTGGGTAAATCAGGCGCTTTCGCCGGCTTGGCAACAAGACAGGCTCAACAGGATCATCGCTCCAGGTTTGCGGGGATCAGCAGTCGTTCGACCACCTTGCCATGCTTCAGGTGCGACTCGACAATCTCATCGATGTCATGGTTGTCAACGTAGGTGTACCAGACAGCCTCCGGATAGACCACCGCCACCGGGCCAGCCGCGCAGCGGTCAAGACAACCGGCCTTGTTGACCCGGACCTGGCCAGGACCGGACAGCCCGGCAGCCTTGATCTGGAGCTTGCACCGGTCAAAGCCCTGCTGCGCACTGTGGCGGGCGCAGCAATCCTCCTCGCCCTTTCGCTCATTGAGACAAAAGAAGATGTGCCGCTGGTAGTAGGAGGTCAACTGTGGCGGCTCAGTGCCAGCGCCGGCACTGACCGCGTCATCGCATTCTGGTTTGTTCATGCAGCGGATTTTAGTTTCTTGGATTTCGCACGCCGACCTGCATCAGTCCATAGGCCAGCACGGCATACGGCCATAACCAGCCGAGCCACTGCGCGAGTCCATGAAATCGAATGAAGCGCCCCTGCTCCCAGGTCGACAGGGTCTGCGCAAAATAGGCGCTGGCCGGCGCCTGATTGAGCAGGCTGAGGTAAAGGCCCAAGGTCAGCAGCACGGCAGCAATGCTGGCACGCCGGGGCAGCCACAGAAGGGGTATCGCCAGCACGAATGCGGTTGCAATGCCTGCCTTGACCGGCAGGCTCAGCCAGGCCCATGCATGCTCCGGTCCGTAACTCAAGGCGGAGGACAGCGCGGTCGCAGCCGCTCCTACGAACAAGATCAGCAGCAGGGAAAGAGCCCGCTGCGCGACACCGCGGATGATGCCATAGCCCAGCAGGCAGGGGATCAGAAGGCCCAGCGCAACACAAACCAGTTCGACACCAGGAACCAGAGGCTGCAACTCGATATCACGCACCGGCAACCAGTTCAGGAATGGCGTATCGTGCAGTGCGCCGGCCAGCGCCGCCTCCAGCCGCTCCTGAACCTGGCCGAGCCCCAATGGCACGGCAGCCGGAAACAGCAGGGCCATCGGCCACATTGCCAGCAGCACCAACCCACCCCTTGCGTCCGCCACAAACCAGCGCGCGCGAAATCGGCTCCAGCGGTCGATGCCGCCCAGCCGCTCCAGAACCGATGCCGCCAAGGCGCCCGCCCAGGCGCCCAGCAGATTGAAGAACAGATCGACCTGGGAAGGAACACGCACCGGCAGATAGCTCTGCAGCGACTCCATTGCCAAGGACAGGATTCCCGCGATCAGCGTCGCTGTGCTGACCGCAAAGCGGACCCTTCCCTGGCGCAAGGCGCTCAATGCCAGCAGAAACCCGAACGGCATGTACCCCACAACATTAACGGCCAGATCAAAACCGGACCAGTACTTGGGCAAGGGGCCGCTCAAAAAGGCCCACGGCATGATGCCTTGATAACGCCAGTCCGAAAAAGGATAGAGACTGGCGTAGAAGACGAGTCCGCCATAGATCAGCGCAAGAGGCCGGGCAGAAGTCTTGTGCATCGGTCTGCCTTCACCTCAATCTGGCTGCGGCGAGCCGCAGCCCGCCACGTTGACAGTCGAGATGCGGGCCGGCTTGATCCTGGACATGGGCCCAGTTTAGGACAAAAAAAAACCCCAGCACGTGGGCTGGGGTGGTAAGCCTATTTGCTGTCACACATCAAGGCCCCGCTCAGGGAGGAAAAGCGGGAGGTAGCAAGCTACCCGGATCTACTTTAACAAATTATTGGGGCGGCAACAAGCAAGGTCCGCACGAATATGCAAATATTCATCAGAAAGTGCCGACAAAAATCATTTCAGCCCGTTTGTCCTTCTCCCTGCGGCCGGCCGCAACAGTGTCTTCACCGGTGGCGCATGCAATTGAACGCGACTGCAGAAATCAGGCACAATTTGCATCATGACGCTCCACGCACCCTTTCCCCTTGCCCGCCCACGCCGTCTGCGGCGCGACACTTTCACCCGCAATCTGGTGCGTGAAAACACCCTGACTGTGAGCGACCTGATCTACCCGGTCTTTGTGACCGATGGCCACGGTCAACGCGAGGCGGTTGCGTCGATGCCTGGCGTCGAACGTCTCAGCCTGGACCTGTTGCTGCCGGTCGCGCAGGAGTGCGTGCAGCTGGGCATTCCGGTGATGACCCTGTTTCCTGTGATCGATCCGGCGCTCAAAACACCGGATGGACGCGAAGCGCTGAACCCCGAGGGCCTGGTGCCGCGCGTGGTGCGGGCCCTCAAAAAGGAGTTTCCTGAGCTCGGTGTGATGACGGATGTGGCGCTGGATCCATTTACCAGCCATGGACAAGACGGCCTGCCCGACCCCGACCCGGCGGCAGAAGGCTACATCATGAACGACGAGACCGTTGCCGTGCTTGTCAAGCAGGCACTGACGCAGGCGCAAGCTGGCGTGGACATCGTGGCGCCCAGCGACATGATGGACGGTCGCATCGGCGCGATTCGACAGGCGCTGGAAGCCCATCATTTCATCCACACCCGGATCATGGCCTACAGCGCCAAGTACGCAAGCGCGTTCTACGGCCCCTTCCGTGACGCGGTGGGCTCGGCCAGCAATCTTGGCAAGAGCAACAAAAAGGTGTATCAGATGGATCCCGGCAACTCCGACGAGGCGCTGCGCGAGGTGGCGCTCGACATCGCCGAGGGCGCCGACATGGTGATGGTCAAGCCCGGCATGCCCTACCTTGACATCGTGCGACGCGTCAAGGATGAGTTCAAGGTGCCGACCTTTGCCTATCAGGTCAGCGGCGAATACGCGATGATCAAGGCGGCAGCCCAGAATGGCTGGCTTGATCACGACGCCGTCATGATGGAGGCTCTGCTCGCCTTCAAGCGCGCAGGGGCTGACGGCATACTCACCTATTTCGCGCGCGACGCCGCCCGCCTGCTTCAAAAGTAGCCGTTTCCCTGCTCCTGAGCGCGGCTATTGCCACCCCATCCATCAACTGAAGCGGGGACCGGGACCGAATGCGTATTTTTTCGATCAATGCCGCTCGCACCTCGGAGAGCCAGGATCTGGATGCCGTGCTCACGGCGTCGCTGCCCGAGCATGGCTACCTGTGGATTGCCTGCACACGCCAGGAACTTGAACTCAAGCAGCTTCAAATCCAGACCACACTGCAGGCGCTGTGCGGCGCGCAACTGGTTGACCTGCACATTTCAGACCTGCTGAACCAGCAACTGCCGTCCCGTTTCGACTACACGTCCCAGTACGACGTGCTGGTCTTTCGCCGCCTGGCCGCCAGCAGTGCCGACGCCGACTCGGCGCAGACCGGCCTGCCCGCGAGCCGATTGCCCGCGCGGGGCGGTCCGCCGGTCCTGCGGCGCATCGACACCAGCCCGGTCGGTTTCGCCGTATTCGACCAGATCCTGCTGTCGGTGCACCCCACCGATTGCGCCGTGCTCGACGCCTACGCCACCAAATTGCTGCAGCCGGTGACGGCAGATTCGCGCGCCGCCGGCTCACGACTGCCAAGCACCCCGGCCGACCTGATGCTGCGCATCGTCAACCAGATGGTGGACGCCTACCTGGGTCTGCGACGCCAGCTCAGCCACCAGCTCGACCACTGGCAAGCGGAATTGATCAACCCCGGGACCCGATTCAACAACTGGGCCTCGCTGCTCGAGGCACGGCTGTCGCTGCATCATCTGGACGAGATTTGCGAAGACTAGCGCACGGCCATGCTCGACTGGATCGAAGCCCTGAAGACGTGGCCTGACGCCCAGACGCCGAGCGACCAGCGCGAGCGCGACCTGCTGCAGGTGCGCAGCCGCGACGTGCTGGAGCACATAGAGCGCGTCGTCCACCACGTGCGGCGCCTGGAGCAAAGTGCGGAAACGGCGGTTCAGATGCACTTCAGCGCCCAAAGTCACCGCGCCAACGAGATCATGCGCACACTGACAGTGCTGACCGCGATCTTCCTGCCCCTGAACCTGATCGCCGGCATCTTTGGCATGAACTTTGAGTTCATTCCCTTCCTGCACCAGTCCAATGGCTTCTGGTTTGCGATGGGCGCGATGCTGTTGACCGCACTCGCACTGGTGCTGGTCTTCTCAAGAAAACGCTACCTCGAACGCTCCAGTCGATAAGGCGCCGGGGTCCCGCATCGCAGCCACGATAACGGCCTCATACCCAGGGCGGCGCCAGTTCTTCGGCGGCCAACGCCCGCTGCACAGCCGGGCGAGCCAGCACCCGTTGCAGATAGGGCGCCAGATGCGGCCTGCTGCGGGCGGGCGCGCTGGCAAAGCCGCGCGTCCAGCGGCACAGCATCATGGCAAACGGATCCAGCGCCGAATAGCTTTCTCCCGACAGCCATGGCCCGCCATGGCGGGCAAGTTCGGCATCAAGCTGATCCAGCAGCGCGCCGACCTTGCGCTGCGCCTGCGCCTTGACCTCCGCCGCCCCGGCCACATTGCCCTCGTTGACCCAGCGTTCCGGATAGAAGTAGACGATCAGGGTCGTCTGCAGCGTATTGGTCAGCCAGGCCATCCATTTGTAAAAATGCGCGCGCTCCACGCTGGCGATGGCCGGCGCCAGCGCGGCCTGCGGATGGATGTCGCACAGATGCAGGCAGATGGCCGCCGTCTCGTACAGCACAAGATTGCCGTCGGTCAGCACCGGAATCAACCCGTTCGGGTTGAGCTTCAGGTACGCCGGCGCTTTGTGCGCGTCCGCCATCCGGTCCACCAGCACCAGTTCGAAAGGGACCCCCAATTCCTCCAGCAGGATGTGCGGCGTCATGGCAGCGGTACCGGGGTAATAGTGAAGTTGCAGCATCCGGAAGATCCCAAGTTGGTGGCCGCCGCACGCCAGCCGTCGGCAAAGGATCGACTCTACCGGAAAACCCGCATCCCGGCCCGCGATCACCGGCCTGGCGGGGCACGCGATAATTAACACCTTTTGGACACCGCCATGAATATCCTGTCAAAAGTCGTGACTTCGGTCGGCCTCTGTACGCTCGCCATCGGCAGTCTGCATGCCCAGAACAAGGAACTGGTGGTCGGCTCGAGCGCGACCTACCGTCCTTTTGCCTACGAGAGCCCGACCAAGGAGATCGTCGGCTACGACGTCGACATCATCAAGGCGGTGGCGCAAAAGGCGGGGCTGCAAATCAAGGTCGTCAACACGCCCTGGACCGGCATCTTCGCCGCCCTCAACAACGGCGATGTGGATCTCGTCATCTCCGGCGTGACCATCAACGACAAGCGCAAGCAGTCGTATGACTTCACCGTGCCCTACTTCGAAGCGCGCCAGCTGATCGCAGTGCACAAGGACAGCAAGGTCCAGACCCTGAAGGACCTCGCCGGAAAGAAGATCGGCGTGGTCACCGGCAGCACCGGCGACGACACGGCCTCGCGCGAATTCGGCAAGACCAATCCCGACATCCGCCGCTTCGAGAGCACACCGGTGGTGATCTCCGAACTGGTCAACAGCGGCGTCGATGCGGCCATTGGCGACAACGGCGTGATCGCCTTCCGCGCGCAGGAACACAAGCAGCTCAAGACTGTCAACGACCCGAGCTTTCCGAAAGAGTACTTCGGCATCGTCGTCAAGCAGGGCAACAAGGCGCTGCTCGACAAGCTCAATGCCGGCCTGGCCGCGGTCAAGGCCGACGGAAGCTACGCGCAGATCTACAAGAAATGGTTCCTCGCCGAGGCGCCGATTCTGCCGGCCCAGTAAGCACCTGCCCAGGCTGCAACGATGGAGCAAATGCTCTGGTTCGGCTGGTTTCGCGCCGACATCATCGTCGAGTACGCCGCGCTGTTCTGGCGCGGCCTGCAGATGACGGTTCTGGTCACGCTGATCTGCATCGCGCAGGGAACCGCGCTCGGTCTGGCGGTGGGCATGGCGCGGTTGGCCGAAGCGCGCCACTCGCCGTCCAGGCAGTTGTGCAAGTACGCCTTGCGCTGGCCGGCCACCGTGTACGTCAGCTTCTTTCGCGGCACGCCGCTGTTCGTGCAGATCCTGCTGATCCACTTTGCCGTGCTGCCGCTGTTCATCAACCCGGCCGACGGCCTGCTGATCTCGGGTGAAGCGGCGCGCAACCTCAAGCAGAACTACGGCGCCTTCATGTCGGGCGTGGCGGCGCTGACGCTGAACTCGGGCGCCTATATTTCGGAGATTTTCCGGGCCGGCATCCAGTCGATCGATCGCGGCCAGTCGGAAGCCTCGCGCTCGCTGGGACTGTCGTTCCCGCGCACGATGTTCCACATCGTGCTGCCGCAGGCGTTTCGCCGAATGCTGCCGCCGCTGGGCAACAACGCGATCTCGCTGCTCAAGGATTCATCGCTGATCTCCGCCATTGGGCTGGCGGAACTGGCCTACGCCGCCCGCACGGTGGCCGGCGCCTATTCGCGCTACTGGGAGCCCTATCTGTCGATATCACTGATGTACTGGGCGCTGACGCTGGGCCTGGCCTACGCCGTCAAGAGATTGGAGGCCCGCTATGGACGAGGTGATTCGCGTTGAGGGGCTGACCAAGCTGTTTGGCCCGCTTGTGGTGCTGCGCGGCATCGACTGCGTGATCCGGGCATCGGAAGTCGTCTGCGTGATCGGACCCTCGGGCTCGGGCAAAAGCACCTTCCTGAGGTGCCTGAACGGGCTGGAAGAGGCGTCGGGCGGGAAGGTGCTGGTGCGCGGCGTCTCGGTTCATGATCCCCGGACCCCTATCGACGCGCTGCGCGCGGAAATCGGCATGGTTTTTCAGCGTTTCAATCTTTTCCCGCATCGAACGGTGCTGGAAAATATCACGCTGGCGCCCAGCAAGGTGCGCGGCCTGAGCAAACTGCAGGCGCGCACCCGGGCCGAGGAATTGCTGGCCAAGGTCGGCCTGCTCGACAAGATGGACGCGTACCCGAACCAGCTCTCCGGCGGCCAGCAGCAACGCGTCGCGATTGCGCGCGCGCTGGCCATGCAGCCGCGCATCATGCTGTTCGACGAGCCGACTTCCTCACTCGACCCGGAACTGGTCGGAGAGGTGCTGGAAGTCATGCAGGCGCTGGCCGAAGACGGCATGACCATGGTGGTCGTGACGCATGAGATGGGATTCGCGCGCCAGGTCGCTGACCGCGTGATCTTCATCGACGACGGCCTGATCGTCGAACAAGGAACGCCGGCCGATATCTTCGACCGCCCGCAGCAGGAGCGCACGCGCCGCTTTCTGAGCAAGCTGTTGTAAACCTCAGGGCGCGGGCAGCTTCAAGCCGAACAGCGAGGCGCCATTGCCCCAGGCAATGTTGTGCGCCACCTCGCTCGGCAGTTCGCCAAGCCAGCGGCGGTAACCCTGCATCAGATCGTCATACTGCTGCCAGCGCTGGTTGACCCAGGTATCGGAGCCGATCATGAAGCGCCTCGGGTACTTGAGCAGCAGCGCGCGCCATTCCGGGCAGAGCCTGTCGCCCGCCTTCTGATCCGGGCAGGTCAGGCCGGGCCGGTACGACAGTTCGCCCATCAGCAGCGGGTATTTGGAAAACAATTGATCGACGCGCGCCGCCGAGGCGCCGCCGATGCCGGTATGGGCCCAGATCAGGCGCGCGGTCTGGCCGCCGGACGGCGTGTTGGCCATCAGCAGGTCGATCGCCAGATCATCCACATGCGCTAGCACCACCAGGTTCTTCTCTTCCGCCAATGCCATCAGTTTCCTGGCCACCGGGCCGTTCGCATTGGCGCTGTCGTACAGATGGAATTCGCCGATGCCGCGGTAGGGACCTGCAGCGGTGCCGCGCGCCAATTCGGTCTGCACCATCTGGTAGATCGACTCGTCGCGGAACCAGTTGTCGTAATCGGCCCGGTTGCGGTACAGCCGGACGAAAGGCACGACCGTGACGCCGGCCTTGCGGGTCTCATCACGGGCCTCGGCCAGAGCCCGCGTGCCTTCGTTGGGTCGTGAATTGGCGACGATCGCCTTGACGCCGTTGCGCTGCATGCGTGCCAGCACATCGCCGATCGGGTGCGGGCCGCTGCGGCCATTCCAGGCCTCTTCGTTGTAGTGCAGGTGCGCATCGAACAAAGGGCCGCTGTAGTCCGCCGCCCGGGCAATGCTGCTCGCTGCCAGAAGGGCGAACGCGGCCGGCGCCAGCAGCCTTGCCGCGAAAGTCCGAAAACCTTGCTGAATCAGCCTGCAAGGCATGGCATCAGCCCAGGTGCCTGGCAAAGAACGCCAGCGTTCGCTCCTCGCGCGCCAGCGCCGCTGCGGTCGCGTCGTAGGCGCCTCTATGATCGCAGTTGAAACCATGAGTCGCGGCGTACATGCGAACATCCACCTCGGGATGCGCCTGCCTGAAGGCGGCGACGCCTTCCAGCGGGATCGATTGATCGCTTTGCGCAAAATGCACCAGCATCGGGCACTTGGGTTTGCGCGCAATTTCAGCGGCGCTGGTCATGCCGCCACCGTAGTAGGGCACGGCAGCCGTCAGTCCGCGCAACAGGCAGGCAGCGCGCCAGGCCAGCAGACCGCCCCAGCAATAGCCGACCAGGCCCACCCTGCCAAACCCTGCGGCGTAGTCGATGGCGGCCTGCACGTCCTGCATCACACCGGGCGGCGGCAAGCCCTCCACCGCCGCCTTCAGAGCCACGCCCGCCGTGATGTCATCCGGCTTGTAGCCGAGTTCGACGCCCGGCTTCACACGGTGAAAGGTGGCAGGGGCGACGGCGAGATAGCCTTGCTCGGCAAAACCATCGGCCAGCGCGCGAATGTGCGCATTGACACCAAAAATCTCCTGCAGCACGACGACGGCCCCCTTGATCTGTCCCAGAGGCCGCGCCTCGTAGGCCGGAAATCTGAAGCCATCCGCGGCCGTCAACTCAAGAAAATTTGCCATCTCAAAGCCTCACGAAAGGATGGTTTGGTCGGAATGCAGCTTGCGCTCGACGAAATCAAGCCGGTCCTGGCCCCAGAAGATTTCACCGTCGATCACGTAACTGGGCGCGCCGAACACGCCGGATGAGATCGCCGCTTCTGTATTGGCGTCATAGCGCTCCTGCACCGCCTGGCTCTGCGATTGCGTCAGCCGCTCGGCGGGCAGAGAGCCTTCGGCCAGCAGTTCGGCCAGCGTGGTGGCGTTCGCAATATCGCGCTGCTGCGCCCAGACAGCGGCAAGTATCGCGCCGCTCAGGCGCAGCGCCGCGGTCGCGCCATCCTGCAAATCGACTGCGATGATCAGGCGCGCCGCATCGTCGCCCGCGACCGGGAAATAGCGCGGCTCAAGATTCAGCGGCAGCTTCAGAAGAGCACGAAAGCGCGCCAGTTCCTGCAGCCGGTAAGCCTGGCGCTGCGGCGCGCGCTTGGACAAGGGCAAGCCACCGGTAACGGCGAAGACCTTGCCGAAGTCGGCCGGTAGAACGCGAACCGTGGCTTGCCTGGCCTGAGCCAGCGCCACCAGACGCGCATGACCGACATAGGCCCAGGGGCTTTGTGGTGCAAAGTAGTAATCGATGGTCTTGGACATTTCGTTTCTTCCTGAATTCCGGTTGTCGCAAAGGCAGCACGCAGCGGCCCCATTGTTACGCTAGACTAGGCCGGGAGTTTGCAAATTATGACCGGTTCGCACGGCAGCTTGCGCCAACGGCGATGGCATCTGATCGAGACACTGCACCATGCCTGAACAGGCTGATTTTCTCATTGTCGGCGGTGGCATCGCTGGCGCTTCGGTAGGCTACTGGCTGGCACCTCATGGCCGTGTCATTCTGCTGGAACGCGAATCGCAGCCCGGCTACCACTCGACCGGTCGCTCAGCCGCGATGTTCATGGAAAGTTATGGCACAGCGCAGGTGCGGGCACTGACCATGGCCAGTCGCGCGTTTCTTGAGGCCCCGCCCGCCGGCTTCAGTGACCACCCGGTGCTCGCAGCGCGCGGCGCCATGATGGTAGCCACACAGGGGCAGGACGCGCTGCTGTCCGACTACTGGGATGCCACGCGCGGCCTGTCTCCGAACGCGAAATTGCTTGATGCCGGCGCCGCCTGCGCGCTGGTGCCGGCGCTTCGCCCCGACAAAGTGATCGGCGCTGTCTATGAGCCCGATGCGGTTGACATGGACGTTGACGCGCTGCACCAGGGTTACCTGCGAGCGCTGCGCCGCTCTGGAGGCGTTGTGGTCTGCAGCGCCGAGGTGACGGCACTGACTCGCTCCGGTCAGACATGGCAGGCGCAGGCCGGCGGCGTCCACTACCAGGCACCGGTCGTTATCAACGCGGCCGGCGCCTGGGTTGATGTGGTCGCGGCACTCGCCGGCGTGCAAGGCATCGGACTGGAGCCGCGCCGGCGCTCGGCCTTCATCTTTGCAGCGCCCGAAGGCCTGGCGTGTGCCAGTTGGCCGCTGACGATTGGTATCGGTGAAGACTGGTACCTCAAGCCCGACGCGGGCATGCTGCTGGGCTCGCCGGCCAACGCCGACCCGGTGCCGCCACAGGACATTCAACCCGAAGAAATCGACATCGCGCTGGCCATCGACCGCATCCAGAGCATGACAACCCTGAACATCCGCCGACCAACACGCACCTGGGCCGGCCTGCGCTCGTTCGTGGCCGACGGCGACCTGGTGGGCGGCTTCGATGCGCAAGCGCCAGGCTTCTTCTGGGTCGCCGCTCAAGGCGGCTATGGCATCCAGACCTCGGCCGCGATGGGCGAGGCTTGCGCCGCCCTGGCGCGAGGCCTGAAACTACCCGAGCGCATCGCCGCCTTTGGCCTGAGCGCCGCCATGCTGAGCCCGCAGCGGCTGTCCGGACGCACAGCAAGCGCGCAGCACGCCGGCGGCTGAACGCTCCCTTCAACCCACCCACCCGAGTCAAAATCACCATGCGCGTCTTCAGCGGAGCCCTCTCCACAGAAACCAATACCTTCGCCCCGATGCCGACCGGGCTGGCCTCGTTTGGCGACCGCGGCTACTTCCCGGGCGGCCAGCACCCGGATCACATGCTCTATTTCAGCGGGCCGCTGTGGGCCGCGCGGCTGCGCGGCGCCCGGGACGGCTGGGATCTGGTCGAAGGCATGGTGGCGGGCGCGCAGCCCAGCGGAACGACGACGCGCCATGCCTACGAGACGCTGCGCGACGAATTGCTGCGCGACCTGCGCGCCGCGCTGCCGGTGGACATGGTGCTGCTGGGCCTGCACGGCGCGATGGTCGCCGACGGCTATGACGACTGCGAGGGCGATCTGCTGGCCCGCGTGCGCCAGATCGTCGGCCCCGGCGTGGTCATCGGCGCCGAGCTCGATCCGCACAATCACCTGAGCCAGGCGATGCTGGACAACGCCAGCCTGCTGGTCTGCTACAAGGAATACCCGCACACCGATGTGAAAGAGCGCGCGATCGAGCTGGTGGACCTGTGCGCGGCCCTGGTCGAAAAGCGCATCCGCCCGACCGTGGCGATGGTGGACTGCGAAATGATCGTGCTGGTGCACACCTCGCGCGATCCGGCGCGTGCCTTCGTGGATCGGATTCAGGCGATGGAAGGCAAGAATGGCGTGCTGTCAATTTCGGTCACGCACGGCTTCCCGTGGGGCGACGTCGCCGACATGGGCACCAAGGTGTTTGTCTACACCGACAACAACCCGGCGCAGGCCGCATCGCTCGCTCGTCAGCTGGCCGACGAGCTGATCGCCATGCGAGAGCTGCTCGCGCCAGCCTACCCGGACATCGACAGCGCGCTCGACCAGGCGCTGGCCTTCGATGGCGGACCGGTCGTGATTTCCGACGGCGCCGACAACCCCGGTGGCGGCGCTGCCAGCGATTCCACCTTCATCCTGCGGCGCATGGTGGAGCGCGGCATCACGAACGCCGCGCTCGGGCCGCTGTGGGACCCGATTGCGGTCCGCATCGCGTTCGACGCCGGCGTAGGCGCCAGACTGCCGCTGCGCATCGGCGGCAAGATCAGCCCGCTGTCGGGCGATCCGATCGATCTGCAGTGCACGGTGAAGGCGCTGACGCCCGAGCTGGTGCAGACCGGCCTGTCGAACACGCCAACGCCGATGGGCGCTTGCGCGCTGGTCGAGGCAAACGGCATCGAGATCCTGCTTTGCACACTGCGCAACCAGGCGATGGGCACCGATCTTTTCACCGGCGCCGGCTGCGCCATCGCCGAGCGCAAGATCGTCGTCGTCAAGTCGTCGCAGCACTTTTTTGCCTCGTTCTCGAAAGTCGCTCGCCATGTGATCTATGCTGATGCACCGGGCTCGGTCGCGCTCGACCTCAATACCCTGCCCTATCGCAAAGTAAAACGGCCAAAATGGCCGCTCATGCCCTGAGTCAATCCACCCATTTTGAAGCAACCCATGGAGAAAAACCGATGAAGCACCGCACACTTGCAACCCTCACCTGTCTGGGCGCCCTCCTGATCGGCATGACCGGCGCGCCGGCCCTGGCGCAGACCAAGACGCTGCGCGTGGTTGCCCACGCCGACGTGAAGATCCTCGACCCGACCTTTACCACCGCCTACATCACGCGCAACTTCGGCTACATGGTTTACGACATGTTGTTCGGCCGTGACGACAAGGATGTGCCGCGGCCGCAGATGGTGGAAAAATACACGACGTCCAAAGACGGCAAGCAGTGGACCTTCACGCTGCGACCAGGCCTCAAGTTTTCCGATGGCAGCCCGGTCACCGCCGCTGACGCGGTGGCCTCGATCCAGCGCTGGGCCAGCAAGGACAGCATCGGTCGCGCCATGGTCGCCTCGGGCCCCGAGTGGAAAGCAGTCGATGCCAACACATTCACACTGACGCTCAAGGAACCCTTTGGCCTGGTGCTGGACGGGCTCTCCAAGCCCTCAAGCTTTCCGCCGATCATCATGCCCGAACGTCTGGCCAAGCTGCCGACCACAACGCCCATGACGGAGGTGATGGGTTCCGGCCCCTTCATTTTCAAACGCGACGAATGGGTGCCCGGCAACAAACTGGTGTTCATCAGGAACCCCCACTACATAGCGCGCAACGAGCCGGCCAATTACCTGTCGGGCAGCAAAAAGACAGCGTTCGACCGGGTTGAATGGCTGTACCTGCCCGACGCCAACAGCGCCATCGCCGCGCTGCAAAAAGGCGAGGTCGATTATGTGGAGCAGGTGCCGCCCGACTACATCACGCCGTTGCGCTCGGACCCCAACATCAAGGTGGCTCCCTCCGGCGCCTGGCAGGGCTGGATGATCATGAACCAGCTGCATCCGCCCTTCAACAACCCCAAAGTGCGCCAGGCCCTGCTCAAGGCCATCAACCAGGAGCGCTTTACCACCGCCATGGGTTATCCGCTGGACATGCGCGTCACCTACTGCGCTGCGCTCTTCCTGTGCGGCGGGCCGAACCAGACTGACGCCGGCGCCGAGCCCTACCGCACGGCCGACGTTGCCAAAGCAAAACAGTTGCTGGCCGAATCCGGCTACAAGGGCGAAAAGATCGTGCTGCTGGTGCCCACCGACGTCACCTACCTCAACGCGCTGGGTCTGATGGCCGCGCAGACCATGAAAAGCATCGGCATGAACGTCGATATGCAGAACATGGACTGGGCTTCGATCGGTGCGCGCCGTGCCAAGCGCGACGCGCCCGAGGCTGGTGGCTGGAATATGTACGTGACGGTAGCCGGCGGTTTCGATGCCGACTCACCCATCACCAACGCCTACCTCAGCGCCGCCTGCGGCAACGCACTGCCCGGCTGGCCGTGTGACAAGCCACTGGACGACCTGCGCGCTGCCTGGATCAAGGAAACCGTACCAGCCAAGCGCCGCCAGTTGCTGGACCAGTTTCAACAGCGCGCCTATGAAGCCCTGCCCTACATCAGCGTCGGCCAGTACACGCCGGCCACTGCCTATCGCAAGACCATCAAGAATGGAGAGAAGCTCAACAGCGGCCTGCCGACGGTGTGGATGCTGGATAAGTGAGCTACCTGCTGCAGCGGCTGCTTGCCACACTGCCGGTGATGGCGGTGGTCGCGGTGGTGGTGTTCCTGCTGATCCACCTCTCTCCCGGTGACCCGGCGGCGCTAATCGCGGGCGATCTGGCCACCACCGAAGACATCGAGAAGCTGCGCGCGGCGCTCGGCCTGGACCAGCCGCTGTGGCGCCAGTTCGCGCTCTGGCTCGGTCGCCTGTTGTCGGGCGACCTGGGCATCTCGATCTTCACGCAGGTGCCGGTCACGCAATTGCTGGCGCAGCGTCTGGAGCCCACGCTGTCGATCGCCGCGCTGACCATGTCGCTGACGGTCCTCGTGGCGGTGCCGATGGGAACGCTGGCAGCGGCGCGTGCCGGTAGCTGGATCGACCGTCTGGTGATGCTGTTCTCGGTACTTGCCTTTTCGGTGCCGGTGTTCCTGGTTGGCTACCTGCTAATCTACACTTTTGCCATCCGGCTCGGATGGTTTCCGGTGCAGGGCTATGTGCGCCTGTCCGAAGGCCTGGGCCCCTGGCTGCGCAACCTGGTTCTGCCCTGCGTGAATCTGGCGTTGGTCTACATTGCGCTGATCACCCGCATGACGCGCGCCACGGTGCTCGAAGTGCTGCAGGAAGACTACATTCGTACGGCCCGTGCCAAAGGCCTGGGTGTGCTGCCGGTGCTGGGCCACGCCTTGCGCAACGCCGCCATTCCGATTGCCACCACGGTCGGCGTCGGCATTGCGCTGCTGATAGGCGGCGTGGTGGTCACAGAGACCGTGTTCGCCATCCCCGGCGTTGGTCGCCTGGTGATCGACTCCGTGCAGCACCACGACTATCCCGTCATCCAGAGCGTACTGCTGCTCTCGGCAGGTGTTTACGTGCTGATCAACCTGCTGATCGACCTGAGCTACCGCCTGTTCGATCCGCGCATCCAGTCCTGACAGGCAAAGCATGACCACTGCCGCTCCCTTCCTGCCCGACAGCGTCGATGCTGCCGATCCCGCGTTGCCGCGCTGGCGCTGGCTGCGCAAGAACCCGACCCTGATTCTGGGCGCGCTGCTGTTGGTTGCCGTGGCTGTGCTGTCTGTCGCCGCGCCCTGGGTGGCCACGCACGACCCGCAGGACATCGACCCGCTAGCCCGGATGCAATCTGCTTCTGCGGAGCATTACTTTGGCACGGATGCGCTCGGTCGCGACGTTTTCAGCCGTGCCGTCTGGGGCGGCCGCATTTCGATGATCGTCGGCCTGTCGGTCGCGGTGCTGGCCTCATTGGGCGGCATTCTCCTGGGCCTGATCGCCGGTTTTGTGCGCTGGAGCGAGGGTCCGATCATGCGCGTGATGGACGGACTGATGGCGATCCCCGGCATCCTGCTTGCGATCGCGCTGATGGCGGTCACGCGCGCCAGCCTGACGACCGTGATCGTCGCCATCACCGTGC
The DNA here is from genome assembly GCA_049315845.1 of Rhodoferax sp. GTDB lineage: Bacteria > Pseudomonadota > Gammaproteobacteria > Burkholderiales > Burkholderiaceae_C > Rhodoferax. Next base: position 17,160 of record JBMOJJ010000015.1, read on the forward strand.
CCGAAATCCCGCGCATGGTACGCCTGGTGCGCTCGCTGGCGCTGACGCTGCGCGAGCAACTTTTCGTCGAGGCGGCGCACGCCATCGGCACCCGATTGCCGGTGATTCTGTGGCGCCACGTGCTGCCCAATATGGTTGCACCGCTGATCGTGCAAGCCACTTTCGTCGCCGCCTCTGCTGTGCTGATCGAGGCCTCGCTTTCCTTCCTGGGCGTGGGCGTGCCGGCGCAGACGCCGAGCTGGGGCAACATGATGGCCGAGGGCCGCAATTTCGTCGCCGTCGCCTTCCACATCATCCTTTATCCGGGGCTGCTGCTGGCGGCAACGGTGCTGGCCATCAACATGCTGGGCGACGGCCTGCGCGACGTGCTCGACCCCCGGCTGGCCAGGCAGCTATGAGTGCCGCCATGACGACGAACCGCGCTCCCTTGCTCGAGGTCGAGAACCTGCGCACCTTCTTCGACACGCTGTCGGGCACGGTGCGCTCGGTCGACGGCGTCTCCTTCAGCGTCGAGGCCGGACAGACACTGGGCATCGTCGGCGAGTCGGGCTGCGGCAAGAGCGTGACAGCGCTGTCGATCCTGCGGCTGGTGCCGCGCCCGCCCGGACGGCACCAGGGCGCGGTGCGCTACCGCGGCACCGACCTGCTGCAACTCACCGAGGGCCGGATGCGCCAGATCCGGGGCGACCGCATCTCGATGATCTTCCAGGAGCCGATGACCTCGCTGAACCCGGTGCTGACGGTGGGGCGGCAAATCGCCGAGACCGTGCAACTGCACCAGAAGGCGAGCCGCACCGAGGCCATGAAGCGCGCGGTGGCGATGCTGCGCCTGGTGCAGATCCCCGAGCCCGAGCGGCGCGTCAACGAATACCCGCACCAGCTCTCGGGCGGCATGCGCCAGCGCGTGATGATCGCGCTGGCCCTGGCCTGCAATCCGGAGCTGCTGATCGCCGATGAGCCGACCACCGCGCTCGACGTCACGATCCAGGCGCAGATCCTGGATTTGATCAAGCGACTGCAGCAGGAGCTCGGCATGGGCGTGATCCTGATCACGCACGACCTGGGCGTGGTCGCCGAGAGTTGCGACCGCGTGCTGGTCATGTACGCGGGCCGCAAGGTCGAGGAGGCCGAGGTGGTCGAACTGTTCGAGCGACCGCTGCACCCCTACACGCGCGCCCTGATGGCGTCAATGCCAGCGATGAACAGCAGCGCAACAAGGCTGGCCGAGATTCCCGGCATGGTGCCGGCGCCGTCGGAGCTGGGCCGCGGCTGCGCCTTCGCTGCGCGCTGCAGCTTTGCCCAGCCGCGTTGCCGCGACAGTCGTCCGGCGCTGGCGATGCAGGGCCAGGGCCACCAGGTCGCCTGCTTTGCGGTCGAGGAAAACCGGCTCGACGGCGCGGGGATCGTTGCATGAGCGCGCCCGTCGCCACGCTGCTCGAGGTTCGGGACCTGCGCAAGTACTACACGACGGCGCAGCGCTGGTTCAGCCCACCCAAGCCGCCGATCCAGGCCGTCGACGGCGTGTCGTTCAGCGTCGCGCGCGGCGAGACGCTCGCTTTGGTCGGCGAGTCCGGTTGCGGCAAGACGACCACCGCCAAGTCGGTGTTGCGCCTGATCGAACCGACCTCCGGCTCGGTCAGGCTCGAGGGCGAGGAACTGCTGACGCTGGGCAGCGAGCAGATGCGCCTGCGCCGGCACCAGATGCAGATCATCTTCCAGGACCCTTATGCCTCGCTGAACCCGCGCATGACGGCTGGCGACATCGTGGCCGAGCCGCTGCGCAACTTCGGCGAGGCCAGCGGCGGGCAGCGACAGGAGCGGGTGCAGTGGCTGTTCTCCAAGGTCGGCCTGCGGCCCGAGGCCGCGCAGAAATACCCGCACGAGTTCTCGGGCGGGCAGAGGCAGCGCCTGGGCATTGCGCGCGCGCTGGCGCTCAACCCGAAGCTGATCGTCTGCGACGAGCCGGTCTCGGCGCTGGACGTCTCGGTGCAGGCGCAGGTGGTCAATCTGCTGATGGACCTGCAGCTTGAGTTCGGCATCGCCTATTTGTTCGTCGCGCACGACCTGGCCGTGGTGCGCCATATCAGCCACCGCGTGGCCGTGATGTACCTGGGCCACATCGTCGAGGTGGCCGACCGCGACACGCTGTTTTCAAAGCCGCTGCACCCCTACACCGAAATTCTGCTGGCCGCGGTGCCGGTGCCCAATCCGCGCATCCGCCCGAAACGCGTGCTGCTGCAAGGCGACCCCCCGAGCCCGGCCAATCCGCCGCCGGGCTGCCGCTTCCATACCCGCTGCCCGCTGGCGCAGGCGCTGTGCCGCGAACAGACCCCGGCGCTGACGCTGCGCGCCGCAAACGACAGGGGCGGCCATTGGGTCGCCTGCCATTTCCGCTGAAAGGACTCTTGATGAACACACTGCAACACTACGACCTGCTGATTCAGGGCGGCACCGTGATCGACGGCACCAAGGCAGCTCGCTTCCGGGCCGATGTCGGCATCCGCGCCGGCCTGCTGGCGGCCATCGGCGACCTCGCGGGTCACAGCGCCGACGAGGTGATCGACGCCACCGGCCGCATCGTCGCGCCGGGCTTCATCGACTCGCACACGCACGACGACCAGGCGGTGCTCTCGAAGGCCGACATGAGCTGCAAGGTTTCTCAGGGCGTCACCACGGTGATCACCGGCAACTGCGGCATCAGCGCAGCGCCGCTCAGGCCGGACACGGAACTGCCGATGCCGCTGAACCTGATCGAGACTCCCGCCGAAGGTCGCTTCACCACGTTCGCCGCCTACCTCGATGCGCTGCGCCGGACGCCCTCGGCGGTCAACATCGCCGCCATGGTCGGGCACACCACGCTGCGCGCGGTCACCATGGCCTCGCTCGACCGAGAAGCCAACGCTGACGAGATCGCGGCCATGCAGGCGCTGCTGGAAGAGGCGCTGCAGGCCGGCGCCATCGGCATGTCCACCGGCACCTTCTACCCGCCGGCGGTCAAGGCGACGACCGAGGAGATCATCGCGGTCGGCGGCCCGCTGAGCGCGCGCAAGGCCTTGTACGTGACGCATATGCGCGACGAATCGGACAAGGTCATGGAAGCGCTGGAAGAGACCTTCCGGATCGGCCGCGAGCTCGGCATCCCGGTGGTGGTCTCGCACCACAAGACGATGGGCACACCAAACTTCGGAAAATCACGCCTCACGCTGCCCTTCATTGCGGAGACGATGAAGCACCAGTGCGTATCGCTCGACTGCTATCCCTACACCGCCGGCTCGACCATGATTCGCACCGACCGCGGCATGCTCGAAGGCCGCGTGCTGATTGCGTCGAGCGTGCCGCACCCCGAATGCGCGGGGCGCGATCTCGACGACATTGCAAAAGAATGGGGCCTGTCCAAGGACCAGGCCGCCAGGCGCCTGCAGCCCGGCAGCGCGATCTACTTCCAGATGGACGAGAACGACGTGCAGCGCATCCTGGCCTTCGATGAGACCATGATCGGCTCCGACGGCATTCCGCTCGGCGAGAGCCCGCATCCGCGCCTGTGGGGCACGTTCCCGCGTGTGCTGGGCCATTACAGCCGCGACATCGGCCTCTTTCCGCTGGAGACCGCAGTCTGGAAGATGACCGGCCTGACAGCGCGCAACTTCGGCCTGCTGGGGCGCAGCACGCTGAAGGTCGGTCACCACGCCGACGTGGTGGTGTTCGACGCCGGCACCATCCGCGACGCTGCGACCTATGAGAAACCAATCCGGGCGGCCGCAGGAATCGACGCCGTGATCGTCAACGGCGCGATCGCCTGGCGCGACGGCGTCCACACCGGAACGCGCAGCGGCGAGATCGTCACCCGCACCCCCATCAACAGCAGCGAGGCCGCATGAACGGCGTTGCCCGATTGCCCCTTCGCCGCCGCGGCCTGCTCAATTCACCCACCTCAGGATATTCCATGAAAAAACATTTCGCCCTGGGCGCCGCCCTGCTTGCAGGTTCGCTGGCCTTCATCGCGCCCGCAGCCATTGCACAAACCAAGACCTTGCGCTTCGTGCCGCATGCGGACCTGAAGATTCTTGATCCGACCTTTACCACCGCCTACATCAGCCGCAATTTCGGCTACCTGGTCTATGACACGCTGTTCGGCGTCGACGACAAGGGCGTGCCGCGGCCCCAGATGGTGAGCCAGTACAGCAGTTCCAAGGATGGCTTGCAGTGGTCGTTCAGTCTGCGCGCGGGACTGAAATTCAGTGACGGAACAGCGGTCACATCGGCCGATTGCATCGCCTCGCTGAAGCGATGGGCCGCGCGCGACGGCCTCGGGCGCGCGATGCTGGCTGCCGGCGCCGAATGGAAGGCGGTCGACGCCAGCAACTTCACGCTGACGTTCAAGGAACCCTTCGGCCTGGTGCTGGAGGCGCTGTCCAAACCCTCGGGCTTTCCGCCGGTGATCCTGCCCGAGCGGCTGGCGAATATGCCCACGACGGCCCCCCTGACCGAGGTGCTGGGCTCGGGCCCCTACACCTTCAAGCGCGACGAGTGGGTGCCCGGAGCCAAGGTGGTGTTCCAGCGCAATCCGCTGTACGTGGGCCGCACCGAAGCTCCCAATGCGCTGTCGGGCAACAAGCAGGGCAAGATCGACCGCATTGAGTGGCTCTACCTGCCCGACTCGAACAGTTCCACCGCCGCGCTCAAGAACGGTGAAGTGGACATGATAGAAATTGTTCCGCCCGACTACATCACCCAGTTGGCGACCGACAGCAATCTGAAGGTGGGCAGCGGCGGCACGCTGCAGGGGATGGTGGTGATGAATCACCTGCACCCGCCATTCAACAACCCCGCTGCGCGCCAGGCCGTGCTGCTGGCCGTCAACCAGGAAAAGCTGACCGCCGCCCTGGGCTACCCGGCGCAGATGCGCATGAAGTACTGCGCCTCCTATTTCATCTGCGGCGGCGGCAACGAGAGCAGTGCCGGCTCCGCGCCGTACCACAACAACGATGTCGCGAAAGCCAAGCAGCTTTTGGCAAGTGCCGGCTACAAGGGTGAAAAGGTGACGCTGCTGACGCCGACCGACATCCCCGCTTTCAACTCGGCCAGCCTGGTGATGGCGCAAGCACTGAAGGGCATCGGCATGAATGTCGATACGCTCAACATGGACTGGGCCTCCATCACCGCGCGTCGCGCCAGGAAGGAGGCACCCGAGCAGGGCGGATGGAATATGTACCTGACGCAGGCCGGTGAATTCGACGTCAATTCCCCTGCCACCAGTTCGATCCTGAGCGCCGCCTGCGGCAACGCGATTCCCGGCTGGCCCTGCGACAAGCCGCTCGACGAACTGCGCACTGCCTGGATGAAGGAACATGCGCCGGCCAAACGCCGGGAGCTGCTCGACGCCTTCCAGGCGCGTGCGTTCGAGACCGTGCCTTACATTTCATTCGGACAGTTCACGGCCGCCTACGCCGCGCGCAAGTCCCTGAAGAACACCGAGATCATGTGGGGAGCGATCCCCACACCGTGGATGCTTGACAAGTAGGCCGGCGGCTGAATCGGCGTCGTTGGTCTGGACGAATACGCTCCCCAAACCGGGCTCAGAAGGCCTTGTTCACTGAATCACCGCAGACAAGCATCGACAACGCTCCATTTCCTTGGGCGCTGCTTCTATTCCTAGACCCGGTCGCTAGGGGCGGCGCGAAGGGCTTTGATTCCGTATGGATTCACCCTGAGCGCATCTCATGGAACAGGCGGCAGATCGTGAAATCGGACCAAATTTCGTCCGGCGTCCTTGGCCTTGTACATCGCTGCGTCGGCCCACTTCAAAATGTCATCTTGGCTTGTTTCACGGTCGATGTAGACCACCACGCCGACGCTCGCGGTGCAATGGTGCGTTATCGCCGTAGTGCCACCTTCTGCCCTCTTGATGGTCAGAAGGTAGGGTTCGGCCAGCGCGGTGCGGATCTTTTCTGCAACGATTCCCGCTTGTGCGATCGATGCCGATCTATCGGCCAGCATTTCGCTCAGCAAAACCACGAATTCATCACCACCGAAACGTGACACTGTATCAATCTCGCGCACACACTTCCTGAGTCGATTGGCGACCTCGAGCAAGAGCAAGTCGCCAGCTTCATGCCCATGCGCGTCATTGAGTGACTTGAAGTTGTCCAGGTCAAGAAACAGCAATGCGCCGTAGCGACCCTTGCGCTTGCCAACCGCCATGGTCTGGCTCAGGCGGTCCATCAGCAATCTTCGATTGGGCAGCTTGGTGAGCACGTCATAGAACGCCATTTGCCGCACCAGGTCTTCCATCTGCCTGCGCTCGGTAATATCGAGAAACATCCAAAGGGACTCTCCTGTCGTCTGGTTGAGCGAACTACCGCTGACTTCGACCCAGATGTGCGCGCCATCCTTGCGCAGGAATTCTGTCTGCGATCTGAATACTTTGCCTGCCGCCAGAACCGGGTGGGCAGCCTTGCAGAACGATTGATAGGCTTCATCGTTCAGATAGCTTTGACTGGCACAGGTTTTGGCAAGCTCGCCGCTTTCGTAGTGGAGCATGGTCTCGAAGGCCGGATTGGCCCAGACAATCTGGCGCTCCTTGACCGTCACGATGCCGATCAGGTCGTTTTCAAGAATCGCCTTTTGATCCTGCAACAGCGCAGCAAGCCGTGCTCCATTGTTTCTGATCTCCTCGGTTAGCCTGGTCGCGATTCGGTTGGCGGTGGCTCTAGTATTGCTCAAAGCCAGAATCAGCCAGAACAGCATGGCGCTGAGCGAGACCCCACCGATCAGGGTGGCCCACGCCGGCGCGTAATTGATGCCATGTGCCACAGATGCGTTGTCAAATGCCAATTGCCACGGGTGGCCGTTGAAGGTGATCGAGCGCTGCTGGTAGAACAGCGAGCGCTGGTTGATCCTATGTTCAGGCTTGCTGTCATACAGCAACTTGTCAGGGCTTGCCTGCGAACCATCGTAGATATTGAGGCTCGCGGCACTGCCATCATGGCTTACCCAATCGTGAAGAATTCCCGTCATCAGGTCCTTCATGCGGTACGGGCTATAGGTCCACCCGATCAGCGCCGCGCGTCTTTGTTCGACCGTGGCCAGAGGCACACGGTTGCGATAGACCGGAACATACATCAGCGTGCCGGCTTGGACTTGTGTGTCGGTTTCCTGAACCAGCTCAACCTTGCCGGACAGCGCCGCCACGCCGGTGTCTCGTGCCAGTTCCATCGCCCTGCGCCGAACCGGCTCCGAGAACATGTCGAAGCCGAAGGCGCGCAGGTTGCGGCCGGCAAAGGGCTCGAGATAGACGACGGGTGTGTAGACGGCGCGCTCGCCGGGTGGTCTGACGGCGTAGTCCGGAAATCCTTCAGAGCGAATTCTGGCTGTGTGGGCGTCCAGATCCCAGCCCTGAAGGAGCTGCGAAAAACCGATTCCCTGCACGCCCGGAACGCTGCCGGCCGCGATCAGGGTTTCGACGTAATCATGCCACTGTTGACGCCCGGCTTGATCGGATGCTGCGAATAGGGCGGCGGCGCCTCTGAGGATCAGCGCATAGGCCGCAAGGCGTTCCTGAATCTTGATGGTGACTTGATCACAGGCAAAGGCAAACTGCTTGACCACATCATTTTCGATCGCCTGCTTGACCTGAAGGCTTGCCAGAATACTGAGCAGCAGCCCCATGCCAAGCGCAGCCCAGGACTTGAATGTTGGCTTGGAACTGGCGCTGGTTGACATTGTGAAAGCCATCTCAGGCATGGGCCATTTCTGTCTCAATGGACCCGAGAGCCGAAAAAATGTTTTCGGTGGCCCAGTATGCGCTCAAAAGCGTCGGAAAACCATGCGCTGGGCCATCACATGGTCAAAGGCTTGCTTGAGGCACTATCCCTTGACCGCCCCTGCCGTCAGCCCGGTAATGATCTGCCGCGCGGCGAGGAAGGTGAAGATCAGCGGCGGTATCGCAATCAAGCTGCCCAGCGCCATGATCTTGCCCCAGTCCACACCAATGTCGGTGATGTAGAGCG
>JBMOJJ010000240.1:0-5837 GCA_049315845.1 Rhodoferax sp.
GGAAGGTCCGATGCCGCAAACGCGCTTTGTCACCAAGAAGGCGCTGGCGCTGGGTCTCAAGCCCATTCTGGTGGTGAACAAGGTGGACAAACCCGGCTCGCGTCCGGAATGGGTCGTGAACGCCGCTTTCGACCTGTTTGACAAACTCGGCGCCACCGACGAGCAACTGGATTTTCCGGTTGTCTACGCCTCCGGCATCAACGGCTGGTCGTCGATGGAAGAGGGCGCCCAGGGTGAACAATGGGGGCCCGACATGTCGGCGCTGTTCAACACCATCCTCGATCACGTTCCGCACCAGCAGGGAGACCCTGCGGCTCCGCTGCAATTGCAGATCTCGGCCATCGACTTCTCGACCTTTGTCGGCCGCATCGGCGTCGGCCGTATCAGCCAGGGAACAATCAGGCCCATGATGGACGTGGTGGTGATGGAAGGCCCGGACGGCAAGGCCGTCAAGGGTCGCGTCAACCAGGTGCTGACCTTCCAGGGCCTGGAACGTATGCAGACCACGGACGCCGGTCCCGGCGAGATCGTGCTGATCAACGGCCTGACCGACATCGGCATCGGCGTCACCATCACCGACCCGGTCAATCCGGCGCCCCTGCCCATGCTCAAGGTCGACGAGCCGACCCTGACCATGAACTTCTGCGTCAACACCAGCCCGCTTGCTGGACGTGAAGGCAAGTACGTCACCAGCCGTCAGATCTGGGACCGCCTGCAAAAGGAGTTGCAGCACAACGTGGCGCTGCGCGTCAAGGAAACCGGCGAAGAAGGCATCTTTGAAGTGATGGGCCGCGGCGAACTGCACCTCACCATCCTGCTGGAAACATGCGCCGCGAAGGTTACGAACTGGCCGTGTCCAAGCCGCGCGTGGTGTTCAAGTTCATCGACGGAGAGAAGCACGAACCGATTGAGATGGTGACCGTCGACATCGAGGAACAGCACCAGGGCGGCGTGATGCAGGCGCTTGGCGAACGCCGGGGTGACCTGTTCAATATGGAGCCGGACGGACGCGGACGCGTGCGCCTGGAGTACCGAATTCCGGCGCGCGGCCTGATCGGTTTCACCAACGAATTCCTGAACCTGACGCGCGGCACGGGCCTGATCTCCAACATCTTCGATAGCTACGAACCGCACAAGGGCGACATCGGCGGGCGCAAGAATGGCGTGCTGATTTCGATGGACGCAGGTGAAATCTTCACCTATGCCCTGGGCAAGCTCGATGACCGGGGACGCATGTTTGTCAAGGCCAACGACCCGGTCTACGAAGGCATGATCGTCGGCATACACAACCGCGACAATGACCTCGTGGTGAACGCCACGCGCACCAAGCAGCTGACGAACTTCCGCGTCAGCGGCAAGGAAGATGCGATCAAGATCACGCCCCCGATCGAATGCACGCTGGAATACGGCGTTGAATTCATCGAGGACGACGAACTGGTTGAGATCACGCCCAAGTCGATTCGTCTGCGCAAGCGCCACCTGACCGAGCACGAACGCAAGCGCGCCAGCCGCGGACCCGTGTAGAGTCTGGCTTGAAGCTCACTCACAATCGGGCCGTCTTCCTGATGATGGCGGTGACCCTGATGTGGTCGATTGCCGGTGTGGTGACGCGTCACCTGGAGCAGGCGCGCAGTTTCGAAGTCACCTTCTGGCGCAGCTTCTTCACAGCGCTGTCGCTGCTGGTGATTCTGCCGCTGTTTCAGGGATTGGAGGTTTTTCGCCGGATGCGAAGGGCAGGGCGGTCGCTCTGGATATCCGGCGTCTGCTGGTGCGGCATGTTCACATTTTTCATGCTCGCCATCACCCTCAGCAGCGTCGCCAATGTACTGGTCACGATGTCGATCGCACCGCTGCTGACCGCATTGGCAGCGCGCATCTTTATCGGCCATCGGATTGCCGGGAGAACCTGGTTCGCGATCGTGGTCGCCGGAGGCGGCATTGGCTACATGTATGGCAGTCAGTTCAGCCAGGGAGAGAGTCTGGCGGGGACGCTGGTGGCTCTGTGCGTTCCGATTTCGGGTGCCGCCAACTGGACCGTGACCCAGCACGCGCACGGCAAGGGACAGAATGTGGACCTGATTCCCGCGGTGCTGATCGGCGCCGTGCTGTCGTGTCTGGTGACGCTGCCGCTGGCGTTCCCGTTTCAGGCTTCGGGGCACGATCTTCTGCTGCTGGCCGGGCTGGGACTGGTGCAACTGGCGATCCCCTCCGCGCTTTCGGTGCTGTGCGCAAGGGTGCTCAAGGCGCCTGAGGTATCGTTACTGTGTCTGCTTGAAGTTATATTCGGCATCCTGCTGGCATGGATCGGAGCCAATGAAGTGCCAGGCCCCAATGTCCTGGCCGGTGGCGCGCTGGTCATCGGCGCGCTTGCAACCAATGAGCTAATCGGCTGGAGAAACAGAGGATGAGTACAAGACCCGTTTTGCCTACAGAGAATGCTGCTGAAGTGATAGCTGAAGTTCACGGCCACGTCGGACTGATCACGCTGAATCGGCCGAAAGCCCTGAACGCACTGTCGCTATCGATGATTCGCAGCCTGGCCGGTTGCCTGCTGGCCTGGCGAGAAGATCCGCAGGTCAAAGCGGTGGCAATACGCGGCAATGGCAAGACCGGGCCATTTGGCGCCTTCTGTGCCGGCGGCGACATCCGCTTTTTTCATCAGGCGGCGCTGTCCGGCAATACGGAACTGGAAGACTTCTTCACTGAAGAATACGCCCTCAACCACCTGATCCATTGTTACCCCAAGCCCTATATTGCTTTCATGGATGGCATCGTCATGGGCGGCGGCATGGGCATCAGCCAGGGCGCGACCGCGCGCATTGTCACCGAGCGCACCCGGATGGCGATGCCGGAAACGAATATCGGCCTGTTTCCCGATGTCGGCGGGGGCTACTTCCTGAGCCGCTGTCCAGGACGCAACGGCGAATGGCTTGCGCTGACCGGTGAAGTGATCGGGGCCGCACAGGCGCTGGAACTCGGTCTGGCAGACAGCTGCTTCGAGGTCGCTCAATTGGTCTCGGCCTGGGATGCATTGCCTAGCGTGAATTTTGACCGGCCCGGCGCGTTGGAGCAATGGATTGCGCTGTTCTCGACGCCTGTGGCGGAAAGATCGGATCAGCATGCCGAACAGCTCGATTCACATTTCGCCCGGGATTCGGTTTCGGCCATTGTTCATGTGCTGGAGGCGGACCAAACCCCGTGGGCGCAGCACACGGCCCATACATTGCGTCGGCGCTCGCCCCTGATGTTGCATGTGGTGCTAGCGCAGATTCGTCGCGCCCGTCATATGACGCTGGCAGACGAGCTGCGCATGGAGCGCGACATGGTTTATCACTGCTTTCATCCTGATCATTTGATTCGAAGCGAGCGTGGCAGCGAAACGCTGGAAGGCATCCGCGCACTGGCGGTCGACAAAGACAATGCGCCGAAATGGGAGCCGTCGCGGATCGAAGAGGTACGCACCGCAATGGTCGCGCCTTTTTTTCAAAGCCCGTGGTCAGCGCAGCTGCATCCGCTGCGGGCGCTGGACTGAATCGAATCAGGTTCAGAGCTGGCGATAAACCGCCTCTGCCAGTTTCATCAGAACCTCACGGGACACTTGTCCCGCAAGCGCGTAGCCGAAACCCTGTTCGACCCAGTAAAAGCTCGGAATTGGCCCGTCGCTGGAAAAATTGAAGCCGGTCTCACTGGCAGTGGTCGCTTTTGCAGTCTTGTCGATTGCGCCGAGATAAAGGGTGATGCGCGATCCGCCATCGCTCTGAAACATGAACTGGGCCCTGGCCCCGCCCTCGCCGGGCAACAGTCGCCCGCCCACCAACTCATAGCCCTGCGCCGTCAGGTTGGGGACCTTCAGCGGCTTGCCAACCCGTTTCGAGAGCCACTGAACCAGGTGCTCCTGCTCGGTGGCGGCAACCTCCACTGGATGGCGCACTTCCGGCGAATAGACCGAATGCGCAAAGCTGGCCTGGCGCGCAAACTCCCGCACTGATCGCGCCTTGGCCAGCGAATCGGTCACTGCCTGCCCCTGGCGCTCCTGCTGCCAGAACGAATGGGAAAACCAGCCGGTGCCGAAGGTCATCATCACACCGGCAGCGATGCCGCCCCAGCGCCACCAGCGGTTGATCTGATGCTGAGATGCGGAAGACTGCAATGCTGCGGTTTTCAGAGGAACCGGAACCGGCTCCTCCAGCACAAGCCGGTGCAGATCCTTCAGTGCGCTGCGTTGCCGCTGCCACAGAACCACTTTGGCCTGAGCCGCCGGATCCCGTGCCAGGCGCTCCTGCAACACTGCCAGTTCGCGCGGCGAAACCTGCGCATCGACCAGCGCATGAATTTCATCTTCTGTCAGGGCTTGGGAGCTAATCCGTTCCATGGCGTGTTCCAGTGGCTTGTTTCAGACGATGCAGCGGGATTGGCGCTGTTGCCGACGGACCGGTCGCAGCTCGTGATTCCGCGCTGCGCGAAGGGGCGTCAAGCAACTCCTGAAGTCGACTGCGCGCGCGCGACAGGCGTGACATCACGGTACCGATCGGCACTCCCAGAATCCTGCCGACTTCGGCGTAGCTCACGTCCTCCAGCGTGACGAGCAGCAAGACTGCCCGTTGTTCCGGTGGCAGGCGCAGCAGGCAACGTTGCAGGTCGCGGGCGGGCTCCTGGCCGTCGTCGTCGGCCACCAGCTCGTGCGCCACATCGTCAATATCCACGGTATTCGCAGACCGGTTGAAAGACCGGCGCATCTGGCTGGCAAACAGGTTGTGCATCAGCGTGAACAGCCAGGCCCGCAAGTCAGAGCCGGCGCTCCACAGGCGCCACTTGCTGCACGCACGTTCCAGCGTATCCTGAACCAGATCATCGGCGGCCCAGGCGTCGCCCGTCAGCGTTCGCGCATACCGGCGCAGCGCTGGAATCTGGTCAATCAGCGGGTGCGTTTCCATCCGGTCAGATGCGGGCGCGTCGGTCCTTCGCCGTGCAGCGCAAGGTCAGGGCCTGGCCGTCTGCCAGACCTTGTTGAACCCGTCGCCTGTCTTGTCACCGGGCTTGCTGTCCTTGGACCAATAATAGAGCGCCTTACCCTTCGCGGCCCATTGCTTCGTGCCGTCGTCACGCGTGATGATGGTGTAGTCTCCAGTGGCCTGGTCGGCCGCTGAAGCCATCAAGGGCGGCCAGTTGGTGGCGCAGGGACCATTGCACATCGATTTGTCGGCGCTGTCTTTGTCGAAGGTATAAAGGGTCATTCCGCTGTCACCGACCAACACCCCGTCAGCGACTTTGGGCGCCGCGGCATGGACGGTCGAGCTGGCGACCACCAGGAAGAAAGGGAGGGTCAAGGCCATGGCCGAGCGAAGGGTTTTTTTCAAGCTGAACTCCTGAGTTGATGATTGCAAACGAACATTTGCAAGGACATGAACAGCAAATCGGCAGCGTTTATTCCACGCGCCCGAAAATAAATCTACCGCTGACGGCTTTTCATGGCTCGCTCCACCTCCCGCTTGCCTTCCCGGTCCTTGATGGTGTCGCGTTTGTCATGCTCGGCCTTGCCTTTGGCCAGCGCAATCTCGCACTTCACCTTGCCCGCCTTCCAGTGCAGGTTCAGTGGCACCAGTGTGTAGCCCTTCTGCTCCACCTTGCCGATCAGGCGCTTGATCTCCTCCTTGTGCATCAACAGTTTTTTGGTGCGAACCTTGTCCGGACTGATGTGCGTCGAAGCGGTGCCCAGCGGGTTGATCTGCAGGCCAATGACGAACAACTCGCCGTTGCGAATGACAACATAGCCGTCGGTCAGCTGCACCTTGCCTTCGCGCAGCGACTTGACCTCCCATCCCTGCAGCACCAGACCG
>JBMOJJ010000241.1:0-5827 GCA_049315845.1 Rhodoferax sp.
CAGTTCTACATCTACAGCCACCCGAAAGCCATCGGCACGGTGCAGACCCGGCTGGAGGACATCATGCTGGCGCGCAACCCGACCGATCCGTTCGCGCACAAGCCCGAGCTTGGCGTCGAACTGCGGCGGGCACTGAAGGCCTGAAACGCGAGGGGCGCGCGAGGCGTCGGCCCGACGGCCCGGGGCTGTGGCACACTCGCGGCCTTCGTTTCACGTTTTCTCGAGCGCCGTGTTGGCAGGCTCCTACTTCATGCAAAAAATCATCGCGCAGATCGCGCAGGAAATCCGGGTCCAGAACAAACAGGTGCAGGCGGCGGTCGAACTGCTGGACGGCGGCGCCACCGTGCCGTTCATCGCGCGCTACCGCAAGGAGGTGACCGGCGGGCTGGACGACATCCAGTTGCGGGAGCTGGAAGCCCGGCTCGGCTATCTGCGCGAACTGCGCGAGCGCCTGCAGGCCGTGATCAAGGCGATCGAGGAGCAGGGCAAGATGACGCCGGCGCTGTTGTCCACGCTGCTGGCGGCCGGCACCAAGCAGGAACTGGAAGACCTTTATCTGCCGTTCCGGCTGAAGCGGCGCAGCAAGGGGCAACTGGCGCGTGAAGCGGGCCTGGAGCCGCTGGCCGACGCGCTGTTCGCCAACCCGGACCTGGTGCCGCAGGATCAGGCGCTGGCCTACCTGATCCCGATGCGGCCGGTGCTGGAGGGCGAAGACAAGCAGGCCGACTTCTCCAGCGTGCAGGCGGTTCTGGACGGCGTGCGCGACCTGCTCAGCGAGCGCTGGGCCGAGACGCCGGCCCTGGTGCAGGATCTGCGACAGTGGCTGTGGGCGCAGGGGCTGCTGCAGTCCGTGCTGATCGACGGCAAGGATGAATCCAATCCTGACGTCGCGAAGTTCAGGGACTATTTCGACTACAGCGAGCCGATCTCGAAGGTGCCTTCGCACCGCGCGCTGGCGGTGTTTCGCGGCCGCACACTGGAGATGCTGCAAGTCAGCCTGCAGCTGCCGGAGCCAGAGCAGCCGCTGGGCGCAGGCAAGCCGGCGCAGGCCGCTGGCCGGCCGAAGGCAGGGCCTGCCGTGTCGCTGGCCGAGGCCCGCATTGCGCTGCAGCTTGGCTGGAGCCACAAGGCACGCGCGGCCGACGACCTGATCCGCAAATGCGTCGCCTGGACCTGGCGCGTCAAACTCAGCCTGTCGACCGAGCGCGACCTGTTCAGCCGGCTGCGCGAGGACGCCGAGAAAGTCGCGATCAGGGTCTTTGCCGACAACCTGCGCGATCTGCTGCTGGCAGCGCCGGCCGGACCGCGCGTGGTGCTCGGGCTCGACCCGGGCATCCGCACCGGCGTCAAGGTCGCCGTGGTCGCAAGCACCGGCACGCTGCTGGAGACCGCCACCGTTTTTCCGCACGAGCCGCGCAAGGATTGGGACGGGTCGCTGCACACGCTGGCGCAACTGTGCCTGAAGCACGGCGTCAATCTGATCGCCATTGGCAACGGCACCGCGAGTCGCGAGACCGACCGGCTGGCAGCCGACCTGATCAAGCTGCTCTGCAAGGCATCTGAGCATCCGGTGGACAAGGTGGTGGTCAGCGAAGCCGGCGCCTCGGTCTATTCGGCCAGCGAATATGCGTCGCAGGAGATGCCCGAGGTGGACGTCAGCCTGCGCGGCGCGGCGAGCATTGCGCGACGCCTGCAGGATCCGCTGGCCGAACTGGTCAAGATCGACCCGAAGTCGATCGGCGTCGGCCAGTACCAGCACGACGTGAACCAGACTGCGCTGGCAAGAACACTGGATGCGGTGGTGGAAGACTGCGTCAATTCGGTCGGTGTCGATCTGAATACCGCCAGCGCGCCGCTGCTGGCGCGGGTGTCGGGTCTGAGCGGCCATGTGGCCAAGGCGGTGGTGCGCTGGCGCGACAGCCATGGTGCGTTCCGGAATCGCCAGCAGCTTCTCGACGTCACCGGCGTCGGGCCGAAAGCCTTTGAACAGAGCGCGGGATTCCTGCGCATCCGCGCCGGCGAGAATCCGCTCGACATGACCGGCGTCCACCCTGAGACCTACCCGGTGGTCGAGCGAATCATGGCGCACACGGCGCTGACCGTGAGCTCGCTGATGGGGCGGGCCGACATGCTCAAGACCCTGAAGCCCGAGCTCTTTGCCGATGCCCGGCACGGTGTGATCACGGTCAGGGACATCCTGGCCGAGCTGGAGAAGCCGGGGCGCGATCCGCGCCCGGACTTCAAGGTGGCGCGTTTCAACGAGGGCGTGGAGGATATCCGCGACCTGGCAGCCGGCATGATTCTGGAAGGGACCGTGAGCAACGTGGCCGTGTTTGGCGCCTTTGTCGACCTCGGAGTGCATCAGGATGGGCTGGTCCACGTCAGTCAGCTCGCCCACAGGTATGTCAGCGACGCGCGCGAAATCGTCAAGACCGGCGACATCGTCAAGGTGCAGGTGGTGGAGGTCGATGTGGCGCGCAAGCGCATCGCGCTGAGCATGAAGCTCGGGGCTTCCCCGGCCAAGGGCGGCGGCGATGGCAATCACTTTCAGCGCGCCAACCCGCGCGAGCGTGGCCGACCTTCAAGCAGCGCGCCGTCAACCGCCATGTCATCCGCCTTTGCCAGACTGAAGGGCGCCAGCGCGGCGGACCAAGGCTGATACATAATCACGGCCAGAGATCGGTCCGTCAGTGATTCACCCTCAAGGAAGTTGTCCTGTCATGGAACTCAGTGCCCTGCTGGCGTCGCAGTTCGTTCTGCCCAGCATTCCCCAGGTGATCGCGCTGTTGCTCAGCGAGCTTGAGCACGAGGAGCCCGACCTGAAGAAGATCAGCCAGCTGATCAGCACCGATCCGGCGCTGACCACCCGTTTGCTCGAGCTGTCGAACTCGGGCTACTTCAAGCTCTCGGGCCAGATCCACAGCGTCTCCGAGTCGCTGGCGATCCTGGGACTGAGCCATGTGCGCACGATGGCGGCGGCAGCGGCCTCGGCTGTGTCGTTCAAGGCCGTGCCGGGCATCCATCTGCAGCAGTTCTGGGCCTACAGCCTGAACGTGGCCAAGCTGTCGCGCTCGCTGGCCGGAATCGTGCGGCAGAACCAGCAGGCGACATTCACCTGCGGCCTGATTCACGCGATTGGCGAACTGGCGATTCACATCGGAATGCCGCAGGAAAGCGCCGCACTGGACCCGCAGGTCGCGCCGCTCGATCTGAAGCGCGCCGACGCTGAGCGCGGGGCTTTTGGCTTCTGCTACGCGCAGGTCGGCGCCGGGCTGGCCAGCAGATGGCATTTTCCGCAATCGATGGTGGATGCGCTGGAACATCAGTACGCGCCGTTCGAGCACGACGTCTACGAACCGCTGGCGGGCGTGATCCATCTCGCCACCTGGCGCGAGCGCGCGCGCATGGCCGATCTGTCGGAGCGGGCGCTGGCGGTGAGTTTTCCGGGCCGGGTCGGCGACGTGCTCGGGATCGACATCGACATGGTTTTGCAGCAGGACTCGTTCGACTGGTTTTCGCGCAGCACGGTCAGCAGCCCTTTCTAGCTTTTGCCCGTGCGAGCGTTATGCATCTATGCCGGTCCGGTGGCTCGGCGCCGGATTGAAACAGAAGGCCTGCAGGCGGCACATGTGGCTACGATTCCCGCTGCGGCCGGAGGTCCGAAAGGCCTGGTGTTGGGCCCGCTGGACCGCTTTATCTTCGGCCCATGGCTGGCGCAATCCCGTCAGCCGGTGCACCTGATTGGCGCCTCGATTGGCGCATGGCGCATGGCCACCGCCTGTCTGACCGATCCGGTCACGGCTTTCGTCCGGCTGGAGCGCGACTACATCCATCAGCACTATGAATTGCAGCCGGGTGAAACAAGACCGCCGGCGGCGCGCGTCAGCGCGAGGTTCGAGCAGACCCTGCGCAGTTTTTACGACGGACGAGTCGGCGAGATCCTGCGCCATCCCCGTTTCAGCCTGCACATCGTCACCTCGCACGGACGCCATCTTCTGGCGCGTGAAAAGCGCTGGCGCACGCCGCTGGGGTTCGCAGCGGCGCTGCTCAGCAACGCGGTCCGGCGCAAGGCGATGGGCGCCTGGCTGGAGCGCATCGTGTTCTCGAGCCGGGACGCCGCGCTGCCCTTTGAAAGCAGCGATTACCGGACCCGGCAGATGCAGCTGAGCGAGGTCAATTTCAGTCCGGTTCTGCAGGCCAGCTGTTCGATTCCGTTCGTGCTGCAGGCGGTGAACGACATTGCGGGGGCGCCGTCCGGAAGCTACTGGGACGGCGGGCTGACCGATTACCACCTGCACCTCAACTACGCGGCGGCGTCGAGTGTGAAAGGTCTGGTGCTGTATCCGCATTTCCAGAAGGCGGTCGTGCCGGGATGGCTCGACAAGAGCCTGAAATGGCGGCACAAGGCGACCCCTTTTCTTGACAACATGGTGCTGCTGGCGCCCAACCCGGACTGGGTCCGCGCGCTGCCCAATGGCAAACTGCCCGACCGCACCGATTTCAGCCACTATGGACAGGATCTGGCGGCGCGGGTGCGCGACTGGTCTGCCGCAAGCGCAGCCAGTGTCGAGTTGGCTGATGAGTTCGAGGCCTGGCTGCGCAGGCCGGATGCAAGGCAGGTGCAAGCCCTTTAGTATCGGGGCATGCACGCAAGCATTACCCGCAGTCCGGTGCTGGCACGGCTGTTCTTCCCGGCCTTGTCGGGATGGCTGCTTGGCAGCGCCTTGCAGTTGCAGCAGGCAGCGCTGTCCTCGGCTCTTCTGTACGGCGGCCTGATGCTGTTGGCAGCGATCCTGCTCGCGCTTTGCGCTGCCGCACGGGTCTCCATTGGCGCCCGCATGCTGCTGGTCCTGCTGTCCACGACGCTGCTGGCGTTTGGCGCCACCGGGCTGCGGGCCACGGCGTTTCTGGGCGACGCGCTGGAAAGCCAATGGGAAGGCCGGGATATCGAGCTGACCGGCATCGTTGCGGCGATGCCGCATGTGAACGAGTCCGGTGTGCGGTTTCGTTTCGAGGTCGAAGCGGCGCAATTCGAGAACAGACCGGTGCGACTGCCGTCCAGCCTCTCGCTGGGCTGGTATTCCGGCTATCCCGGCGACGCCGGCGAGGGCGGGGTCGAGCCGCTGGCGCGCCAGCCGGCGGCGATTGTCGCGGGCGAACGCTGGCAGATGACGGTGCGCCTCAAGGCCCCGCATGGCGCCAGCAATCCTTTCGGCTTCGACTACGAACTCTGGCTCTGGGAGCAGGGCGTGCAGGCGACCGGCTATGTGCGCGCCGGGCCAAGGGACGCGGCGCCGCGGCGACTGGGGCAAAGCGGCCGGCATCCGGTGGAGCGGGCGCGACAGGCGGTGCGTGAGCGGATCTACGAGCGTGTCGGCGACCGTCACTACGCGGGCCTGCTTGCGGCGCTGGTCGTGGGTGACCAGACCGCGATCGATCGGGCCGACTGGGACATCTTCCGGGCCACCGGGGTCGCGCATTTGATGGCCATCTCGGGGCTGCACATCACGATGTTTGCCTGGCTTGCCGGGCTGGTGCTGGCCTGGTTGTGGCGGCGCTCGGCTGCGCTTTGCCTTTGGCTGGCGGCCCCCAGCGCGGCGCTGCTCGGCGGTGTTGCGCTGGCCACCGCGTACGCCTTCTTCAGCGGCTGGGGCATACCGTCGCAGCGCACCGTGCTGATGCTGGCGACGCTCGCGCTGCTGCGGCTCTCGGGCAAGCATTGGCCCTGGCCGCAGCTGTTGCTGCTGGCCTGCGCGTTGGTGGTGGCGGCCGACCCGTGGGCCTTGCTGCAAGCCGGCTTCTGGCTGAGCTTTGTCGCTGTGGGCGT
>JBMOJJ010000242.1:0-5797 GCA_049315845.1 Rhodoferax sp.
GTACTGCGTTTCCTCGCACAGCGCCTGGCCCATGCCCATCCAGACCGAGCCCTGTATCTGGCCTTCGACCGCCAGCGGGTTGATGGCTCGCCCGCAGTCGTGCGCGACCCAGACCTTGATCACCCGCACCATGCCGGTGTCCTCGTCGACCTCGACTTCGACCACCTGCGCCGCGTAGGAGTAGCCGGCGCTCGTTCCCACCGCAGCGCCGCGGAATTTTCCGCCCTGGGTTTCGCGCGGCGTCGACCAGCTGCCGCGCGCCGTCACGGTGCCGCCCTGCTGCAGCGCGAGCGTCACGACCTCCTTGTAGCTCAGCGCCTTGTCGCTGCCTGCGACCCGGTAGCTTTCACCGTGGCATTCGACGCTGTCGACAGGCAGCGCAAACTTGAGCGCCGCCGCCTGTAGCAGGATCTGTCGCAGCGCCTTGGCCGCATTGATGGCCGCATTGCCGACCATGAAGGACACACGTGACGAGTAGGAGCCGTTGTCCTTGGGCGTGACCGCGCTGTCGTTGGCGACCACGCGCAGCCGGTCCAGCGACAGGCCCATGACCTCGGCCACCGTCTGCGCCAGCAGCGTGGACGAGCCCTGCCCGATGTCGGCGGCGCCGGTCAGCACGGTGATGCCGCCGTCGAAATCGAGCTTTAGATTGACCACCGCGTGCGGCTCGCCGCTCCAGTGCACCGGTTTTGCAGAGCCGCTGGCGTAGTGCGAGCAGGCCATGCCCAGGCCGCGGCCCTTGGGCATGTTGGCGCGGCGCTGGTTCCAGCCGGAAGCCGCCTGCACCTTGTCCAGGCATTCGGCCAGGCCACAGGAGTTGACCTGCAGATCGTTGATGGTGCGGTGCGGGATCGCGAGCAGGTTGGTGCGGCGCAGCGCAAACGGGTCCAGCCCCAGCGTCTGCGCCATGCTGTCGAGCATCGACTCGAACGCGTGGCGCACATCGACCGAGCCGTGACCGCGCATCGCGCCGTTCGGCGGCGTGTTGGTGTAGACGCGCAGGCCATAGTAGCGGCAGGCCGGCAGCTGGTACATCGCATGCAGTAGCGAACCCGCGTACAGGATAGTGACCAGCCCGTAGCCGGCGTAGGCGCCGCCGCGCTGCACCACCTCGCAGTCCACGGCCCTGATCACTCCGCTGCTTGACAGGCCGATCTTCAGCCGCACGTCGGTCTCGGGCCGGCCGCGGTGCGTGATGAACGACTCC
The DNA here is from genome assembly GCA_049315845.1 of Rhodoferax sp. Taxonomy (GTDB): domain Bacteria; phylum Pseudomonadota; class Gammaproteobacteria; order Burkholderiales; family Burkholderiaceae_C; genus Rhodoferax. The sequence continues at coordinate 1,208 of JBMOJJ010000242.1, forward strand.
TCTCGCGAGAGTTCGAGCTTGACCGTGCCGCAGGCGGCGCGCGCCAGCAGGGAGGCGATGATTTCGAAATTGAGGGTCTCGGTCCGGTGCCCGAAACCACCGCCGACAAAGGGCTTGACGACCCGGATCTGCGACGCGTCAAGCCCCATGCATTGCGCCAGGATCAGATGCACGTAGTACGGGACCTGCGACACCGTGTGCAGGGTCAGGCGGCCTCGTTCAGGGTCCCAGCTGGCCAGCGACGCGTTCGGCTCCATCATCGCGTGCGTCACCTCGGCGTAGTGGAAGCGTTCTTCCAGCACCAGATCGGAGGCCGCAAAGCCGCCGTCGAGATCGCCAAAGCTGTGGTCGACGTCGCGCGCAATATTGCCCGGCTGATCGTCGTGCAGCAGCACAGCATCGCTGCTGCGCGCGCTGGCCGCGTCAAAGCAGGCGGGCAGAGGCTCCAGATCGAGCGTGATGGCGGCCAGCGCGGCGCGAGCGGTCGCCTGGTCCAGCGCGGCCACCGCGGCCACCGGCTCGCCGCAGTAGCGCACGCGCGAGCGTGCCAGCGGGAACTCGTTCTGGGCGATCGGGATCACGCCGTAGGGCACGTCGCAGGCGTCGCCGGTGATCACCGCGCGCACACCGGGCATCGCCAGCGCCCGGCTGATGTCGATTGAGCGGATTCTTGCGTGCGCGACCGGGCTGCGCAGGATCGCGCCGACCAGCGCCTCGCGCGCCGGCAGGTCGGCGGTATAGAGCGCCTGCCCGGCGACCTTTTCGACGCCGTCGATCAGAGGCTGGCGCACGCCGACCGCATGGCGCAGGGCTTTGGAGTCAAGGGCGGTATCTATGCTGCTTCTCCCGTGGCGCCAGCCAGCGCGCTGGCAGCCGCCTGGACCGACTCGATGATCTTGACATAGCCGGTGCAGCGACAGATGTTCCCCGACAACGCCTCGCGGATCTGGCCTTCGCTGGGCTGCGGATGGCGCAGCAGCAGCGCCTGTGCCGCCATCACCATGCCGGGCGTGCAAAAGCCGCACTGGGTCCCCAACTTTTCATGAAACGCCGACTGCAGCGCGCTGAGCCGCCCCTGCACCGCAAGCGACTCTATCGTGCTGACCTCGCGGCCCTCGCAGCGGCAGGCCAGCGTGATGCAGGACAGCTGCGGCTGGCCGTCGACCAGCACGGTGCAGGCGCCGCACTCACCGCCATCGCAGCCACGCTTGGTGCCGGTCAGGCCGAGCTGCTCTCGCAGGTAGTCGAGCAACAGCGTGTGGTCGGCCACCGCGTCCTCGCGCCTGCGGCCGTTGACCGTGAGCTTGACAAGTCTCTTTGCCACTGTCTACTCCTTGGGTCGCAGATCGCGCACCCGCACCGCCTTGCCCTGCGATCTGGGAATCTCGCCCGGCAGCTTGACCACGACATCGGTGCTGATGCCGACCATCGATTTGACGTGGCGCGCGATGTCGCGGGAGATCGACGGGAAAGCCTCCTCGTCGACGTCGGATTGCGCCTCGACCTCGATCGTGACCTGATCGAGCGAGCCGCTGCGCTCGACCACCAGTTGGTAGTGCGGCGAAATCATCGGGCGACCGACCAGCACCGACTCGATCTGCGATGGATAGACGTTGACACCCCGGATGATCAGCATGTCGTCGCTGCGACCGGTGATGCGCAGGATACGCAGATGGGTTCGGCCGCAGTCGCAGGGGGCCGTGGTGATCCGCGTGATGTCGCGCGTGCGGTAGCGCAGCATCGGCAGCGCCTGCTTGGTGAGCGTGGTGATCACCAGCTCGCCGGCGTCGCCTTCGGGCACCGGCGCCTGGGTTTCGGGGTCCAGCACCTCGAACAGGAAGTGGTCTTCCCAGCCATGCAGGCCACTCTGCGCCACGCACTCGCAAGCGACGCCGGGTCCCATGATCTCCGACAGGCCGTAGATGTCGATCGCCCTGACCCCAAGGCGCTGTTCGATCTCGCAGCGCATCGCGTTGCTCCAGGGTTCGGCACCGAACACGCCGACCCGCAGCTGGCTCTTGCGCATATCGACGCCCTGCTGTTCGGCCACCTCGGCCATGGCCAGCGCGTAGGACGGCGTGGCGCACAAAACCGTGGCGCCAAGATCCATGATCAGCGCGATCTGCCGCTCGGTCGAGCCGCCGGACATGGGCACCACGGTTGCGCCAAGGCGTTCGGCGCCGTAATGTGCGCCCAGACCGCCGGTGAACAAGCCGTAGCCATAGGCGTTGTGGATCACATCACCGGCGCGCGCGCCAGCCGAGTGCAGCGAGCGCGCCATCAGCTCGGCCCAGGTCGCGATGTCTTCCCTGGTGTAGCCAACGACGGTGGCCTTGCCGGTGGTGCCGCTCGATGCATGCAGGCGCGAGATGGCGGAAAGCGGACGCGCGAACATGCCAAACGGGTAATGATCCCGAAGGTCGTTCTTGTAGGTGAACGGAATGCGCCGCAGATCGTCCAGCGTGCGGACATCTTCCGCAACGACGCCCGACTGGTCCATCCGCCTTCGATGCAGCGGCACGTTGTCGTAGGCATTTCGCAGGGTCTTTCTCAAACGTTCAAACTGCAGCGCCTCGAGCGCCTCGCGCGGCATGGTTTCAGCCGCGCGATCGAGGTAGCTGCAAGCGTCGGTGTTCTGGTCGACCCCGACTTCCGATAAGGTGCTAGCGCCCATGCTGTCTCCTTGGTGCGAATGGTTGGTTGTTCTCAGGGGATATCTCTGACGCCGCGGACCGGGATCTTCTGCAGCGCAAAACCCTGGTTGAAACTGGCTCGCGTCACCAGCGTGTACTTGACGTGGGCGCCGGCGTAGGCCGCGCAGGCGCCGGCCAGCGCCGTCAGCAGCGGCTGGACCGAGCCGCCCGCAAGCCAGCCGGCGGCAAGCAGCGTGACCGGCACCGCGCTGCCGACGATCAGCAGCCGCTGCCCGGCCAGGTCGAGCGCGCGGCGCGCGCGCACGGCCAGACTGCCATCGACGCTGTTGCGGTAGCGCAGCCAGACCAGCAGTCGCAGCACCAGCAGCACGATGAACGCAGGCAGTGCCGCGCGCGGCGCCGCTCGGCTCTGGATGTCGAGCAGCAGCAAGATGCCGGTGCCTTCGCACAAGGCAGTGACGATGAACAGCGGCGACATCAGGCCGGACCGCCAGGCCGGAATGCCGCGCGCGGCCGGCAGCATGCGGCTCTGGCAATAGAGAAAGATCAGCGCCAGCAAGGCGGTAATCCAGACCCAGCCGCCCAGGCCCAGCATCGCGGCCAGGCCAGCCGGAAACAGCACCAGCCCGACGAAGGCCTCGCGCGACATCCACGAAGTTCGCGGATTGAGGAAGACGTGCAGCGCGCGCAGCGGGCGGCCGATCTCGAGCCAGACGCACAGCAGGCCCAGACCGACCAGCGCAAGTCCGGCGAAGATCAGCGCGACCGGCGTGCCGGCGGATGACGAATAGATTGCAGCGGTGATCAGCAGGCCGGTGCCGGCGCCGCCGCAGATGAAGTTGCCCGCGGCACGCCAGTCCCAGCTGGTCTGTTGCCATGGATTGGGGCTGAAACCGGAACCAGTGCTCATGTGTCCGCCTTGTCCCAGAGGTAGTGAAAACCGGGCCCGGTGCCCAGTTCTTCGTGCATCCGAAAACTCTGATTTTTTGCCAGCAACTGCGATACGTTGCTGTTCGGATCTTCCAGATCGCCGAAGGCCAGCGCGTCGGCAATGCAGGAGTTGACGCAGGCCGGCGTCGCCGCCGGATCGACGCCCGGTGTCAGGCCGGCGGCCAGACCGGAGTCGATGCGGTCGACGCAGAACGTGCATTTGGTCGCCACCGCCAGGCGCGAGTCGTCGCGCCGCTTGCTCTCGCTCTGGCTCGGCGCTCCGTAGGCAAAACTCGCCTTGTCGGTCCGGTAGCGCGCCTGGTAGGGGCAGGCCACCGCGCAGTAGGAGCAGCCGATGCAGAGGTCGTAGTCGATCGTGACGATGCCGTCCGCTCGCTGCCTGGTCGCGGTGGTCGGGCAGACGTGCATGCAGGGCGGGTCTTCGCAGTGCTGGCAGCCGACCGGCACAAAGACGCGCTTGACGTCGGGGTACTCGCCAAACTCCATGTCGAGCACGCGGCGCCATTGCACCTCGGGCGGCGTCGCGTTGGTGTGCTTGCAGGCGGCGGTGCAGGTCTGGCAACCGACGCAGCGCCGCAGGTCGGCGGTCATGGCCCAGCGCGTCATGCTGCCACCTCCTTCGCACGGGATATCCTGACGCGCACGATGTCGGCGCCCGAGCCGGTGGCGTCGGTCAGCGCAATCGACATTGTCGCCAGCGAGTTCATGCTGGGCATGCCGAAGTCCTTCGCCATCGGCGTTTCCCAGTGCTCGAACTGGCCGATCAGCAGCAGCGTGTCCGGGCGTATGCCCTGGCGCACCACGGCGCGTCCGCGCACGCTGCGCTTGGGCGTCGAGATCTCGATCGCGTCGCCGTCCTCGATGCCAAGCTTGCTGGCGGCCTGACTGTTCATGATCACGCCGCGGTGCCCGCTGATGTTGCCGGCCACCTCGTGCATCAGCTGGATGCCGGCGTTGGCGCCCCAGGCGTACTGCATGCTGCGCG
>JBMOJJ010000016.1:0-24893 GCA_049315845.1 Rhodoferax sp.
TCTACATGCTGTTCATCATCGGCCACCTGGCCTGGGAATCCAAAGCCGGCAAGTTTGGCACCTTTGTCATATTTCTGGGTCTGGCGTTTGGCATGACGGGCTTCGTGGCGAAATACCTGATTCAGTGGGCGATCGGGATCAAGTGAGGCGCAGCGAGATTTTTCTTGTGCCGGCGTCCTCGGTGCCCCGCGCTTCTTCCTCAAAGCCCAGTTCAGCGGCCAGCTTGAGCATCCGGTCGTTGTAGTCCAGCACGGTGGCCACCAGTCGCTGCGTGCGCTGGCTGCGCAGGTAGGCAATCATCTTCTGCATCAGCAGCATCCCCAGGCCCTGGCCCTTGAGCGCGGAGGCGACGATGACGCCAAACTCCGCCTCCACGTTGTCAGGGTCGGTCATGGCCCGCACCACGCCCACGGTCTGCAACTGGCCGTCCGGCCCGCCAGCCATTGCCACAAAAGCCATCTCCCTGGCGTAATCAATCTGCACCAGTCTTGCCAGCTCGCTGCGCTCCATCGTGCGCCTGCTGTAGAAGATCCGCTTGCGGATATCTTCGGCGTCCAGCTGTTGCAGGAACGCCATGTGCAGCGCCTCATCTTCGGGCCGGATCGGGCGCAAAGTGAGCGCCGTTCCGTGCCACAGAACTGTCTCTTCCAAATGGGCTGGGTACGGCAGGATGGCGAAATTGCCGGACCCGGCTGGAGCGCCGGTGCTCAGTCGGATCCGGGCCTCGAGCGCAATCGCGCCTTCAAAGTTGAGCAGCAGAGGATTGATCTCGAGTTCGGCCACCTCCGGGATTTCAGCCAGCAACTGCGACACCGCCACCAGCACGCCATGCAGTGCCGGCTGGTCGGCCGCCGGAGTCTCGCCCCAACCCTCCAGCAGCCGAGCGACCCGGGTACGCGACACCAGCGCCTTGGCCAGGGGCAGGTTCAGAGGCGGCAGGGCCACCGAACGGTCATTCATGAGCTCGACCGCCGTGCCGCCGTGGCCGAACAAGATCACCGGGCCAAAGATGCTGTCAATCGTGCTGCCCACGATCAGTTGCTGGGCATGCAAGCGCCGCACCATGGCCTGCACCGTGAAGCCCTGAATAGGGGCTCCAGGCTGCTCGTGACGGTATCGCTCCAGCAGCGCTTGCGCCGCCTTGCGCACGGTTGCTTCATCGGGCAGATTGATACTCACGGCGCCGACGTCGGCGCCGTGCGAAATGCCGTCGGAAAGAAGCTTCAATGACACAGGAAAACCGATGCTCAAGGCAGCTGCGGCAGCCGCCTCGGGTGTTGCATCCGCCTGCCGGGTCGAGACCACCGGGATCTGGCAGGCCTTCAGCACCGCCAGTGATTCCTGCCCGGTCAACCATTCGCGACCACTGTCCAGCGCAACACGAAGCAGCGCCCGGATGGCCGCCGTGTCGGGCGCCCGATCGGCCAGCAAGGCGGGCGGCGCCTCCGTCAGCTCAGCCTGATTGCGCCGATGCCGCACCAGCATGGAAAACGCGCGCACCGCCTGCTCCGGCGTATCGAAGTCGGCAATGCCGGCGTCCTGAAAAAGCTGGCGAGCCTGCACGACCGTGTTGTGACCCAGCCAGCAGCTCATCAGACGCGCGGGCGAGCCGGCCGGAGGCTGCGACAGCGGCACCAGCGCCTCCGCGAGTTCGGCGCTGTCCAGCATGGCCGAGGGCGCGTGGATCAACAGCACAGCGCCCGTGGCCGGGTCGTCGTGCAGGATCTGGAGCACTTGCCGATAAAGCGTCGTTGGCGCATCCGCCATCATGACGATCGGATTGCCGTGCAAGCCGTGCCGGGGCAGCACCGCATCGAGCTGTTGCCGGGTCGCGGCGCTGAATTGCGACATGCTGGCGTCTGCATCGACAGCCGCATCAGCGGCCATCAGCGCCGCTGCCGCGCAGTTGGCGACGATGGTCAGCGTGTCGTCGCGGTTGCTGCGAAAGCGCGACAGCGTCTGCGCCTCCAGGAACAGCTCCTGCAAGGTTCCGACCCGCAACATCCCGGCGCGGGCGATCGCCGCATCAAAAACCATGTCGGGCCCCGGCCGCGCCCCGCTGCAGAGCCGTCCCTCGGCCGAGCGCCCGGCCTTCACCACAAGCACCGGCTTGTTGCGCGCCGCGGCGCGCGCCGCCGACATGAATTTACGCGGCGACGCGATCGATTCGATGTACAGCAGAATCGCTCTGGTTTTGACATCGCTGGCCAGGTAGTCGAGCATGTCGCCAACATCAACGTCGGCCTGTTCGCCCAGCGCGACAAAATGCGAAAAGCCGATGCCGCGCCCTTGCGCCCAATCCAGCATCGCGTTCACCAGCGCGCCCGACTGCGACACAAAAGCCAACTCGCCGGGCAGCGCATCGATAGCGGCAAGGCTGACATTCAGGTTCCGGTGCGGGAGCAGCAGGCCCATGCAGTCGGGGCCCAGTATGCGCAACAGGTACTTTTGCGCGCCCTTCAGCATGGCCTGCTTCTGCGCTGGGCTCATGCCTGGCGTCATCACCACCGCGGCGCGCGTGCCCAGCGCCGCCAGTTCCTTGATCAGGGCCGCCACCGTGTCCGGCGGTGTGCAGATCACCGCCAGCGCCGGTACCGTCGGCAAATCGCGGGCGCGGGCCACAACCGGATGAGCGCCAAGCACGCGGTATTTTGGGTTGACCGCATACAACGCGCCCTGGAAGTGGCCGGCGCTGAGCTTGTGCCAGACCGCCGTGCCCAGGCGCCCGGGCCGCAACGAGGCGCCAAAGACGGCGATCGAGTCCGGATCGAACAGCGAGTCCAGGTTGCGAATACTCATGGCCCGGTCCCGCCAGCCGTCAGCCCAGCGGGCGCACGCCGATCAACCAGCCATGCAGCCAGAGCGCGAAGACGATCCAGCCGGCCAGACCGGCGATCACGGTGACCGCGGTCGCACCCGCGCTGCCAGGCCGATAGGACGTTCCGGCGGTCCGGTCGCGCCGGCGGGCAGCGGTGAAATCCAGAACAGCCCAGAGCAGGATCGAGCCAAACAGCAGCAGATGCGCCAGATTGCCGTTGGCCAGCAAATGGGCCATCGCCCAGACCTTGGCCGAAAGCACCATCGGGTGATGCAAAACCGCCTTGATGCTGTTGCCCGGCACGTAGGCCGCCGCCAGCAGAATGAAGGACACCAGCGTCAGCAGCGAAGCCAGGTGGCGCATGGCAATCGGCGGGTTCCACAGCTGCAGCGGTTGCTGCCGCGCCAGCGAGAAGCCCCAGACGAGCAGGCCAAAACCGATCAACGAGGCCACCGAGTAGAGCCCTTTCCACTGCATCTCCCCGATGCGCGAGCGCGTCCGCGTGCGCCAGTCATCGGCCACGATGCGCACCGAATGCACACCCAGAAAAAGAATCAAACCAAGAATCAGATAAGCCATCAGATGTCCAAACAAGTTCAGAATACTGCGCAACTATAGCCCCGACCGGCTTCACGCGTCCGGCACCGGGTCGCTGCTCTTGCGTTGCCGGGTAATATGTTTACACTGCATGCCAATGTAACCAACAAAGTGGAGCTTCGATGAAACCGGTTCAGGAATTGTTAAAAAGCCGTGACTCAACGGTTTTTCGGGTCAGCCCTTCGATCACTGTCTTCGATGCGCTTCGATTGCTGGCCGAACACGGAGTGGGTGCGATGATTGTCATGGACCAGGACAAACTGGTCGGCGTGGTGTCCGAGCGCGACTACACCCGCAAGGTGGCGCTGCAGGGCCGCAATTCGAAGGAAACGCTGGTCGCCGACATCATGACGCGCGACGTCGTCACCGTCACGCCGGGCACCGGCACTCGCGCCTGCATGGCGCTGATGAGCCAGAAGAACATCCGCCATCTGCCGGTGGTCGAGGGCGCCACGGTGTTGGGCATGATCTCGATTCGCGACATCATGAACGACATCATTGCCGGCCACGAGCAGACCATCTCGCAGCTGACCAGTTACATCAGCAGCTAGGCGCGCACGCCAAGCCGGGCAAAGCTGGCGGCCGATGCCAGGCCGGCAAACGCCGCTCCCAATGCCAGCGCCGCCGTTGGCCCCTGCGCGCCAGCCAGCCCAAAGCACAGCGCCACCAGCGCAGCACCGGCGCTCTGGCCTAGCAGGCGGGCCATCGCGATCACGCCGCTGGCGCCGCCGCTTCGCTCTGGCGGCGCGCTCGACATCAGGGCCTTCAGGTTGGGCGCCTGGAACAGGCCAAAGCCGCAGCCGCAGATCGCCATCCGCAGCACGATCGACAGCGCGTCCGGATTGGCTGGCAGCAACGCCAGCGACACCAGGCCGGCGCCCAGAATGGCCAGTCCGACGCCGCCCAGCAGGCCCGGCGAGAAGCGCTGGTCCGACAGCCGACCGGCAACAGGCGCCGCCAGCGCCACAATGATCGGCCAGGGCGTCATCAGAAAGCCGGTATCGACCGGGTTGCGGTGCAGCACGTCTTCGAAATAGAAGGGCAGCGCGACGAATGCCAGGCCCTGCGCCGTGAACGAGGCCATCGACGTGATCGCGGAGAGCGCAAACAGCGGACGGCGCAGCAGATCGACCGGCAGCATCGGAGCCGGGTGGCCGGCTTGGCGCCGCAGCAGCAGCAGGCCGGCGGCGACCGCGATGGCCAGCGGCAGCACCACCAGTGACATTGCCTCGCGCTGCGCGGCAGCGCCGAGCGCGAGGATCAGCGCCGCGAAGGTCAGCACCGTCAGCAGCGCGGTGAGCAGATCCAGTCGATGAGCGCCCCTGGCCGTGCGCGGCAGCGCCGGCCAGGCGAAGGCGAGCGCGATCATCGCCAGCGGCACATTGATCGCAAACAGCCACGGCCAATCGGCAATCGACAAGACCAGCGATGCGATCGTGGGGCCGAGCGCAAACGAGACGCCGACCACCAGCGCGTTGATGCCGACGCCACGCCCCAGTCGCGAAGCCGGGAAGATCAGGCGGATCAGCGCGATATTGACGCTCATCACACCGCTGGCGCCAATGCCCTGCAGCGCGCGCGCCGCGGCCAGCGCAGGCAGCGTGCCGGCGCAGGCGCAAGCCAGAGAAGCGACCGCAAAGACGGCCAGCCCGGCCAGAAACACGCGCCGCGGCCCGACCAGATCACCCAGCGCCGCAAGCGGCAGCAGCGTGGCCACGACGGCAAGCTGGTAGGCGTTGATGACCCAGATCGATGCGGCCGGCGAGGCCTTCAGATCGGCAGCGATGGCTGGAAGCGCGGTGTTGGCAATCGAGGTATCGAGCGCGCCCAGCGCGACACCCAGCAGGATCGCCAGCAGCGCGCGCAGGTCGACATCGTCGAGCGACTTCAACGGCGCTGTCGAATCTGCGGGCGGTGGCGTCAGTCTGACCATGCGCCCGACTGTAGCGGTTTGCGGATTCGGGGCGGCCAGCGCCGTCGACCGCTGCGCCGCCGCGATCGCCCGCTATCCGATGCCGGGGCCAGCCGCCACCGGCGTGGCCTGCATGAAAGCCACGATCGCCGCTGCCACCTCGGCGCCCTTGTCTTCCTGCAGAAAGTGACCGGCACCGCGCGTCACCGCATGCGGCTGGCCGCGCGCACCCGGCACCAGTTGCTGCCAGACCTTGTGACCGCCGCGCGTGACCGGATCGCGGTTGCTGAACAGCGTCAGAAACGGCTTGTCGCACTGCTTGAAGAACTCCCAGGCGCGCTCGTTGTTGCGGCGTTCCGGGTCGTCCGCAGTGGTCGGCACGAAGGTGGGGAACAGTCTCGCGGCCACTTTGAATTTTCGCGACGGAAAGGGCGCGTCGTAGGCCGCTACCTGCTGCGCCGTCAGCCCCATCGCGCAACCGGTCCTGACGATGCGCCCGATCGGAAACCAGGGGCTGTAGCGGGCAAACGCGCGCCAGATCCTGAAAGCCTTCGGGGTCTCGGTGGTGCCGGTTGGCAGGCCGCCATTGGCCAGCACGATGCACACAAAGCGCTGCGGCATTTCCGCCACCATGCGCAGGCCGATCAGCGAACCCCAGTCCTGGCAGAACAGCGTCACCTGCTGCAGATCGACGCCCTCCATCCAGGCCTTCATCCACTCAACATGGTTCAGGTACGAGTAGTCGGCCTTGTGCGCCGGTTTGTCGGAGCGGCCGAAGCCCACCAGATCAGGTGCGACGACGCGGTAGCCGGCCGCCAGCAGCACCGGGATCATCTTGCGGTACAGGTAGGACCAGCTCGGTTCGCCGTGCATCAGCAGCACGACTGGCGCATCGCGCGGGCCCTCGTCGATATAGGCCACACGCAGGCCGCCGACTTGCGCGTAGTGCGGCAGGTACGGAAAGTCGCTTAGGTGAGCGAAGCGCGCCTCGGGCGTGCGCAGGATCTTTTTGATGACAGGCAGGGAGCTCATCGCGCGTCTTCCGTAATAAATTCAATCATGCGCTGACCGACCGGGCCGGTCGGAAGCGTCGGCCCGGCGCTTGAGCAGGCGTTGCCTGGAGAGCAGAAGCTGGCTGATCGCAGGCGTCAGCCAGCTTCTAAGCGACATCCATGCTCCCTGAAACCTGCCCGCCGCTCTACCAGGCCTTGACGAAACGCAGCTGCAGCGCCCTGACAACCAGTGCGTTGCTGGCAGCGAAGTTGTCGCTGTACTGCAGGTTGAATCCGGCATCCTTGCCCGGAAGCTTGTAGGACAGGAACGGCCCGATGCCCCAGGTCCGATAACGGCTTCCGTCTGCCGGGGCGCCGGCTCCGCTGTCATCGGTGACCTGCTGCGTGGTCAGCAGGTTGGTGCCAATGGCCCAGTCGCCCATGACCTTGACGACACCCAGTTCGCCGTAGACAAAGTTGCCGCTGCGGTAGTCGGTGTCCTTGTTGGCGGTGTTGAGGCCAAAGGACAAGCGTCCGGCCACCGTGACGCCAGCGTCCCAGCCGGATGCGGTGTGATTGGGGTTCAGAGAGTAAGTCATCGCCATGCCGGGGCGCAAGGTGTAGAAATTGCCATAGCCGGGATTCGGCCCGCGCGTCTTGTCGTAGGCGCCGGTCGGCACAAAGAGCGAGACGCCGGCGGCGACCTTGAGGCGGTCCTGATGGCGCACCCAGACCATCGACAATTCGGTGTCGCCAAAACCGGAGACGTCGGCGTTCTGGTTTGCCGCAGTGCTGGCCACGCCGGCCTGCACCTGGTTGTTGACTGCCGCGGCGACCGCGGCGATCGCACCGCGCAGCGCCGGCGGCATTGCGGCCGGGGGCGGCGGCGACACCGTGCCCGCAGGCTGCACAGCGATGAAGGTGCGGCTCATCTTGATCAGGGGGACGTTGATCGCGAAGGCCAGCCGACCATCCCCGTACAGGTCTTTTGTCAGGTAGCCGCCCATCAGGTTCAACTGGGTCTGTTTCTGATTGAAGTCGATCGTTCCGGCAGGCACGCTGAGCGAGTAGGTTCCGCTGGGCACCGCGCCCCCGGTCGGGCCGCCAGTCGGCAACGGAACGGTCCTTGCGGACAGGGCGATGTTGTCACCGGCGCCATCGACCACCTTGTAGATGTTCGCGAAGGTCAGCAGGGCGGTGCCGAACAGTCCGGGATTGTCTGCCGGAGCGGCAATTTCGCCGCCAAAAGAGCCGACCGGGGCCTGGCGCAACCGGTAGCCCTCGGCGGCATCGGCGTTCAGTCCGGTCGCGATCAGGGTCAGGCATGACGCGGCCTTGAGAAAGGGGAACAGGGGCTTGAGGTGATTCGGGGCGTTCTTCAAAGGGGGTCTCCGGTTGTTATAGGCAGTTCGTGCGATGCGCGGCAGGCTTGAAAACGGTGTAAAGTCGGTCTCCGTACAGATGTGTACGGAGACGTCAATATAGCACCCGCATTGCGCTGCGGATGTCAGGGTTTTCGCTAGGTTGTTGGCCGCGGCGAGAATCCCGACGCCCAGCAGACAAAATGGCGGCAGGCCTGAAAGGCAAGGAAATCGATGAAGCCCGCGACAAAAGCAAGGAAACGCTCAGAGACGCCGAAGCTGTCGCGGGAGGACTGGCTGGACGCAGCGTTCAAGGCCGTGGTGGAAGGCGGTTTTGACGGCGTGCGCGTGCTGTCCATGGCCGACACGCTGGGCGTCACACGCGGGAGCTTCTACTGGCATTTCAGCGACCACGCGGACCTGATTTCGGCACTGCTGGCGCGCTGGCGCAAAAGGGAGGTCGACCTCGACCAAAGCCTGCAGGCCGAGGCCACCGATGACCCGCAGGCCGACCTGCAGCGCCTGCTCGAGGCAGCGCTGGCGCACGCCGGCCGTGACCTGGAGAACATGCGCTTTGAACTCGCGCTGCGGGGTCTCGGGCGTCGCGACGCCGCCGTCGCCACGCTGCTGGTCGAGATCGACCAGTTGCGCATGCGCCTGTTCGAGCACAAGTTCATGCGCCTGACCGGCGATGCCGGCGCCGCCTCCGACCTGGCCGCGCTGTTCTATCTGGCTATCGCCGGCAGTCACCAGGCGCTGAGCCGGCCGTCGAGCCCGCCGCAGGCCAAGGACTACCTCAAGGGCATCATTGGCCGTTTCCTGATTCAGGGGCAGGCGCCTGCCCTGTCCGCGCGCCGGGCCTCGCAGGACAACTGAGCGGGCAGGACTTCGAATGAAGAAGATCATCATCGTCAACGCCGTGAAGTACGCCGAGATCCTAGCCACGGTTGAACTGGTGCTCGAGCGCAGTTTCCAGGGCGCCAGCATCACGACGCTCGCCCAGGCGGTGCGGGCCCGGCTCGGCGAACTGGAGGTTGCGGCCAAGTCGGCAGCCTTGTTCAACAATGACGCGCTGGAGATCGGCGTTCTCAGGGAGTTGCTGCAGAACCTGGGATTGCTGGCAGGATTTCAGGACCCGTCCTAGCGCGGCCGGCCTCAGGCGCGTCGGGCGGCGATATCGAACTGCGACACCTCGACCCAGACGCTGTCGCCATTGCCGGGTTTGAGATTGAGGACCGCCTTGCGTGCCAGACCCGCGATCTGCCGCGCCACGACATCCATCACCCAGCCGTGGGTCACGACCAGCACCCGGTCACCGGGATGGCTCGCGCCGATCTCGACCAGCGCGCCAAGCACGCGCTCGGCGAAGTCGTCCATCGACTCGCCGCCGACGAAATCCGCAGCCGGGTTGCGCCGCAGGATCTGCTCTAGCAGCACCGGATTGAGTTCGGCCAGTTCGTCTTTCGGAATGCCCTGGATCGCGCCGAAGTGCCGCTCCCTGAGGCCCTCGTGGCAGCACGGCGGCGCCAGCCGCAGCGCGGTGGCGGCGATTTCGGCGCTTTCGCGCGCCCGCGCCAAGGGGCTGGCCCATACTGCGGCGAAGCCGGCGTCGGCGAAGGCGGCCGCCATCTCGCGCGCCTGACGGCGCCCCTTCTCGTTGAGCGGCACATCCAGCCAGCCTTGCAGGACGCCGCGCCGGTTCCAGTCGGTTTCGCCGTGCCGGGCGATGCAGATCTGCGCGGCAGCCATCCGGTTCAGCCTGCCTTTGCGCCGTCCGAGCACTGCTCGACCCAGTCCGCGTAGGCTTGATCGACATGCTCCAGCGCGACGGCGTAGATGGCGGGCAACTGGTAGCTGTGCAAGGCGCGAATCGCGGCTTGCACGGCCATGTACTGCGCGTCGGTGGTGTTGAGCAGCAGTCGGAACTCGCGCTCATTCTGCAGCGCTCCTTCCCAGCCATAGAAGCTCTCGACCTCTGCGATCTGGGCGCAAGCGACGAGCCGGCGTTCGACTAGCGCTCTGGCGATGTTGCGCGCCTCTTGCAGGCTTGCGACAGTGGTGTGGACGGCGATCAGCTTCACGCGTCTATTTTGCGCCTTTGACCTTGCAATGGATCCGCTTGATGGTGAGAGAATGCAACACTCGCGCGGCGTCCGGTCTCGCCATTGCCCTATCCGCCTACCATGCCCAAGAAACCGGCAATGCCAGCAGCCGCCCCGCTTCCCAGAATTCTCCTGCCTTTGCTGTTCGGCAACTTTGTCATCGGCACCGGCGTCATGGTCGTCCCCGGCACGCTCAATGACATCAGCAGTTCGCTCGCCATCCCTGTGGCGGTGGCCGGGCAGTTGATTACCGCCGCGGCGGCCGTGATGTGCATCGGCGCACCGCTATTCGCAAGCATTGTGGCGGGGTGGGATCGGCGGCGCCTGCTGGCGCTGTCGATGGCGTGGTACGCGATTTTTCTGGGATTGAGCGCGCTGATGCCGGACTTCGGCTCGCTGCTCGTGGCGCGCGCGCTGGCGGTTGTGTCGCCGGCGATCTTCACGCCCCAGGCGGCGGCCTGTGTCGGTTTGCTGGTAGCGCCGGCGCAGCGGGGGCGCGCGATCACCTTTATTTTCCTGGGCTGGTCGGTTGCCTCGGTTCTGGGCATGCCGCTGGGGGCCTGGATTGGCGGCACGCTCGGCTGGCGCATCGCATTTGCGTTTGTCGCGCTGCTGGCCCTTGTCAGCGCGATCTGGGTCTGGCGCGCGCTGCCCAACGGCATCAGGCCGCCCGCGCTTTCAAGGGCGGCGTGGGGTCAGACGCTGAAGTCCAAGGCGCTGATGCTGTGCGTGACGGTCACGCTGCTGTACTCGGCGGGCCAGTTCGTGCTGTTTTCCTACTTCGCGCCGTATTACAAGGCGCAGTTGCAGGCCACACCGGTGCAATTGAGCCTGCTGTTCGCCTGGTTCGGCGCTTTCGGCCTGCTTGGAAACGTCGTGATGTCGCGCCAGATCGACCGCATTGGCGCCTCCCGAGCGGTGATGTGGGGCGTGGGCAGCATGGCAGCCAGCCTGCTTTTGTGGCCGCTGGGAACCAGCCTGCCGCTGGCGGCGCTGATCGCCGTCCCCTGGGCCTTGGGCTGCTTTTCATCGAACTCGGCCCAGCAGGCGCGACTGGCGGGCATTGCGCCCGCACTGGCTGCAGGATCGATTGCGCTCAACACCTCGGCGATGTACGCCGGACAGGCGCTGGGCGCCGGCAGCGGCGGCTGGCTGATTGCCCGAGACGCGATGGGCTCGCTGCACTGGTTCGGCCTGGCCGGGCTGCTGGCAGCGATGGGGATGAGCTGGTGGGCGGCGCGTCAGCGCCCGCATGGGTCGGCTTAGCGCAGGCGCTCGCCCGCCATCGATGCGGGCCTTTCGGCTACCATCACGCATGCCTCTTGTCCCCTCCTTTCCGATTCACAGCGAGGCCGATGTTCGGCGCCTGGAGCAGATACCGCTGGAGCAGGCGCTGGTGCAGCGCAGCACCTACGACATCTTCTGCGGCTCGGCCCGCGCCTTCGGCGAAAAGACCGCCCTGACCTTCCTGCGCTCGGCCGATCCTGAAGACGCGCCGATTCGCTGGTCCTATGCCGATCTGCTGGCCGGCATTCACCAGACCGCGAACCTGCTGCTGCGGCTGGGCGTGCAGCCCGGTGATGCGATCGGGGTGCTGCTGCCGGGTTGTCTGGATTACCATCTTGCGCTCTGGGGCGGCGAGGCGGCCGGCATTGTGCAGCCGCTCAATCCCCTGCTCAGCGAAGAAAAACTGATCTCGCTGCTGAACGCCGGCAAAGCCAAAGTGCTGTTCGCCTGGGGATCGGACGACGAGTCCGGCATCTGGTCCAAGGCCATGCGCATCCGCGCTCAGGTGCCGACGCTGGGCGCGGTACTGCGCGTTGCTCCGACCGGCGAAGCGGCGGCACCCGCCCTGCCTGACGGTGTGCTGGACTTTGACCAGCTGCGCCGCCGCGAGGTCGATGACCGGCTGCTCAGCGCTCGCTGCATTGAGCCGGGAGACATCGCGGCCTACTTTCATACTGGCGGCACCACCGGCGCGCCCAAGCTGGCCCGCCACAGTCACGGCGCGCAGGTCTTCACGGCCTGGGTCTGCGTGCAGATGCAGGGCACGCTGGCCTCCGATGTGGTCATCAATGGCTATCCGCTGTTCCACGTGGCCGGTGTGCTGCCCGGCGCGCTGACGTCGCTTGCGGCTGGCTCCGAGGTGGTGATCCCGACCACCACGCTGTTTCGCAACCGCGAGCTGCTGAACAACTACTGGCGCCTGGTCGAGCGCTACCGGGCCACGGCGGTTTCGGCCGTGCCGACGGTGCTGGCAGCGCTGGCTGAAATCCCGGTCGGCGCGGCGGACATCTCCTCGCTGCGCTATTGCCGCACCGGCGCTGCCCCGGTCTCGCCCGATCTGGCAGCGCGCTTCGAGGCCCTGTCCGGCTTGCACGTGCATGAGAGCCTGGGCATGACCGAGATGGCCGGCATCTCCACCATCACGCCGCCCGGTGTCAATGCGCCGGCGGGCTGCGTCGGTTTCAGGCTGCCCCATACCCAGCTGCGCATCGTCGCTCTTGATGAACACGGCGACCCGAGCGGGCGCGAGCTGCCGCGCGGCGAGCAGGGCATGGTGATCTTCAAGTCGCCGAACCTGTTTTCGGGCTTTGTCGACCCGCAGGACAATGCGCGCGCCTTCACGGCCGATGGCTGGCTGGCCACCGGCGACCTCGGCTGGCTGGACGATCAGGGGCGCCTGAACCTGAGCGGGCGCTCCAAGGACCTGATCATTCGCGGCGGTCACAACATCGACCCGAAGGTGATCGAAGACGCGATGGCAGCGCACCCGGCCGTGCAGCACTGCGCCGCGGTCGGTGCGCCCGATGCCTATGCCGGCGAGCTGCCGGTGCTGTTTGTCACGCTGGCCCCGGGTGCTGCCGCCTCCGAGGCCGAACTGCTCGAGTTTGTGCGCCAGCGGGTCGACGAGCCGCCCGCCCGCCCCAAGTCCGTGACGGTGCTGCAAACGATGCCGATGACGCTGGTCGGCAAGATCTACAAGCCCGAGCTGCGCCAGCTGGCGGCCGCGGCCCTCCAGAAGCCTAATCCGTGCTGATACCGGATTTCGCCTGTCAGCTGGCCTTGCTTCTTGAGACCCTGGGCGCTGGGCGCTTGCGCGCCGGTTTCTTGATCGCCAGCGCCTGTTCCAGCTCGAGAATGGCCTCGTCGGTGTAGTCGAGCATGCGTTGCAGCGAGGGCACCGATCGGCGGCACGCGATATAGCCAAAGCCAAGATTGTCGCCATAGCCGCTGATCGTGATGTTCAAGGCCAGGTACTGGGTCGGAATCGAGACCGGGTAGACCTCATCGAGCCGGGCGCCATTGAGATAAAGGGTCTCGCGCGGGCCCGGAACATTGGAGATGATCACGTTGAAAGTCGGGTGCTCTCTG
Source organism: Rhodoferax sp. (assembly GCA_049315845.1). Classification (GTDB taxonomy): domain Bacteria; phylum Pseudomonadota; class Gammaproteobacteria; order Burkholderiales; family Burkholderiaceae_C; genus Rhodoferax. The sequence goes on from JBMOJJ010000016.1 coordinate 13,158, forward strand.
GCGCCTCCGGTGATCATCGAGGGCCCCATCGGTGAGATCGACGTGATGCCGTGCGCCAGTTTCTGCAGGCGCGGCATGCTGCTCAGCCGCTCCTTGGCCTCGGTCGTCGACTGCACGATGCGCGCCAGGCGCTTGAGCGGATCGCGCAGATGCGTGGCAAGGTTGGCCAGCAGCAGCGACACCTGGTTTCCACCGGCATCGGTCTCGCCGCGCAGCGAGACCGGCACCATCGCAACCAGCGGCTTTTTCGGCAGTGCCTTTTGCACTTCGAGGTATTTGCGCAGCGCGGCGGAGCAGACCGCCAGCGTGACGTCATTCACGGTGGCGCCGGCCGCATCGCCAATGCGCTTGAATCGGGCCAGCGAATAGGACTGGCAGGCAAAGCGCCGGGAACCTGAGATTTCGACGTTGAACGGTGTCGGTGGCGCCTGAAATGGCAGGGCAGACGCCTTGTTTCCCTGGCCGATGCGCAGGATATCGAGCAGGCCGCTGCCTATGCCCGGCAGGATCTCGCGCCCGGCGCGCGCGGCGTTGGCCAACTGCGCGAGCAGCCCTGTCGGCGCCGGCGCCTGTCCCGCGCCAGCGTACTGGCTGTATTTCTGCGCCCACAGCGGCGGCTTGCTCTCCTCGGCCGTGCGTGACAGGCTCTGCGCCATCAGCCGGGCGCCGCTGACGCCGTCGACCAGCGCGTGATGAATCTTGATGTAGGTGGCAAAGCGGCCGTCCGGCAAGCCTTCGATCACATAGGCCTCCCACAGCGGCCGGTTGCGGTCCATCAGGTTGCCATGCAGGCGCGACACCATGGCCAGCAGTTCCCGGATCCGTCCGGGCTGCGGCAAAGCCAGATGCCGCAAGTGATAGTCCAGCTCGAACTCCTTGTCCTCCTCCCATTGCCAGAGCCCAAGGCGCAACACCGGTCGCAGATTGAAAGGCGAGCGCGCCGAAAGGTGTCGACCCCAGTCGGCCAGCAACTCGCTGATGAAGCGCGGGCCGGCGCCGGGCGGTGGCGAATAGATGTTGAGGCCGGCCACGTGCATCGGCTGGTTGCGTGTTTCCATCCACAGGAATGCGGAGTCCAGGGGGCTGAGTGCTTGCATGATCGAGGTGCTTTCAGATCGGGAGACGCTCAGTGTAGCGAACGCTCAGTCCAGGCGCTCAAGCGCCGGCATGCCCCACTGACCGCTCAAAGCGGCGGCCTTCGGCCAGTACAGACGGGCGTTCAGAACGAAGGGTTGGCCTGATTTGACCGGCAGCCAGTTGCGCACCTTGTCGCCCTCAGGCGCCGCAGGCTGCAGCCACAGATCGAGCGATCCGTCGCCATTGAAGAGCAGCGGGTCGCGGTCGCCCAGCGCAAAGCGCTGCAGCCGGTTGTCGATGAAGAAATCATCCGCGCCATAGGCCGTGATCGACCAGAACGCATGCACCGGCGGCAGCTCGCCGGCATTGAAATGCAGCCGGTAGCGATGGCTGCCGTCGAGCGCCCGCGCCTTGCTGTCGACCTGCGTCTGCGGATACATCGCGTCCTGCGGCAGGTTGGCGCCGAGCCCGATCATCGCGACCACAGCGCGGATGTCGTAGTTCGTGCCGTAGTTGCCAAGCGTTGCCGGCGGCGTCTGCCAGCCGCGCACCAGATCGCGCGGCTTGCTTGTCTGTTGCGCCACCCTGAAGTCCGCAATCCAGCGCCCCAGCGTGACGCTCCAGCGGTCCGGCAAGTTCCATGCGGGCGGCCGGCCTGGCGCGATGCCGATGCGCGCCAGCCTGGCCAGCATCGGAGCGTCGGCGCCGGCCGGCGGGTTGTTCACCATCAGCAGCGCGAGGCGGGAAAAAAAAGCCTCGGTGCTCATCGTCTGCATCTGCACAATCGCCGGCATCGGTTTCACCGGGTCCGGCTGCCATCCGGCCATCTTCTTCTCTGCGCCGGCGGGGTCGGCCTGCCAGTCGCTCAGCGCGCGCAATTTGATCCCGTCCTGCAGGCGGTGCACCGGCGGGTAGTCCGGGACCCCATTGGTTTGCGTGCGCCCGATCAGCCAGACCATTTGAGTCGGCGAACGCAGCAGCGTCAGCCCCGCCGGCAGGTGCCCTTGCCAGGCCGGCCCTGCCAGCAAAAAGCGCCCGCCCGATGTGCCCAGCGTGCGCGTGCCGGGCGCGGCAAAGACGTTGGTCCAGGCATCCATGAACGGCATCACCTCATAGCGCTGGTCGTTGGGCGGCAGCTCGAACACCCAGGGCCCCTTGCCCATGTCGATAAAGCCCGAGGTGTACAGCGTGTCCGCGTTGGGCCGGACCACTTCGCGGAAGCTGGCCTTGGGAAACTGGCGCACCCGGCAAAGCTGGTTTTCCGGACCAAGCGTCAGCACGGCATTGGCTCGCGTCACGTCCATGATGACCAGCGGGTAGCCAAAGAGGTAGCCTTGCGCGCCGGCGATGATTGCTTCGGCCTGGATGTAGAGCATGCTGCCGATGGTGACGAAAAAAATCAGCAGCGCCAGCAGACCCCTCTTGAGGCGCGACTGCCATCTGGACCGCAAGACTTCCGCCGATCTGCTCATAGGCTATGGACGAGTTCTCAGTTGGACCAGTAGCTGTACTCGTCCTCGGTGGTCTTGGGCTGGTCCAGCGTCTTGTCAATAAATATCGGCCCCTCGAAGAAGGACTCCCAAAGTGGCGCAGGCATCTGGTTGTGATGCGACTGCATCAGAGCTTTCAACTGCGCCAGCTTCTGCGGCTGCTGCGCGGCCAGATTGGCTTTCTCGGTCGGGTCCTCATGCAGATTGAATAACCAGTCCTTCTTCGGGCGCTCGGACACGGTCAGCTTCCAGCCTCCCTCCTGCACCGTCCGCATGGGGCCATCACGCCAGAATAGGGCGCGCCCTGGCTGTTTCACGGGTTCTTGGGTCAGGAAAGGCAAGAGGTTGACGCCATCGATCACGCGGTCGCCTGGCAGGGTACCGCCAGCCGCAGCCAACACCGTGGGAAGGATGTCGATATTGGAGACCGGCTCCTGGTACTGCGTTCCCGCAAGAATGTGGCCGGGCCACTTGGCCACAAACGGCACGCGAACGCCGCCCTCGAACTGCGTGAGCTTCCAGCCCCGGTAGGGCTTGTTCACCTCGGGCAGTCCGATGTAGCCCGGCGCGCCGTTGTCGCTCGTGAAGATAACGATGGTGTTGTCATCGAGCCCTTCTTCGCGCAGCGTTTGCAGCACGCGCCCGACGCTGCGGTCAATCGATTTCACCATCGCCGCATAAACTCGGCGCCGATGATCCGTGATGTTGGGCAGCGAGTCATAGTCTTCCTTGCTGGCCTGCAGCGGCGTGTGCACGCCCCAGTGCGCCAGATACAGGAAAAAGGGCCGGTTCTTGTTGCGTTTGATCGCCGTCACCGCCTCATCGGTGAAGTAGTCGGTCAGGTACCTGGCTGGCTCGAACCACTTGCCGCCGTTGTAGCTGACGCCAAAACGCATATTGGGCCAGAGGAATCTGTCCACAGGGTCGAAGTCCTGCTTGGAGTTCACGACCTTCGGATCGTTTTCAGGCAGGTAGAGACCGCTTTCCATGTTCAGGCTCTCATGGAAGCCATGCTGGCTGGGCAGGAACCTGGGCGCATTGCCCAGGTGCCATTTTCCCACGTGGATATTGTGGTAGCCACGTCCCTAAGCAGCGTCGCAATGGTCTGCTCGGAGTTTGGCAGCCCACCATCGTCCCAGTCTTTCGCCTGGCTGATCTTGTCCTTGTGGAGGATAAGTGGATAGAGACCCGGAGTATCAGCATCGATTCGTTCCAGCACCCGTCCCATCAGGCCTGGTATCGGCGTGAACTCCATGCCAAAGCGCCACGGGTAGCGACCCGTCATCAAGGCAGCACGCGAAACGGTGCAGACCGCGGCGCCGGCATAGCCCTGGTCGAAACGCACGCCGTCACGGGCAATTGAATCGATGTTCGGCGTCGGTGCCCCTTGCGCTGCATAACCGCCACCGTTGGTCGTCACGTCGTTCGAGCCCAGGTCGTCCGCCAGGATCACGATGATGTTGGGCGCGCGCTCGGCCAGCGGCTTGTCTGCTGTGGCCGGCCCCGCGAGCCAGGGCACGGGCCGGTTCGTGTCGCGCGGATGTTTCCAGTCGGTGTACCAACCCAGTGAGTTCTGCAAAATGGGCAAACGGTATGTGTAGCCGATGGCTGCGAGTCCAGCCAGCACCAGGGCACTGCCGATCAGGGTTTTGCGCAGCTTCATGGGCGCCCTTCCGATTGGCATAAATCGTTGATTGCAGCGATGCACTCACGATGACGAGGACTTTTCATATCATTGTTTTTCTAACGCAGCAGCAGGAAGAGGGTCTCGCCGATCAATGCCAGCAGCAGGGCGATCAGGCTGCGCACGAGGATCAGGCTGACCAGCGGCCTGACCGGGAACACATGCGTCTTCTCCAACGCCGCCCACTTGTGCACCGCAATGTCCTGCCTTTGAATGGCCAAGACAAACTTGAGGAAATCACGCTGGCTGCGGTAGCGCACCATCGCCACGTAATGCCAGACGTCGGCGCCCTCGGGCTCGATGAAGCTGCCACTGCGCCGGGCGATGAAGACCGGCAGGCTGCCCTGGCGCAGCAGCGGGACGATGATGGCCTTGCCGTAGCGCTTGTCGGCCGCCCTGGCATCGTCGCTGTAGTTGTGCCCAGCGGGGTACAAAGCCCTGGGTCGGTAGCGCACCAGGTTTTGCATGACGAACTCGCCGCCGTCATCCTTGGCAAGCAGTTGTCGAATCTCCGGTATGAGTTCCTTCTCGCTCTCGCTCAGTTCCATCCTGCCGAGGGTATCGAAGAATGCCTCAATTTCGTGAGCGGTCAGCGGCTTGCCCTTGCCGCCATACCAGAGCAGAAACAGCAGGTACAGCGCCAGCAGCGGGATCGCGATGCCAAGCAGCAGTGCCATGGCTCAGCTCTGCTGCCCGACCAGCGCGAACTGCGTCGTGTTGTCGCGCAGCCATTGCGTCGAGCGACTGGCGTCGTGCTGGCTCGGGTGAAATCCGCTCGACAGGTAGTCGCGCCACTGGCGGTAGTTGCCGCGGATGATCCCGTCCCTGGCGAACAGCATGCGCGCGCCGCTGGTCCAGGTGCTCCAGCTGAACAGGCTGCCGTCATGCCAAAGGTTGCGCACGGTCTGGCGCAGCACATCGGTCAGAAAGATCACTGTGACGTAATGAAAGGTCCGGATGCGCCAGCGCTGGCCGCCACCGAGTGCAGTGTAGAGGTCGAAGGCGGTGCAGCGGTGTTCGGATTCCTCGGCGGCGTGCCATTGCCACAGCGTTTGCAGCCGGGGCTCGGCGCCAGCCAGCGCTTCAGGATGCAGCATCAGCCAGTTGGCAAACAGCGCCGTGAAGTGCTCGGTGGCCGCGGTGGCCGCAACATGCATGCGCAGGTCGCGGTGCGCGTTACTCTGAATGCGCCGCGCCGCCCGGCGCGCGAACTCGTTCTGGTAGCCGAGCCTTTCAAGCTGGCCGTTGAACAGCGCGTGAATACGCCGGTGCGTGGCCTCCTGTCCGATGAAGCCCTGCACCTCAGGCGTCAGGCGCTCGCGCTCGGCCTCGGGCAAGGCCTTCAAGCCGTTGCGCACCGAGTCGATGAAATACTGCTCGCCGACCGGAAAGCTCATCGACAGGGCGTTGAAAAAGGCCGAACGAAACGCATCGCCACCATTCCAGCGACCCGGAAAAGGCGTGCTCAGGTCGATCAGAAGGCGGCGGACGACAAGTTCAGTCATGTTTCAATACACAAGTGTACTGTGGCCGAAGGCGGGGGGCATCCGTGAATACCCGAGTGTCAGATCAATCCCGGATGTTTGCGGTCTTGACAATGGCCGCGTAACGCGCCTGCTCTTGTTGCACAAAGCGGGAGAAGTCCAGAGCGCTGCCAGTGCCGGCGGTGGCGCCGCCCTCGGCGAGCTTGTGGCGTACTTCATCAGAGCGCAGAACTTCCATCAGCTCGCGGTTCAGGCGCTCGACCACGGCCGGCGGCGTCTGGGCCGGGGCGAACAGGCCGGTCCAGGACACCATGTCGAAGCCCTTGAAGCCGGTGGTCTCGGCCACTGCGGGTAGATCCGGCAGCGATGGCAGACGGCGGGCCTCGGTGACCGCAATGCCCTTGAGCTTCTTGCCCTGGATCTGGGGCGTGGCGGTGACGCTCACGACCATGGCCAGGTCGACCTGGTTGCCAATCACGTCGGTCACAATCTGCGCGCCGCCGCGGTAGGGCACATGCACCATATAGGTCTTGCTCTGCTCCTTGAGCAGTTCCATCGTCAGATGCAAGACTGTGCCGACGCCCGATGTGGCGTAGCTCAGTTGCCCGGGCTTTTCCTTCGCCAGCCGGATCACGTCGGCCAGGTTGCTGGCGGCCAGACCGGGTCGCGCGACGATCACCATCGGCGCCGTGGTGACCAGCCCGATTGGCGCCAGATCCTTCAATCCGTCGTATCGGACCGCCGCCGGATTGACCAGCTTGGCAATGGCCACCGGACTGTCGGCACCGAGCACCAGCGTGTAGCCGTCCGGGGCGGCCCGGACCGCCTTCTCGACGCCGATGGTGCCGCCTGCGCCGACCACGTTCTCGATGATCACGCTTTGCTTCAGGCGTTCGGCCAGCTTTTGCCCGACCAGGCGCGCGGTCACGTCGACGTTTCCGCCGGCGCTGAAAGGCACGACCAGCGTAATGGGTTTGGCCGTCGGCCAGGCGCCTTGGGCTTGAGAAGACAGGCTCGTGCAGCAGGCAAGCAATGTGGCCGCGAGGCGAACTGTGACCCGGCGGGAAATACGGTGGAACATGGTCAAACTCCTTGAGCAATTAAAGAAATGGGGGACGGCCACAGCGGCCGCAGCGCGTCGAAATGCGCCAGTGATTCGCTGCGCCAGGCGCGCCGTGTGCTGTCGTCGATCCAGGCGGCGTCCAGCCCGTTGAGCATGAAGCCGCGCAGGTCTTCCAGACCGAAGCCGAAGTCGCGCACCATCATGGCCCAGGCCTGCGTCGGGGTCACATGGTGCAAGGCCGGGTCATCGGTGTTGGGATGGATGCGCAGGCCGGCTGCCGGCATCCGGCGGATCGGATGGTCCAGCGCCCAGCGCTCAGGGGCTAGCGTGCGCAGGTAGTAGGAATTGGTCGGCACCACGGTGAAAACGACGCCGCGCTCGGCGCAGCGGCGACAGAAATCCGGCGAATCCAGCACCGTGTAGCCATGGTCGATGCGGTCCACCTGCAGCAGGTCCAGCGCCGTTTGCACGTTGTTCCAGGGCATGCCGAACTCGCCGGCATGGGCGGTGGTCTTGAGCCCGGCGCGGCGCGCAGCCGCGAAGGCATCGGCAAAAAGTTCGGGTGGGCGGTCCACTTCACGGTAGTCGATGCCAATGCCCAGCACCTGGTCGCAACGGTGTTCAGTGACCCAGCGCACCATTTCCAGCGCGGACTCGGGCGATGCCTCGCGGTCTATCGCCGCGATCAGGCGGCCGGTGATAGCGAAATCCGACTCCGCGTCGGCCATCGCGCGTCTGATCGCCGCCAGTGCCTGCGGGTAGGCGATGCCGGATTCGCGCGCTGTGCCGGTCGGGTTCCAGAAGAACTCGGCGTAGCGCACATGGTGGGCTGCGGCGTCCTGCAGGTATTCATAGGTCAGGCGGTGCAAGTCGTCGGGCAGACGGATCAGCTGCGCGTCGAGCGCGCGCAGCACGCGCAGCACACCGACCGGCTTCTCGCCGCGTGTGTAGAAGGCCTCGATCTCGTCCGCGCTGATCAGTGAGCCGGCACGGCGCACCAGCTCCGTGAAGGTGGCTCGCCGCACCGTGCCCAGCAGGTGGCAATGCAGTTCGACCTTGGGCAGCGCATGCGCAAAAGCCTGGATCAAGCTGCGCCCCGGGCCATGAACTTCTCGACCAGCCGCGTCCAATAGGCGGCGCCAACGCTCAGGTTCTCGTCGTTGAAATCGTATTTGGCGTTGTGCAGCATGGCGCCGACCTCGCCGTTGCCAAGACGCAAAAAGCAGCCGGGCCTGTGCTGCAGGTAGTAGGCAAAGTCCTCGCTGCCGGTGACCGGGCCAAATGGCGAAATGGTGTGCTCGGCACCGACCAGCTCCGTTGCCACTTCCAGCGCAAAGGCGGTCTCGGCCGCGCTGTTGACCAGCACCGGATAGCCTTCCTGGTAATCGATCTCGACGCTGCCGCCGTAGCCCTGCACATGCAGCGTGACCAGCTCGGTGATGCGCGTGCGCAGACGCTCGCGCACCTCGGCGCTGAACGAGCGCACGCTCAGGCTCATGCTGGCGCTCTCGGGGATCACGTTGGGCGCGATGCCGGCGCTCAGCGTTCCCACCGTGACGATCGCGGTCTGCGTCGGGTCGATGTTGCGCGATACCACGGTCTGCAGCGCCATCACCAGACTGCCGGCGATCAGCACCGGGTCGATCGTCATGTGCGGGCGCGCCGCATGGCCGCCGCGACCATGGACCGTGATGAACACGGTGTCGGAGGCCGACATGAACGGCCCGCTGCCGAACATGAAGGTGCCTGCGGAAAAGCCCGGGTGATTGTGCAGGCCGAAGATCGCGTCGCACGGAAAGCGCTCGAACAGGCCGTCCGCAATCATCCGCTGCGCGCCGCTGTCGCGCCCGGCCTCTTCGGCCGGCTGGAACACCAGATTGACCGTGCCCGAGAAGTTGCGCGTTCGGGCCAGCTGGCGCGCAGCGCCGAGCAGCATCGTCGTGTGGCCGTCATGACCGCAGGCGTGCATGACCCCGGCATTCCTGCTGACGTGGCTGCTGCTGTTTTCTTCCATGATGGGCAGCGCATCCATATCGGCGCGCAGCGCGACGCTGCGGCCGCCGTCGCCCTGGCGCAGCCGGCCGACCAGACCGTGCCCGCCGATGTTGCGGGTCACTTCGTAGCCCCATTCGCTCAGGTGCGCGGCGACCAGTTCGGCCGTGGCGAGCTCCTTGAACGAGAGCTCGGGGTTCTGGTGCAACTGGTGGCGGACCCGGGTCAGGAAGTCCTGCGAGTCGGCCAGATCGGAAACCTGGCAGTAGCTTTTGTAGTCATGGTTCATGGTGCGCAATCATTGGAAGTTTTCAAAGTCAGGCTCGGGGTATCGCCGTCGCCCAGATCCCAGTACAGGCCGGTCATGATGGCAAGCGCTTCCCGCAGCAGCGCCGCCGGCAGATGCTCGTCGGGCGCATGTTGCGAACAGCCCGGGTAGGAGTGCGGCACCCACAGGGTGCGCAAACCGAGAACGTCGGTGAAGATGTCATTGGGCAGGGAGCCGCCCAGATTCGGCAGCAGCGCCGGCTTCTTCTGGCTGCTCTGCGCAATCGACCTCAGCGCCCACTGCACCCAGGGATCGTCGGGGGCTATGCGCGTCGCATGAAACACCTCGTCGCGCGCCGAGGCAATCTGCACCATGGTGAAGCCGTGGCGGTCAAGGTGGCGGCGCAGCGCCGGCAGGATCTCGTCCGGGTCGATCCCAACGACGAAGCGCAGCTGGCAACGCGCCCAGGCGCGCGGCGGGATCGCGTTGACCGGCGTCTCGGGATTGCCGGTCTTGAAGGCCAGCACTTCGAACGAACACCAGCCAAAGACCCGTTCTGCCGGCGACAGGCCGGGCTCGCCCCAACCGGGCTCGACGGTCGGGCCGTCGCTGCCGCCATCGACCTCGCAATCGCTCAGCGCCAGCCGCACCGCGGCCGGCAATGTGGCCGGCACCCACTGCGCAATGCGGATCTGGCCGGTGCTGGAGACGATGCTGGCGATCGCGTGCGCCAGCTGGATGCCTGGGTTGGAAATCAGTCCGCCCCAGTTGCCCGAGTGGTGAGCGCCTGCACGGGCATCGATCGACAGATCGAAGTTGAGGCAACCACGTGAGCCCAGGAACACGGTGGGCCGTTCAGCGCTCAGGCGGGGACCGTCGGAAGCGATCATCACGTCGGCCTGGAACAATTTCTTATGACTTTCACACAAGCCGCGCAGGCCGGGCGAGCCGACCTCCTCACCCATCTCGATCAGCAGCTTGGCATTGAAGCCAAGCTTGCCGCGAACCTGCAACACATTGGCCAGCGCCTGCAGATTGACGGAGTGCTGGCCCTTGTTGTCTGCGATGCCGCGGCCGTACCAGCGGCCGTCCCGCTCTGTCAAGGTCCAGGGTGACATGCCTTCCTTCCACTCGGCCTCCAGGCCGCGAATGACATCGCCATGGCCGTAGCTGAAGACGGTCGGCAAGCCGTCGCCTTCGATGCGCTCGGCAAACAGGAAAGGGGATGGGGCCGCGGGGTGTTGCAGCGTCTGGCAGACAAAACCCATGGCCTGCAGCGCCGGACGCATCTCGGTCTCCAGATAGTCGCCCAGCAGCGCAGCGCGCCCGGGGTTCTGGCTCTCGGTTGGCATCGCAACGCGGCGCGCCAGTGTCTTGCGGAACTCGCCTGAATCGAATTGGGACTGGGCTTGCTCAATGGCTCGTGACCTTGTCATGGCAGGAATCTGTTGTCGTGAGTTGTGCAATATACAGCGCCGGCGCTGCCACCGGCGCGCCCGAGCCCCGATAGAATCAGCCGCACCGAGACCTCTGCTGCGCCATGAACCCGACATTGCCCGATCCCGACACCCTCAAGCCCACTGCGCTGATCGACAGTGATCACCCCGCAGTTCTGGCCTTCTCAGCGAAGTACGGCATCGGGGCCAGCGAGCGCGATCGTGCGATGGCGCTGTTCTACGCGGTGCGCGACGACTTTCGCTACGACCCTTACCGCATTGATATGTCGCCATTTGGCATGACCGCCAGCACCGTGCTGGCAACCGGATATGGCTGGTGCGTCAACAAGGCTGCGCTGCTTGCCGCTGCCTGCCGGGCGTGCGGCATCCCGGCGCGCCTGGGTTTTGCCGACGTGCGCAATCATCTTTCGACCGAACGGATGCGCCAGGCCATGAAGACCGACATCTTTGCCTGGCATGGCTACGCCGACATCTGGCTCGACGGCGCGTGGCGCAAGGCCACCCCGGCCTTCAATCTGCAGCTGTGCGAAAAATTTGGCTTGCTGCCACTTGAATTCGACGGCGTCAAGGACTCGATCTACCACCCGTTTGATCGTGCCGGCAACCGGCACATGGAGTATGTGCGGCAACGCGGCACCTTCAACGACCTGCCGCTGGCGCAGATTGTTGCAACATTCAGCGAGATCTACGCCAACCCGGTAGCCGGCAACAACCTGGCCAGCGGCCTGCAGGGAGGGGAATTTCTGGATGACGTGGCCAAAGAAGTCAAGGCCGGCTGACGCGGGTATCAGCGCGACAGCGTATAGACCGAGGTGCCGGCCAGCAGATTGGGCATGAAGCGGACGCGGCGTCCGTCCTGAATCCCGAAGCTGTCGAGCACGCGCAAGTTGCTTCGCTGCGCCAGCAGTGCCAGATCCGCATGTGTTCCGACACGGATGTTCGGCGTGTCGTACCACTCGTAAGGCAGCCGGCGCGTCACCGGCATGCGACCGCGCAACACGCTCAGGCGGTTCGGCCAGTGCGCAAAATTGGGAAAGGCGACCACGCCGGTGCGCCCCACGCGCACCGTTTCCCGCAGCATGATCTCGGCGTTTCTCAGGTGCTGCAGCGTGTCGATCTGCAGCACGACGTCGAAGGAGGCATCGTCGAACAGGGACAGGCCTTCATCGAGGTTGAGCTGGATCACGTTGACGCCGCGCTTGACGCAGGCCAGCACGTTGG
>JBMOJJ010000243.1:0-5793 GCA_049315845.1 Rhodoferax sp.
GCGTGCTGGCCGGCATTGGCGGCTTTGGCGCGCTGTTTGAGGTGCCCAAGCGCTACCGGGAGCCGGTGCTGGTGAGCGGCACCGACGGCGTGGGCACCAAGCTGAAGCTGGCGTTCGAGTGGGATCTGCACGACACGGTGGGCATCGACCTGGTGGCGATGAGCGTCAACGATGTGCTGGTGCAGGGCGCGGAGCCGCTGTTCTTTCTGGATTACTTTGCCTGCGGCAAGCTCGATGTGGAGACCGCGGCGACGGTGGTGGGCGGCATTGCGCGCGGTTGCGAGCTGTCAGGCTGCGCGCTGATCGGCGGTGAGACGGCCGAGATGCCGGGCATGTACCCGGCCGGCGAATACGATCTGGCGGGTTTTTGTGTTGGCGCGGTGGAGAAGTCGAAGATCCTGAGCGGCGCCGGCATCGGGCCCGGCGACGTGGTGCTGGGCCTGGCCTCGAGCGGCGCGCATTCGAACGGCTTCAGCCTTGTGCGCAAGTGCATCGAGCGTGCCGGCGCGCAGCACCCCGGCACGCTGGACGGCAAGCCGTTCCGACAGGCGATCATGGAGCCGACCCGGCTGTACGTGAAGAACGTGCTGAGCGCGCTGGCGCTGCATCCGATCAAGGCGCTGGCGCACATCACCGGCGGCGGGCTGCTGGAGAACCTACCGCGCGTGCTGCCCGAGGGCATGGCGGCGCATCTGGTCAAGGGCAGCTGGCCGCGCACCGAGCTTTTTGCCTGGCTGCAGGCCACCGCCGGCATCGACGACCAGGAAATGAACCGCACCTTCAACAACGGTATCGGCATGGTGCTGGTGATTGACGCGGCCCATGCGCCGGCCTGCGCGGCGACCTTGCAGGCCGCCGGCGAGCAGGTGCACCGGATCGGCCTGATCGCCCCGCGCGGCGACGGCGCGGCGGTGCTGCTGCGGTAAACCCACGGGGGACGGGCGCGATGACCCAGACCGGCCAGACCCTGCGGCACATTCCGTCCGGCGTCTGGGTGCTGGGCTTTGTCAGCCTTCTGATGGATGTGTCAAGCGAGATGATCCACAGCCTGCTGCCGGTGTTTCTGGTCACCACGCTGGGCACCAGCGTCTTTGTGGTCGGCCTGATGGAAGGCGCGGCGGAAGCGACGGCGCTGATCGTCAAGGTGTTTTCGGGGCTGCTGAGTGACTACTGGGGCCGGCGCAAGCCGCTGGCGCTGCTGGGCTACGGGCTGGGCGCTGTTTCAAAGCCGCTGTTTGCGCTGGCCGGCAGCGCCGGACTGGTGCTGGCGGCAAGGCTGCTGGACCGGGTTGGCAAGGGCGTGCGCGGCGCGCCGCGCGACGCGCTGGTGGCCGACATCACGCCCGAGGAACTGCGCGGCGCCGCCTTTGGCCTGCGCCAGGCGCTCGATACCGTGGGCGCCTTTGCCGGGCCACTGCTGGCGATGGTGCTGATGATGCTGTGGGCGAACGACTTCCGCGCCGTGTTCTGGGTGGCGACCATTCCGGCCTTCCTCTGCGTGGCGCTGCTGGTGATGGGTGTGCACGAGCCGGAACGCCCGGTCGGCGCGCCGCGCGTCAATCCGATCCGGCGCGCCAATCTGGCGCGGCTGGGCAAGGACTATTGGTGGGTGGTGGCGATTGGCGCCGTGTTCACGCTGGCGCGCTTCAGCGAGGCGTTTCTGGTTTTGCGCGTGCAGCAGGGCGGGCTGGCCCTGGCGTGGACGCCGGCGGTGTTGATCGCCATGAACGGGGTCTATGCCGCCTACGCCTACCCGTTCGGGAAAATGGCCGACCGGATGCGCCACACAACGCTGCTGGCCTGGGGCCTGCTGCTGCTGATGGGCGCCGACGCGCTGCTGGCCAGCGCCAACCAGGGACCGTGGGTCTGGGCCGGCATTGCGCTGTGGGGCCTGCACATGGCGATGACGCAGGGCCTGCTGGCGACGATGGTGGCCGGCAGCGCGCCGGCCGATCTGCGCGGCAGCGCCTACGGGTTCTTCAACCTGGTGAGCGGGCTGGCAATGCTGCTGGCGAGCGGCCTGGCCGGCCTGCTGTGGCAGCAGTTCGGCGCGGCGTTCACGTTTCTGGCCGGCATCGGGTTCTGCGCTGCCGCGCTGGGCCTGTTGCTGCTGCGACCGGCCGAGGCCGGCTAGCCGCAGGCGGGTTTCAGAGCGGCTTCAGCGCGGGTTGAGCAGCGCGGCCGGCACGGCGCGGCCAAAGTAGTAGCCCTGAAACGCGTCGCAGCCCAGGCCGCTCAGAAAGTCGCGCTGCGGGGCATTCTCAACCCCTTCGGCGAGCACGCTCAGTTCGAGGCTGTGACCGAGCGTGACGATGACGCGGGCGATCATGGCGTCGTCCGGGTCGGTCAGCAGGTCGCGCACGAACGATTTGTCGATCTTGATCTGGTCCAGCGGCAGACGCTTGAGGTAGGTGAGGGAAGAGTAGCCGGTGCCGAAGTCGTCCATCGAGAACTTGACGCCGATCGACCTGAGCGCGTTCATCTTGTCGATCACGATGTCAACGTCGTCGGCGAGCATGCTCTCGGTCAGCTCGAGCATCAGGCACTGCGGGTTGGCCCTGGCCTTTTGCAGCGCGGTGACCACATGGCTGACGAAGTTGGTCTGCGAGAACTGCAGCACGCTGATATTGAGCGACATCGTCCAGGCCTGGGTTTCGGGCCGCTTGCCCCACGCCGCCAACTGGCCGCAGGCGCTGTCCAGCACCCACTGGCCAAGCTGCAGGATCAGGCTCGAGCGCTCGGCCAGCGCAATGAAGTCACCAGGCGGGACCAGACCGCGCTGCGGGTGGTTCCAGCGCACCAGCGCCTCGGCGCCGAGCGGCGCTCCGTGGCGGTTGACCTGGATCTGGTAGTGCAGCACGAACTCGCTGCGCGTGAGCCCGAGGTAGAGCGCGATCTCGAGCTCGGCCTCGGCCGCCACCGCCGCCTGCACCGCGGGGTCGTAGAAGTGGATGCTGTTGCGGCCGGCGGCCTTGGCCTGGTACATCGCGCTGTCGGCCGATTTCAGGATGTCGGTATCAGTGCGCTCCAGCCCGTAGAACAGCTCGACGCCGATGCTGGCGCTGCAGCGGTGCTCGACCGTCTGCGCGGCGCCGCTGGCGAGCGCGGATATGGGCAGCACATAGGGCTGCGCCAGCAGGCTGCGCAGTTTTTCGGCCACCACTTCAACCTGGGCGATGGCGTGCGGGCGGCGCTGCGGCAGTTCGCCGAGCAGCACGACGAATTCGTCGCCGCCGAGCCGCGCCACGGTGTCGATCTCGCGCACGCAACTGGTCAGCCGCCGGGCGACCTCGATCAGCAGCAGGTCGCCGGTGGCATGACCGTGGCGGTCGTTGAGGGCCTTGAAGTTGTCGAGGTCCAGGAACAGCAGCGCGCCGTAGCGGCCGCTGCGCTTGCCGGTCAGCATGACCTGGACCAGGCGGTCGCGCAGCAGCAGGCGGTTGGCCAGATTGGTCAGCGGGTCGTAGTAGGCGAGCGTGCGGATGATTTCTTCGTCCATCTGGTGCTGCGTCATGTCGTGCACCAGGCCGATCAGCACCGGCTCTCCGGCGCGCGCGATCTGCGACACGGCGACGTTCATCGCAAACCGGCTGCCGTCCTTGCGCTGGCCCTGCAAATCATGCTGCTGGCCATTGACCTGGTGCAGGCCGCTGTGGCGAAACTGCTGCAGGTACTGCTCGTGCCGGCTGCGATACGGCTCGGGAAACAGCAGGGCGACCTGGCGCCCGAGCAGCTCCGGCGCGTCGTAGCCGAAGATCGCGCAGGCCGCCTTGTTGACGCTTTCGATCAGGCCCAGCGCGTCGACCGTGACGACTCCGCCGAGCAGGTTGTCAAGGATCTCCTCGGGGTGCGAAACCGACCCGCGCGGCGTGGCTTGCGCCGCCTGCGCAGCGGCCTGCGTCGGCCTGTTGAGGATCTGCGGGTCTTCCAACGTGGTCTTCTTTGTGGATTGGGGGGCCGCCTTGGCCTGCCGGGTCCAGTTTAATGGGTTCTGCCGTGAATCAGGTTTAGGATGAGAAAAATAGCGGGCCGGGCGGCTTCAGCGCCGGACAAACTGCCGCAGCTTCAGGCCGAACACCCGCAGGGCCGCAAAGTAAAGCGCGGCCGACGCCAGCAGGACCAGCGCCAACAGGCCGACCCGGCGCAGGCTGTGCGCGCGCAGCTGGGTCCATTCAAACGCGCCGTTGGCCCACAGCAGAAAAGCCAGCAGCAAGGCGCAGGCCCCGGCCACCTGCAGCGCGAACGCGCCCCAGCCGGGCTCGGGTTTGTAGCTGCCCCGGCGCAGCAGGCCGACCGCCAGCCAGACGGCGTTGATCAGCGCGCCCAGGCCGATCGAAAGCGTCAGCGCGGCGTGCCTGAAGATCGGCACCAGCGCGATATTGAGCAGTTGCGTGACGACCAGCACCATGATCGCGATGCGCACCGGCGTGCGGGTGTCCTGGCTGGCGTAGTAGCCGGGCGCCAGCACCTTGATGGCGACGATGCCGATCAGGCCGACGCCCCAGCCCATCAGCGCGTAGCTGATCTGCTGGACATCGGGTTCGGTCATCGCGCCGTAGTGGTAAAGCACCGCCACCAGCGGCCGGGCAAAGGCCAGCAGCGCCAGCGCGCAGGGCAGCGCCAGCAGCAGCACCAGCCTGAGGCCCCAGTCCAGCATGGCCGAGTACCTGGCGCTGTCGCCGGCGGCGCGGGCAAGCGCCAGTTGCGGCATCAGCACCACGCCCAGCGCGACGCCGAGCAGGGCGGTCGGGAATTCCATCAGACGGTCGGCGTAGGTGATCCAGCTGACGCTGCCGGGCGCCAGATGGGAGGCGATCTGCGTGTTGATCAGCATCGAGATGTGCGCGACGCCAACACCCAGCAGCGCCGGCCCCATCAGCCTGACGATGCTGCGCGTGCCGGGATCGGCCCAGGCGCTGCGCAGCTCGCGCCAGCGCAGGCCGATCTGCGGCGCCAGGCCGAGTTTCTTCAGCGCCACCAGCTGCACCGCAAGCTGCAGCACGCCGCCGAGCAGGACGCCGCCGGCCAGCGCGAGGATGGGCTCGATGCCGAGCGCCCTGAACCACGGTGCGCCGAGCCAGGCCGCCGCGATCATGCACAGGTTGAGCAGCACCGGCGTGGCGGCCGGCACGGCGAAGCGTTTCCAGGTGTTGAGAACGCCGGCGGCCAGCGCCACCAGCGACATGAAGGCAATGTAGGGGAACATCCAGCGCGTCATCAGCACCGCGACCTCGAAACTGCGCGGGTCTTTCTGCAGGCCGCTGGCCATCGCCCAGACCAGCGCCGGCGCCAGCGCCACGCCAAGGACACTGAGCAGCAGCAGCGCCCAGGCCAGCACGGTGGCGGTGCGGTCGATCAGGATCTGGGTGGCGGCCTCACCCTGCTGCGCCCTGGAGGCGGCCAGCACCGGCACGAAGGCCTGGCTGAACGCGCCCTCGGCAAAGAAGCGGCGAAACAGGTTGGGGATTCGAAACGCGACGTTGAAGGCGTCGGTCAGCGCGCTGGCGCCGAAGGTGGATGCGATCAGCAGCTCGCGCAGCAGGCCGGTGATGCGCGACACCAGCGTGAGCAGCGAGACGACGGAGGCGGATTTGAGAAGACTCACGACGCGCAGTGTAGCCGTGCGCTGCGGGCTGGCCCGGCCGGTGCCGGCTGGCGCTGGTGGGATGGTAGAATTGCCGGCTTTGCTGACAACATCGACAGACCCAAGGAATTATTCATATGGCTTCTACCAAACCGAAGAAAAAGAACCCGCGCCTGGCGTCGGGCCGCAAGCGCGTCCGTCAGGACGTC
>JBMOJJ010000244.1:0-5790 GCA_049315845.1 Rhodoferax sp.
AGAGCCTGACCGATCTGGACAAGATGTTCACGCTGATGGAGCGCGAGCGCGAGATCGCCGACCTGCCGGATGCCAGGCCGCTGCGCCTGGACGGCGCTGGAGTCAGCTTCGATCACGTGAACTTTGCCTATGAGGCGGCGCGCCCGATCCTGCATGACATCAGCTTCGAGATTCCGTCCGGCAAGACGGTGGCGGTGGTCGGTCCCTCGGGTTCGGGCAAGTCGACGCTGGCGCGGCTGCTGTTCCGCTTTTACGACGTGCAGCAGGGCCGGATCCTGATTGCCGGGCAGGACATCAAGCAGGTCACGCAGGCCAGCGTGCGCCAGGCGATCGGCATCGTGCCGCAGGACACGGTGCTGTTCAACGACACGGTCCAGTACAACATCGCCTACGGCCAGCCGGGCGCGACGCGCGAGCAGGTGGAGCAGGCGGCGCGCGCCGCGCACATCCACGGCTTCATCAGCGCGACGCCCAAAGGCTATGACACCATGGTCGGCGAGCGCGGGCTGAAGCTCTCCGGCGGCGAAAAGCAGCGCGTTGCGATCGCGCGCACCCTGCTGAAGAATCCGGCCATCCTGATCTTTGACGAAGCCACCTCGGCACTGGACAGCGCCAACGAGCGCGCAATCCAGGCCGAACTGCAGAGCGTGGCAAGAAACAAGACCACGCTGGTGATCGCGCACCGGCTCTCGACCGTGGTCGATGCGCACGAAATTCTGGTGATGGAGGCAGGGCGCATCATCGAGCGCGGTTCGCACGCCGAGTTGCTGGCGGCCAATGGGCGCTATGCGCAGATGTGGGCGTTGCAGCAGTCGGCGGAGTGATTGGGTGGCTGCCCCCCTTGTTCGGCGACTGCGCGATCCGGCGGATCAGCATTTCAGTCTCCAGGTTCTCGACGATCGTTGTACAGTCGGTCTGCTGGAACCACCCTATCCGACGAACCCATCATGATCAACTTTCCGGTCTATGCGCTGCCCGGCCTTCTGGACGATGAACGCCTTTGGCAACACCAGGCTACCGGTCTTGCCCCAGAGCACCCCCTATTCACTGCCAACCTTGCGGAACACGACTCCATTGCGTCGCTCGCCCGCGCAGCGCTGGCGAGGGCGCCGGCAGAGCGGTTCGCGCTGGCCGGGCTTTCCATGGGAGGCTACGTTGCGCTGGAAATCATGCGCCAGGCACCGCAACGCGTGATTGCGCTGGCCCTGCTCGACACCAGCGCCCGGCCTGACTCGCAGGCGGCAATCGAACTCCGGAAAACCCTGATCGAACTTGCCAGGACAGACTTTAACGCGGTCATCGACAGCATCACGCCGCGGATCGTCCATCCCTCTCGCCTGGGTGACAAGTCGATCGTGAACCTGATCGGGGACATGGCGCACGCGGTCGGGGCCGGCGCATTTGAGCGCCAGCAAACGGCCATCATGGGCCGGATCGACAGTCGGCCCTTCCTGCAGGCGATCCAGTGTCCCACGCTCGTTCTGTGCGGCCGCGAAGACCTCCTGACGCCACTTGAAGTGCACCAGGAAATGGCGACGGGGATTGCCGGAGCGCGGCTTGTCGTCATCGAACAGTGCGGCCACATGTCAGCGCTCGAGCAGCCGCAGCAGGTCAGCGCGGCAATGCAGGCCTGGCTGTCTGCTGTGCAGGGCTGAAGCGTCATGCAGTACCGCACTCTGGGCAACAGTCAGCTCAAGGTCTCGACGCTCTGTCTGGGCACCATGATGTTTGGCGACCAGACCGCGCACGACGAAGCTGCCGCCATCGTCGCCGATGCACACGCGAACGGCGTCAACTACATCGACACTGCCGACGTCTACTCTTCTGGCCGCTCGGAGGCCATGGTGGGCGAGCTGCTCAAGGGCCAGCGCCATGACTGGGTGCTGGCCACCAAGCTGGGCAACACGATGTCGAAGCGGGTCAATGAGGGCCGTTATTCGCGCAGCTGGATGCTGCGCGAGATCCAGGCCTCGCTGACGCGGCTGCAAACCGACCATGTGGACATCCTGTACCTGCACCGCGATTTCACCGGCATGAACCTCGAAGAGCCACTGCGTGCGCTCGATGCGATGCTGCGCGCCGGCCTGATCCGCTACTGGGGGGTTTCCAACTTCCGCGGCTGGCGCATTGCCGAGTTGATGCGCGTGGCCGGGCAGCTTGGCATGCCCGGTCCGGTCGTGTGCCAGCCCTACTACAACCTGCTCAACCGCATGCCCGAAGTGGAGGTGCTGCCGGCCTGCGCCCATTACGGCATCGGCGTCACGCCCTACAGCCCGATCGCGCGCGGCGTGCTGACCGGCAAGTACCCGCCGGGCAGCACGCCGGACCCGGCCAGCCGTGCCGGCCGCGCCGACGCGCGCATCGCCGAGACCGAATGGCGCGCCGAATCGCTGCAGATCGCCCAGCAGCTCAAGGTGCACGCCGAGTCCAGGGGCATCAGCCTGGCGCAGTTCGCCTGCAGCTGGGTGCAGGCCAACGCGGCCGTCAGTTCCATCATCGCCGGGCCGCGCACGCTGGCGCAGTGGCAGCATTACCTGCCCGCGCTGGACTACGCATTCACCGCAGAAGACGAGGCGCTGGTGGACAGCCTGGTCAAACCGGGTCACCCGTCGACGCCGGGCTACAGCGACCCGGCTTATCCGACCCATGGCCGGAGCGGGACTCTGGCGCCCCGGGGCTCCTGAGCATGGAGGACAGCCGACGATGACGCAAACAACTATCCTGACCCGACCCGACGACTGGCATCTGCACGTGCGCGATGGCGACGCCTTGCGCACGGTCGTGCCGCACAGCGCAGCCCGGTTTGGCCGCGCCGTCATCATGCCCAATCTGCGGTCGCCCGTCACCACCACGGCAGCGGCGCTGGCCTACAAGGCGCGCATTCAGGCGGCGGTGCCCGATGGCCTGCAGTTCGAGCCCCTGATGACGCTTTACCTGACCGACAACATGTCGGCCGATGAGATCCCACGGGCGGCGCAGGCTGGCGTGGTCGCCGTCAAGCTCTATCCGGCCGGCGCCACCACCAACAGCGACGCCGGCGTCACCGATCTGCACAAGACCTACCGCACGCTCGAGGCGATGCAGCGCAGCGGCATGCCGCTGCTGGTGCACGGTGAAGTGACCGCGCCCGAAGTCGATCTGTTTGACCGCGAGGCGGTCTTCATCGACACCCAGCTGATACCGCTGCGCCGCGACTTTCCCGAGCTGAAAATCGTCTTCGAGCACATCACGACGACCGAGGCCGCGCAGTACGTGCAGGCAGCGGACCGCTTCACTGCCGCCACCATCACGGCGCACCACCTGCTCTACAACCGCAACGCCATCTTCACGGGCGGCATCCGGCCGCACTACTACTGCCTGCCGGTGTTGAAGCGCGAGGCGCACCGGCTCAAGCTGGTCGAGGCCGCCACCAGCGGCTCGGTCAAGTTCTTCCTGGGCACTGACAGCGCGCCGCACCCGGCCAACCTGAAGGAGCACGCGAGCGGCTGCGCCGGTTGCTACACCGCCTTTGCCGCGATCGAGATGTACGCAGAGGCGTTTGACGCGGCCGGCGCGCTGGACAAGCTGGAGGCCTTTGCCAGTTTTAGCGGGGCCGATTTCTATGGGCTGGCGCGCAATACCGGCGTCATCACCTTGAAGCGCGAAACCTGGACTGCACCCGAGAGCTTTGCCTTTGGCGAGGCCCGCTTGAAGCCGCTGCGATCTGCCGAAACCATGCTGTGGAAGCTTTTGTAACTGTTTGCGGGACAGATCTTCAGCTCTGTCCCCAACTGATCGAGGTTTGCGGGACAGATCTTCAGCTCTGTCCCCCGGCAACCGAGCGGATCGACTGGCACGCACCCTGGCTGGCTCCGTGGCGCGCGATCGGTGAAGCCGTTGCGCGGCAGGCCACAGTAGCCGGCTCGCAGCCGGCCGCGCTGAATCAGGCTGCACTGGCGCTGCCGGCTTTTCCTGTGCGCTTCGTGGCGCAGGGTGACCTGCCTGCGGGCGTCGCCTACGAACAGCATATCTTCGAGACCGCCCGGGTTCCCACGCGCGACGGCCTGCACGACTTCTTCAACGGGCTGGCCTGGTTGCAGTTTCCCCGTACCAAGCGCCGGCTCAACCAGTTGCACGTGGCGCAGATTGCACAAACCGGCATCCGGCCGGTGCGCGGGCCGGCGCGCGACGCGTTGACCCTGTTCGACGAGAACGCGGCCTTCCTGCTGGCGCCCGATGCGCTGTGGGATGCGCTGGCGGCGAAAGACTGGCAGGCGCTTTTTGGCCGGTTGCGGCCGCTTTGGCGCGACTCCCATTTGCTGCTGTTCGGTCATGCCCTGCTGGAGAAACTGGTCAGCCCGAGAAAGCCGATCACCGCGCATGTCTACCGGGTCCACGCCGGCGGCCATTCAATCGCGGAACTCGATGCCTGGGTGGCGTCCGACCTGAGCGCCGATAAACTGGCTGCCAAGCCGTTCGCGCACCTGCCGGTGCTGGGGGTGCCCGGCTGGTGGCAAGTGAACGAAGAGGCGGATTTCTACACTGACAGCAGTGTCTTTCGCCTGCCCCGGTCTTGAAATCCGGGCCGCTGCCCTTAACATCAAGGCCAACGGGTCGCTGGGGCGCGTTGTTTTATTGAGGAAATCATGAAGCGCATCATCCTGTTTGTTCTGACCAACGTGCTCGTGGTGGCCGTGCTGGGCATCGTTGCCAGTCTGCTGGGCGTCAACCGGTACCTGACCGGCAACGGCCTGAACCTGGGCGCATTGCTCGGCTTCGCGCTGGTGATGGGTTTCGGCGGCGCCATCATCTCGCTGCTGATCAGCAAGCCGATGGCCAAGTGGAGCGCCGGCGTGCGCATCATCAATTCGCCGCAAAACAGCGATGAGGCCTGGATTGTCGAAACCGTGCGCAAGCTCGCGAGCCAGGCCGGCATCGGCATGCCCGAGGTCGGCATTTTTGATGGCGAACCGAACGCTTTTGCCACCGGGGCGTTCAAGAATTCGGCGCTGGTTGCGGTCTCGACCGGCCTGCTGCAGGGCATGACGCACGAGGAGATCGAGGCCGTGATCGGTCATGAAATCGCCCACGTGGCCAATGGCGACATGGTCACGATGACCCTGATCCAGGGCGTGATGAATACCTTCGTGGTGTTCCTGAGCCGCCTGATCGGCTACGCGGTGGACAGTTTCCTGCGCAAGGGCGACGAGCGCTCCAGCGGGCCCGGCATCGGCTACATGATCACGACCATCGTGCTCGACATCGTGCTGGGCTTCGCGGCGGCGATGGTGGTGGCCTGGTTCTCCCGTCAGCGCGAGTTCCGAGCCGACTCAGGTTCGGCCCAGTTGCTGGGTCGGCGTCAGCCGATGATCAATGCGCTGGCGCGCCTGGGCGGCATGCAGACGGGCGAACTGCCCAAGAGCATGGCCGCGTTTGGCATCGCCGGCGGCATTGGCCAATGGTTTTCGAGCCACCCGCCGATCGAGGAGCGGATCGCCGCGCTGCAAAAGGCGTAAGCTTGCGGCTCCTTTATTCACTGGGCATCTGATTTGGAATTCTCGACCTGGCTCGCCTTCTTCGCCGCCTCATGGGCGATCAGCATCTCGCCGGGTGCGGGCGCCATTGCCGCCATGAGCGCCGGACTGAACCACGGTTTCAGGCGCGGCTACTTCACCACGTTCGGCCTGGTCATGGGCATCTGGACGCAGGTGCTGGTGGTCGGCGCCGGTCTGGGGGCTCTGGTCGCAGCCTCCACCACGGCCTTTGGCGCGGTCAAGTGGCTGGGCGTGGCCTATCTGGTCTGGCTGGGCA
>JBMOJJ010000245.1:0-5751 GCA_049315845.1 Rhodoferax sp.
TTGTCAGTGACTGCTTTGTACAGACGACTGTTCTTGCCATCCGTCAGGACGGCGCTGAGCAGGGCCAGCGCGGCATAGTCAGGATGGGTGGTTGCCGGAACCTTGTGCGCGATGGCGACAACGCCAAGCTCTCCGGCGCGCTTGACCATCAGCCTGCGAGCCCCTGTCTGTGGCGGCTCCTCGGTGTAAGGCACGGGGATCGGGCCGGGCGCGCGAGGGTAGACGCCGAAGAATTTCTTCACCAGCGCCAAAGCTTCTGCGGGGCGAAAGTCGCCGATG
This sequence comes from Rhodoferax sp., assembly GCA_049315845.1. Classification (GTDB taxonomy): domain Bacteria; phylum Pseudomonadota; class Gammaproteobacteria; order Burkholderiales; family Burkholderiaceae_C; genus Rhodoferax. The sequence continues at coordinate 280 of JBMOJJ010000245.1, forward strand.
ATGGAAACAGTCGCGTTGTTTGGCCAGTAGAACGTGTTGTAGAAATCGCGCAGTTTCTCGATCGACACCTTTTCGATATCGCTGCGGTGACCAATCGTGCTGTGGTGATAAGGATGGGCCACAAACGCGGTCTGGTAGATCTCCTTGTACAGCCCCATGACCGGCGAATTCTCACCACGCTCGAACTCGTTGCGGACCACGGTCATTTCAGGGCGCCGGTCTTCGTCACGAAGCAGCAGGTTGCGCATCCGGTCGGCCTCCATCTCGACCACGGAGGCCAGATGGTCGCTGCCAAGGTTCTCGTAGTAGTTTGTGCGATCACGCCAGGTGGTCGCGTTGTAACGCGCGCCCGTTCGTTCCAGCAGTTGATCAACGTTGTTGCCCTTGCTGCGGTCGCGTTCGGTGGTGCCCTTGAACATCAGATGTTCCAGAATATGGGTCGCGCCGGTGCTGCCAGTGACCTCGTTCTTCGAGCCCACCCGGTAGGTCACCATGAAGGTCAGCGTCGGGCTTGAATGCTCAGGCAGGAGCAATACCTGCAGGCCGTTCGAATCAAGGACGTATTCGTCAATGTTGCCGACCGTCTTCACGCGGGTAAAGCCTTCGACGGCGGCCGGAGCTGCATGGAGGGCGAAAGCACAAAGCACGAGCCCCAGAAGTAAAGCACATCGTTTCATAGATCAGTCTGGAAGACAAACCGCAACCTTAGCATAGTGCGCACGCTTTCACGGCTGCCGGATGAATTGCGAACGCTGCCTCTTGCTCGCTGCATCAGGCAGCCAACGGCGATGCGCTGCAGTTCACGCGTCGCATGCGACAATTCTTGCCAATTGCCCCATTGTCATGGGAATGGTTTTGCAGTCTATTGAAGAGGACGATATGGGTTTTCTGACAGGGAAGAAATTACTGATCACCGGCGTTTTGTCACGGCGCTCGATCGCTTACGGTATCGCGCAGGCGTGTCACGCGCAAGGCGCCGAGTTGGCGTTCAGTTATGTCGGCGAGCGTTTCAAGGAACGCATCACCGAGTTTGCCGCCGATTTCAATTCGACCCTGATATTTGATTGCGATGTCGGGGACGACCTGCAGATTGACAGGCTGTTTGCCGACCTGTCGAGTCACTGGCCGCGATTCGACGGTTTCGTCCACAGCATCGGCTATGCCCCGCGCGAAGCCATTGCCGGAAATTTTCTGGATGGATTGAGCCGCGAGAATTTCAGGATCGCGCATGACATCAGCGCTTACAGTTTCCCGGCCCTGGCCAAAGCGGCGCTGCCCTACCTCAATGACAGTGCGTCCTTGCTGACGCTGACCTACCTGGGCGGTGTGCGGGTGGTGCCGAACTACAACACGATGGGTCTGGCCAAGGCATCCCTTGAATCCTCGGTGCGATACCTCGCTGATGCCGTGGGGCCTCGGGGGATCCGGGTCAATGGCCTGAGTGCCGGGGCCATCAAAACGCTGGCCGCCAGCGGCATCAAGGACTTTGGGCGCCTGCTGTCGATCTCGGCCAGCGCATCACCGCTCAAACGCAACGTGACCATCGAAGAGGTCGGCAATGTCGCCGCTTTCCTGCTCAGCGATCTGTCGTCTGGCATGACCGGCCAGATCTCCTACGTCGACTGCGGTGTCAGTCAGACCGCCGTCGCCGTTGTGGAGCAGCCGCCTGCGGGCGGTACTTCGAACTACTAGACCCGCACGCAATCGGCGTAGTAGCGGGTTTGGCCGTCTTGATCCAGTTCCTCGACCAGCCCATGGATATCGGTCTCAAAGCCAGGGCAGCGGGCATTGAACTCGCGTGAAAACTTCAGGTAGTCGACGATCTTCCGATTGAAAACCTCACCGGGAATCAGCAGGGGAATGCCGGGCGGATAAGGCGTCACCAGGCCGACCGTGATGCGACCTTCCAGATGGTCGATCTCGACCCGTTCCGTCTTGCGCAACGCGATGTGGGCGTAGGCATCGCTCGGCTTCATCGCCGGCGCCAGATCGCTCAGGTACATGTCGGTCGTGAGCCGCGCAATATCGTACTTGGCGTAGAGCTGGTGTATGTGCTGGCACAGGTCAGCCAAGCCCATGTTTTCGTACTTCGGGTACTTTTGACAGAATTCCGGAAGAATCCGCCACATCGGCTGATTCTTCGCATAGTCGTCCTTGAACTGCTGCAAGGCGGTCAGCATGCTGTTCCAGCGGCCCTTGGTAATGCCGATCGTGAACATGATGAAGAAACTGTACAAGCCTGTCTTTTCAACCACAACGCCGTGTTCGGCCAGGAACTTGGTCACGATGCTGGCTGGAATGCCGGTCTTGGCAAATTTCCCGCTCAAATCCATCCCGGGGGTGACGATGGTGGACTTTATCGGATCCAGCATGTTGAAACCCGGCGCCATTTTGCCAAAACCATGCCAGTTGACGCCAGCCTTGGCCTTTGCCGACTCTCCCTTGATGATCCAATCGTCAGCCCGGCCGATGCCCTCCTCGACCAGTTTGTCCGGTCCCCAGACCTTGAACCACCAGTCGTCGCCGTACTCCTCGTCGACCTTGCGCATCGCGCGTCGAAAATCGAGCGCTTCGGCAATGCTCTCTTCCACCAGGGCCGTGCCGCCGGGCGGTTCCATCATTGCCGCAGCGACATCGCAGCTGGCAATGATGCTGTACTGCGGGCTGGTGCTGGTGTGCATCAGATAGGCCTCATTGAACAAATGCTTGTCGAGCTTGACGGTTTGCGAGTCCTGGACCAGCACATGACTGGCCTGACTGATGCCAGCCAGCAGCTTGTGCAATGATTGCGTGGCATAGACCACGGCGCGCTTGGGACGCGTGCGGTTCTTCCCCATCGCGTGGTAGCTGCCGTAGAAGGGATGAAACGCGGCGTGCGGCAACCAGGCCTCGTCAAAATGGATGTTTTCGACATAACCGTCGAGCAGGGCCTTGACGGTTTCGGTGTTGTAGAGCACGCCGTCATAGGTTGACTGCGTCAGCGTCAGCACGCGGGGCATGATCTTGCTGGCATCGACGCCCTTCAGGTGCTCCCGTATCAGCGGGTTGGTCCTGATCTTGGCCTTGATGGCGGCAGGCTCAAATTCGCTCTTTGGGATCGGCCCGATAATGCCAAAGTGATTGCGCGTCGGCTTCAAAAAGACCGGGATCGCGCCGGTCAGGATGATGGCGTGCAGTATTGACTTGTGGCAGTTCCGGTCCACCACCACCACATCGTTCGGGGCCACGGTGTGATGCCACACCATCTTGTTGCTGGTGCTGGTGCCGTTGGTCACGAAGAAGCAGTGGTCGGCATTGAAAATCCGGGCCGCATTGCGTTCCGACGCGGCCACCGGGCCGGTGTGATCCAGCAACTGCCCCAACTCTTCCACCGCGTTGCAGACGTCCGCACGCAACATGTTTTCACCAAAGAACTGGTGGAACATCTGCCCGACCGGACTCTTGAGAAAAGCGACGCCGCCTGAGTGGCCCGGGCAGTGCCAGGAATAGGAGCCATCCTCTGCGTAGTCCAGCAGTGCCTTGAAAAAAGGCGGCTGCAAACCCTCCAGATAGCTCTTGGCTTCACGGATGATGTGACGCGCGACAAATTCCGGAGTGTCTTCAAACATGTGAATGAAGCCATGCAACTCGCGCAGGATGTCGTTCGGAATATGCCGCGAAGTCTTGGTTTCGCCGTAGACATAGATCGGCACATCCAGATTCTTGCGCCGCACTTCCTCGATGAAATGACGCAGGTTCAGCACGGCCGGATCCAGATCCGGTCCCGGCGTGAACTCTTCGTCGTCAATCGAAAGAATGAACGCGCTGGCGCGACTCTGCTGCTGTGCAAACTGGCTGAGATCACCATAACTCGTGACTCCCAGCACTTCAAATCCTTCTGTTTCGATCGCATCTGCCAATGCCCGGATGCCGAGGCCGGAGGTGTTTTCGGAGCGAAAGTCCTCGTCGATGATGACAATGGGAAAACGAAATTTCATGGGAACCTCCGGCGACGCGCGCAAAAACACAAATCAGGCGCGAAGTGTAAGGACTAATTGCGCCGGACTATTCAAGGCCGCGGCCTTTTGGCGCAAAATGTGGTGAGACCAACACAACTGACGCGCATATGACGCAATCCTCGATCTGGTGGGTGCTTGCAGGCGTGCTTATTGCCGCCGAACTGATGACGGGCACCTTCTATCTTTTGATGCTCTCGATTGGCATGGCAGCCGCCGCAGTCGCATCACATCTGGGCGCTCCGATAGCGCTTCAGTTGGTGGCGGCCGCCGCATTTGGCGGCGGTTCTGTCGTCGGCTGGAGAAGCTACCGCAAGCGGCAGCCCTCAAGCGCGCCCGCCAGCGCCAATCGCGATGTGAATCTGGATATTGGAGAGACGGTGCAGGTGGACGCCTGGAACCCTGACGGCACTGCTTGCGTCAGGCATCGGGGCGCCAACTGGAGCGTCTCGCTGGCCGAAGGTTCGACGGCGTCTGCCGGAACGCACCGAATTGTCGAAATCATAGGCAATCGGCTGATCGTCAGGAAATTCTCCTGAGTTTGTCCACAAGCACTGTTACCTGAGGGAGAAATCAATGGAAATTGCAGTCGTCCTGTTCGTGATCGCGGTCATATTCATCACCCAGTCGGTCAAAGTCGTTCCCCAGCAGCACGCCTGGGTGGTTGAGCGCCTTGGCAAATACAACGGCACGCTGACTCCCGGACTGAGCTTCCTGATGCCTTTCATAGACCGGGTGGCCTACAAGCATGTGCTGAAGGAAATTCCGCTGGATATCGCCAGCCAGGTCTGCATCACGCGCGACAACACTCAGTTGCAGGTGGATGGCATCCTGTATTTTCAGGTCACCGATGCGATGCGGGCCAGCTATGGCTCCAGCAACTACATCACGGCCATTTCTCAACTCGCCCAGACCTCGCTGCGCTCCGTCATCGGCAAACTGGAACTGGACAAGACCTTCGAGGAGCGCGACATCATCAATGCGCAGGTCGTCCAGGCGATCGACGAGGCAGCGCTTAACTGGGGTGTCAAAGTGCTTCGCTACGAAATCAAGGACCTGACCCCGCCAAAAGAAATTCTGCATGCAATGCAACAGCAGATTACCGCCGAGCGTGAGAAAAGAGCGCTGATTGCCGCATCGGAAGGTCGCCGTCAGGAACAGATCAACATTGCCACCGGCGAACGCGAGGCGTTCATCCAACGGTCCGAGGGCGAGAAACAAGCGGTCATCAACAAGGCGCAGGGCGAAGCGCAATCGATCACCGCCGTCGCTGCAGCCACCGCCCAAGCCATTGAACGAATCGCGGCAGCCATTCGCCAACCCGGAGGCGCCGAGGCGGTCCAGCTCAAAGTTGCCGAAAAGGCCGTCGAGGCCTATTCAAAGGTGGCTTCTGCCGCCACGACAACCCTCATCGTGCCCAGCAACATGACCGAGGTGTCGGGTCGGCCGATGCTAGCCGGGTTGCGGTGCCTTCTGG
>JBMOJJ010000246.1:0-5737 GCA_049315845.1 Rhodoferax sp.
CCCCTGAAATAGCCGACCAGCTGGCGTGGCGTCTTGCTGTTGGCAGCCGACAGACCAATGACCTTGGCCGCGTCCATGACCGATCCGCCGCCAAACGCAACAATGGCGTCGCAGCCTTCGGCCTTGAAGACTTCGACGCCTTTCTCGATCTGCTCTATCGGGGCGTCAGGGCTGATTTCATCGAACACGAAAAACTCCGTGCCGCCCGCTGCCAGCGTCTGGGTCATCGGCAGCATCAGGCCCAGCCCGGAAATGGTGGCATCCGTGACAATCAATATCTTGCGGTGGCCAAAATCATTGATGGCCTGTCCCAGCCGGGCGGCGGCACCGGGACCGACCATCATCGTCGGCACCGGAATCGGCAACAGCCGGGTCGCCAGACCTGCCACGCGCATCAGGGTTGAAAGGCCGACGGATCGCGCGACGCCTGTCAAGATGTTCTCGGCCATGGGAGCGCTCCTTCTGGTTGGTTAAATGGCTTCTGTTTGCGTTATTCGAGGTTCTGATGATGCATCTCGTAGAAGAATTCTTTTAGTAGCCTCACTCCAAATCAAGGACATCATGAAAACCGTTGTCGGCATCAGTCTGGGCGCCAGCGACCAAGACTTCAAATTCAATACCTCCTTCCTCGGGCAACGGATTGGCGTCCAGCGCCTGGGCACCAATGGCAGCATCGTCAAGGCAAGAAGGCTCCTCAAGTATTGGCAGCAGCGCGCTGACGTGATCGGCCTGGGTGCGAGCAAGGACTGCTACGAGGCCGGCACGCACCGCTTTGTCGAAAAGGACAGCGCAGCCCTGAAGGCCCTGGTATCAAGGGTACCGGTGAGCGTCGGCGGACAACTGGAGGACATTCTCCAGGAGTGGGCTGTGCGGCATGCGCAGGCTGAACTTGGCAGCTATTTCAACAATGCGCGCGTGCTGTTCTTCTCCGGTCTGAAGAATTACAAGCTGGCGCTGTCGATGGCCGAGTACACCGACAACCTGATGTTTGCCGATCCATTGCTGCAGCTCGGCGTGCCCAAGCTGCTGACGTCGATGGAGGCTCTGCGCTTGTACGGCAGCGGCGCGCACTACGTGAAGGGCTGGTCGCTGCCCGGCGTGATGGCCTCTGCAACGGTCAAGGACTGGACACGCTTTCTACTGAAAAAGGCGATGCAAAAGGCCACCGTGATCGTCGCCACCGCTACCGAGCTCGACGAGTTTGGCCTTGAGGAGCTGGCCGGCAAGACCATCATCAGCTCCACCGCCAGTGACAAGCGCATCTCGCAGTACAGGGACAAGGGCGTTCAGCTGGTGATTGACGGCTCGCCGGTCATCAAGAGCCGGGTTGTGGGCCCCTATCTGCTTGACGCGATGATTTGCGCCGCTACCGGCAAGCTTCCCGACGCGATTGCACAAGACGATTACCTGGAGATCATCACGGACCAGCAATGGGCGCCGCGCATCATCTATCCCAACGGCTTCAAGCGTGTGAACCGCTTCGCCTTCGTGATTCATCCACTGTCCCAGGAGTATTTCAAGAAGGTCAAGCCGATTGAATTGCTGTCGCAGGTATCACCCCCGGTGTTGATGGACACGCTGGAAAAAATCATGGCCTACGCGCCGCCTTTTGTCTATTCACGGGTCTCTGGCATCCGCTCCCCCACCGGCGTGCAAGCCGAAGGCTGGCTGATCTCGGTCGGCGGCACACCCAAGGAAATCATGCAGCACAGCCCCGAGTTCACCTACCGGCGCCTGCTCGATGCCGCCGCCATGGCCAGACGTCTGGGCGCGCAGATCATGGGCCTGGGCGCGTTCACCAAGGTCGTGGGTGACGCGGGTGTGTCGGTAGCCAGGCGCTCCGCGCTGCCGATCACCACCGGCAACAGCTACAGCGCATCGGGGGCGCTTTGGGCGGCGCACGACGCGATGCTGCGCATGCGACTGCTGCCGGCGCCCAAGGGCAAGGAACGTGTCAAGTTCAAGGCCATGGTGATCGGCGCCACCGGGGCGATCGGATCGGTCTGCGCGCGCCTGATGGCCAAGGCGGCCGAGGAGGTGTACATGGTCTCACCCGAAACCGCCAAGCTGCTGTCACTGAAAGAGTCTATCCTTCAGGAAACGCCGGACGCAAGGCTTTTTCTGGCGGCGCGCGCCGACCGGAACATCGCCGCGATGGACATGATCGTCACCGCAACCTCGGGCGCCGGCAAGAAGGTGATCGACATCATGCAGGTCAAGCCCGGCTGCGTGATCACCGACGTTGCGCGTCCGCTCGACCTGCCAGCCGAGGAAGTCGCGAAACGACCCGATGTGCTGGTGATCGAATCGGGTGAAATCCAGCTGCCAGGCGATGTGCGCATGAAGAACATCGGCTTGCCCAAGGGAGTGGCCTATGCCTGTCTGGCCGAGACCATCGTGCTGGCGCTCGAAGGGCGCTTTGAGAATTTCACAGTGGGTCGCGCCATTGAATGGGCCAAAGTGCGCGAAATCTACCAGCTCGGCCTCAAGCACGGCATGAAACTGGCCGCGATCTCGGGCGTGAATGGGCCGTTCAGCGACGAAGACATCGAAAGCGTGCGCGAACTGGCGCTGGCCGCGCGGGCAAAAAAGATGCCGCACGCGCTCAAGGCAAGCATCCGGCAGCAGACGCAGCCTGCCGGCATGCCAGCCAGGCGCCAGCCCTCAGGACAAGCCTGAGATCTTGTCCATTTCAATCGCCTGATCCAGTGTTTCCAGCAGTTTTCTTCTGACCTTCAGCTTGGTTCCGGCGTGCGCCTGCAGATTGATTTTCTTCAGCTGCTGCGCCATGGCCAGCGCAGCGGGCATCAGTTCTTCAACCGCAACCACGGCGTCGAGAAAGCCCGCGTCCCGGGCACCCTGCGGGTCGAACATCTCGGCATTGACGACCGAGCGCTGAAAAGCGGATTTGCGCAGGCGATCGCGCGCCAGTTCGATGCCCACATGGTGCATCGTCAGGCCGATCTTGACTTCGTTGAGGCCGATCGTAAACGGGCCTTCGACGCCAATCCGGTAGTCGGCAGACAGCAGAATGAAGGCGCCTTTGGCCACCGCATGCCCGCTGCAGGCCACAATGATCGGGTAGGGATGCGCCAGCATGCGTCTGGCCAGCTGGCTGCCCAGCGTCACCAAGCCGATCGCATTTTGCGGCGAGGACATCATGACCTTGAGGTCGTAGCCGCCCGACAGAATGCCCGGCTGCCCGGTGATGATGAGCACGGCCTTGTCCTGCAGCGCCCGGTCCAGCGCATGGTTGAAACTGGCGATCACATCCGGCGAAATCGCGTTGACCTTGCCGTTGGCAAGGGTCAGTGTGGCAACGCCATCGTCAAGCTGGTAAGACACGAGTTCAGACATTTTTCTTCCTTCAAATGGGTTTCAACTGGCATACGGCCCCCTATTTTGCCCCCGCAACGCCGACGGCCGAGATGATGCTGAACGTATCACCGTACACCGTGATGCTGAGCGGCTGGTCCAGGTGGAAGTTGCCGCTGTCATAAATGCTTTGCATTGCATCGGCCCGGCTGACCGATGCGGCCCAACCGGCCGCAGTCGGCTGGCTGGCCGGACTGAGCAGAGCCCGGCGCCGCTCGCGCAGGAATTCGCGCAACCATCTTCTTTCGTCCGCACCCTTGCCCGGCGTACCACCGGCAGCGGCCGAGGCGCGCTCTGCGATCCTGTTGACCGAGTCGTAATCCTGCCCGTGACCATGCTGGATGCCGGCCTCATAGAGCGCAAGTCTGGACAGCGGCAAGCGCGCTCCGAGCTTGGTCGCAAGTTGGCGCGCCGGCGTCCGGTAGAGCCGCTCGTTGACCGCATCCTGAGCGGCGACGAAGCTCAGATCCGACGCCGCCTGCCGCCAGGCCTGCTCAATGCCCTCGAGGCCCGCCAGCGAAGCGCTGCCGTTCACTTTGTGCAGAGCTCCAAGGTAGCGCTCAAGAACGTTGCCGCCGGCGCGCACGCCATACTCCTTCACCACTTCCAGCATGTCGCCGGTGCCGGAGGTGAATCCGGAGCGGCCCGCCGTATAGCCGCGCCCGTCGTTGATGTCGGCGATGAACGCATACTGAATCACGAGGGTCGAGTTCTCGAACGCGCTGACGATCCTGTCCTCGATTTCGCGTTGCCGTGCATCTGCGGCCGCGCCAGCCTCGCCCGGCGTGACTACAGCGCTGCACGCGGCCAGCAAAACCGCGCAGAGACCGGCCAGCAGCGCAATCGGGCGAACCCGTTTCATGGCATGGGTATCAGATCGGCTCCCGGTACTGATCCTCCAGCAGCTTGGCCTGCGCCGCCGCCAGCCGCGCGATCGGCACCCGCGGTCCCGAGCAGGAGACATAGTTGAGCTTGATGTAGTGGCAGAAATGGATCGAGCCGGGATGCCCGCCGTGCTCACCGCAGATGCCGATCTTCAAGTCGGGATTGGTCTCGCGCCCCTGCTGCACCGCCATTTTCATCAGCTGGCCGACGCCCTTGATGTCGAGCACCTCAAACGGGTTGTCTTCCAGAATGCCGGTCTCGTTGTAGAAGGGCAGGAACTTGTTCTCGGCGTCTTCGCGGCTAAAGGAAAAGGTGGCCTGACTCAGGTCGTTGGTGCCGAACGAGAAGAACTCGGCGATTTCGGCCATGCGCCCCGAGCGCACGCAGGCGCGCACCACCTCCAGCATGGAGCCGAACTTGTACTGCACGTCGATGCCATGCGTCGCTTTCACTTCCTTGTGGATGCGCAGCACGTAACTGTGGATGCGCTTGAGCTCCTCCACCGTGGCCACCTGCGGCACCATGATCTCGGGGTAGATTTCGATGCCCTGGTTGGCACACAAGGCAGCGGCTTCCATGATGGCGCGTATCTGCATCGAGTAGATCTCGGGGTAGGTGAGACCCAGGCGCACGCCGCGATGACCCAGCATCGGATTGACCTCGGCCAGCGCCCGCACCTTCTTCAGGACTTTTTCCTTGCGACCAATCACATCGTCTTCCAGATGCGAATCCTTGAAGGTGTCAAGGCCGCGCATCAGCTTGTTCAGACCGTCGGCGTATTGCTGGTACAGCTTGGGGCTGAGCAGTTTGAGCGTGTCGGGCATGTCCTCCAGGCCCTTGATGGTGTCGCGCAACTGGTGCAGGTGCGCAATCTCGAGCTCAAGCTGCGCTGCTGTCGGCAGGAATTCGTGCATCGGCGGATCCAGCAGCCGCACTGTCACCGGCAAGCCCCTCATGGCCTTGAAGATGCCCTTGAAATCGGCGCGCTGGATCGGCAGCAGCCGGTCCAGCGCCGAGCGCCTGTCCTCCGGCGTCTCGGCCAGAATCATTTCCTGCACGATAGGCAGACGATCGGTGCTGTTGAACATACGTTCGGTGCGGCACAGGCCGATGCCCATGGCGCCGAAGTCGCGCGCGCGCTGGGCGTCTTCGGGCGTGTCGGCGTTACCCATCACCTTGAGCCGCGCCACCTGGTCAGCCCAGGTCAACAGCAACTCCATCTCCTGTGAAATCTCGGCCTCTACCGTGGGCACATGGCCGGCATAGACATGGCCGGTGCTGCCGTCGATGGTGATCACATCTCCCTCCTGCAGCGTGGTCTCGCCAATCTGGGCACAGCGCAACTGGTCGTTGATGACGATCTGCTCGCAACCCGACACGCAGGGCTTGCCCATGCCGCGCGCCACCACCGCCGCGTGCGAGGTCTTGCCGCCGCGGCTGGTCAGAATGCCCTGCGCCTGGAAGAAGCCGTGAATGT
>JBMOJJ010000247.1:0-5730 GCA_049315845.1 Rhodoferax sp.
CTCGACCTGCGCAATCACGAAGCCGCCGCTGTTCTTGGTCGCGGTCGCAATCGCCAACGCATCGAGCGTCAGCGTTTCGCGCTCCATCGTGATGTTGCCTTCGGGGTCGGCCGTGGTGCCGCGGATGAACGCGACCGAGATCGGGAAAGTCTTGTAGTAGAGCAGTTCGGTGCCGCCGAGTTGAATGACCTCGACCAGGTCCTCGCGCGTTTTGCTCCCGATCTTGCCGCCTTCGAGGCGCGGATCGACGAAGGTGCCCAGGCCCACTTTGGAGGCTGTCCCCGGCAGCCCGCAGGCGATGTCGCGGTACAGATGGGAAATCACGCCCAGTGGCAGGTTGTAGGCCTCAAGCCTGCTCTCCAGCGCCAGCTTGCCGATCTGGGGCACCAGCCCGTAATGCCCGCCGATCACGCGCTTGAGCATCCCCTCGTGCGCCAGATGGTTGACGCCGCCGGTTGCGCCATCTCCGGGGCCGCCACCGAACAGCAGCGTCAGGTTCTTCGGCGAAGCGCTTTCAAGAAAGCGCTTTTCCAGCGCCAGAATCAATTCGACCGGCACGCCGTTGCTGCCGAAACCTGAACAGCACAGGGTGTCGCCGTCCCGAACGATCGCGATCGCTTCCTGGGCCGACACAACTTTTTTTCTCATGGAATATTCTCCCGGTAAATGAACATGACTGAACTTCTTCTGGCGTTTCAGGATCCCTTGAACAGACGATCCAGGTTGATTCCGTCGGCGCCCGTCTTGAAACCATCACGGGCCAGGTGCGCTTCCACTTCGACCAATACCTGCAGCGTCGCGCCAGCACCAAACTGCTCCACGTAGCGCGTCTGGACGCCATAGCGAAGCACCAGAAGCCCTCGCAACTCATCGTGCAGGTGGGAGACTCTGCGGTCCGGGCCAGGGGTCGCGCGCGCGACGACGCGCCGTTGCATTGCAATGCGTCGTTCGTGCGCTACGGCCGGCGCGTGCGAACTCGAACTCATCGCGCGGGCCAGATCGTCATTGCTGTCGAGCCGCACGCCCAGGCCGATCGCCAGGCGCGCGATTCGGGCATTCAGCGCCTCGATCGTTGAAAGCATACGACGCACGGTTTGGACCTGCAGATTGTCCCCCGCCGAATGCGCCTGCGGATCACCTTCTGCTGGACTTTTTGCATGCATAAACTGGGTCAAAATTGCGCGGGGGTGGCCTGAAGAGCCATCCGCCCACTTTCGTAGGGGAGATTCGACAATGACGGCTTCATTGTGTTGCATATTTCAGCAATATGACGCGACGAAGTGACGTCAATTCAATTCGCTGTTGCTTGAATTGATGGGCGGCCCTGGATGCGTAAATCGATGAAGGTGGACTGTTGTTGACGAAATTTGCTGGCCACAGCGCCAGACCGAGACCCCTATGAATGAAAACGATCTGATCTACAGCTTTGCCAGGGAACATGTGATACAGGCTTCTGGCCTGGTGGCGCTGTTGATGCCGCAGACGTTCGACGTGCCCATGGGTGTCAAGGGTCTGGACGGACGCTATCGACTTGCCAACAAGGCCATGCAAGACCTGCTCAATATGAGCGCCGAGCATATTGGCGACAAGACCGATGGCGAGCTGTTTCCAGCCGAAGTCGCGGCGCAACTCCAGCGCTCGGATCAGAGCATCGCCGAAGGCGCAGCGACATCGACCGACAGGCTGGAGTTTGCTGTCGCCGATACGCCCGTGCAATGCCTGTGCCTCAAGTTTCCAGTGCACGGACCGGATGGGAAGATACTGTTCATCGGCACGACGATGCTCGACACCCGGGGTCATGAAAACATCTCGAAAATGCGGGAATCCCTGGAGCGTTTGCAGCAGACCAATCAGGAGTTGCAGAACACACTGGTCGAACTCGACCGCCTGGCCAGCACCGACAAGCTGACCGGCGCGTGGAACCGACGACGCCTTGAGGAAGCACTGGGCAACGAGATGGATCGGCTCAGGCGGTACGACCATCCGCTGAGCATGCTGATCATCGACATTGATTTTTTCAAGCGGGTCAACGATATCCACGGCCATGCCGTTGGCGACCAGGTTCTGGTGCGGCTCGCAGCCGTGATTCAGTCCGCCCTGCGCACTACGGATTCACTGACGCGCTGGGGCGGCGAGGAGTTCGTCGCGCTGAGTCCGAACACGACGCTGTCGACCGTATCGATGCTGGCCGAACGGCTGCGCAAGACCATCGCCAGCACCATCTTCCCCGACGTTGAGACCGTGACAGTGAGCATCGGTGCCGCGCAATGCAGGGCCGGGGAGATCTGGGAAGACTGGTTCAAGCGAGCCGATGCTGCGCTCTACCGCGCCAAATCGAGCGGGCGCAATCAGGTTCAACTGGCGCCCGAAACAGCGCAGGGCGCGGGCGGCGGCGAGAACGTTGCCGCCAACTTCGTGAACCTTTCCTGGCATAGCGCCTACGAATGCGGCCATGCGGTGATCGATGAGCAGCACCGCGGCCTGTTCGGCGATGCCAACAATCTGCTTGGCGCGATACTGTCGGGACGACCGAAAGACGAGGTGAGCGCGTTGGTTGACCGCCTGATTGGCGATGTCGTCCGGCATTTTCAGGACGAGGAGGCGATTTTTACAGCGGCCGGCTATCCGGGCGCGACGCAACACGAGGCGATCCACCGCAAGCTGGTCGATTGCGCCGCCAACCTGGCAAACCGCTTTCACGCCGGAACCCTGGCGATCGGCGAATTGTTTGAATTCCTGGCCCATGACGTAGTTGCCCGGCACATGCTCGGTGCGGATCGGGAGTTCTTTCCCTATTTGAAAAATGGGATTTCCGACAGAGCGTGACGCGCAGAAACGCGGTCACGTGGTGCGGCTGGCGGCAGCCACCGAGCCTGCGAAGCCCATCTATCTGACAGTCGCCCGCAATGGCTGAAGAAGGTCCGTCAGACCGTTATGGTCAATCTCATGCACAAGGCCAGGAGACGGCCCAATTCTCCCTTGGAGAAACCTTCTTGTGGAAGTGTGGGTCATCGAAGAATCGTAACTGACCGCCCTGGGCCGGCGGACTTGAAACTGTGCAGCAGTGACGCAAAAGGACAGTGCGAGCAATTTTCGTTGCGCTCTAAGCCTCTGATGGAAAGGTCTGTCACGGCGGTCTGCGGCCATCGAGCCGTGTTTGCCCGGCTGTATAAAACCCCCAATGCTCAGAAAATCTTCTAAGTCATTGAATCTGTTGATTATTTTCTGTGACCCTGGACCGGGCTGTACAAAGCCGATGTACTCGGTCCCCGGTTTGTCCGCGCGAAGCGTCTTCCGTTCTCGTCGATGGTGCGGCTAACTGATTGATAAACAACAACTTTTTTGAAGGACGGCAATCTGGCACGCCCTATGCATAGGTAAAGACATCTGAATCGCAAATCCTCAAGGAGAAAATCATGACAACCACCAACATCATCCGCACAGAAGCAGTTGCAAACGAAAACACAGCAAAGAACGTTGCGCTGTTCCTCACTGCCCCTTTCATCGGTCTGGCCTACGCAGTGTTGCTGCCCCTGGTTGGCATCGCCATGCTGCTGGTGACTGGCACCAAGGCCCTGGTCGCAGCCGGCGCCCTTGAATACGCAGCCCGTCTCATCAAAGGTGCCGCACTGTTGGTGGCAGCCCCCTTCATTGGTCTGGTCTACGCGGTGACTTTCCCCTTCGTCGGAATCGCGATGCTGCTCTGGACCGCTGTTGAAGCACTCACCGCCAACCTGGCCAAGATTGAAGTTCCTGCGCTCGTCAGAATCACGCCGAACTGCCAGGCAGCCTGATAACTCAAGCCCTCAAGCCCGGCGCCCTGTCAAACGACAGGGCGCTTTTTTTGTGGACGCAAATCGTGAATGGCTTTGCTTGGCACGGCCAAGGACCAGTAGCCTGGCCGGTCTGCAGCGCCTGTTAGCGTCCTGCCTTGCGCGGGAACGCGCTTCAGCATCGGAATTTCGCCCAAGACCGCCACAAGCACACAGTTGCGACCGATAAAAGGGGGGTTTGGTGCTTTTTTCAGCCATTAGGAACCGGCAACCACCCAGCAAAATTGGGCCTTCAGAACAAATATGCAAGACGTCGACGAAGTGCATCTCTCGGGGGGTACTTGACGCCGAAAATCTGCCAACGTGTCCAGGAATGGGTAATGCGATAGAGCTTGCTTTGTCGACCTTAAGAAAATGCCTTCAGACGACTTCTTCAATATCACGCGGCTTAACAAGCTATGTGACCGCTGCCGCCACTTCGGCTTTTCTTTGCCAGTCGGGGCGGTAGGTCAGATCAGCTACACAACGCAATGCGAGTGCTTGCGCACAGACGGAGAAAGAAGCCGTATCCGACCTGAGCATGGCTGTGCGTATTGGGAGCTGAGAGTCACTGCGCATCAGGGGGCATGACACCGAGCCCGTTGACAATCGGGCTCATGAATGAACTCAAGCAGCTTGAATCTCTCGGGCTGGTTTTGCCGAGCCCCGTCTATCTCATGGGTGCGATCGTGTTTGGCATCATCGGCTGGGTGGTGTTCAGGCGCGGGAAGAAGGTATCGAGCGCTGCGCTGACATGGACAGGGGTCGCCCTGATGGTGTACCCCTATGCCGTATCGGAAGCATGGATGCTCTGGGTGTTCGGCGTCGCGCTCTGCGCCTGGGCGTACGCCAAGTGGTGTTGATCCGCCGGTGATTCGAGGGCGCTGGCTACAGTCTGGTGCGGGGCTGACCAGCTACTTGGCCGTGAGCCCAAAAACCCTTCGCGCCATGGCCGTAGTCGCACCGATCGGATCAGCCCGGATCGCCTTCTCCTGCTCAGCCATCATAAGAAACAGGCCGTCCAGGGTCTTCTGAGTCACGTAGTTCTCGATCCTGGCCTGTCTTGCATCCACCAAGCCCAGCTTCGCACCCTTGCCGGCGATTTCGTTGTACTTCTCTGCCAGGCCCACGTTGGTGGTTGCCTTGGTGACGATCGGGAGGAATTTCTCGATCAGCTGGTCGCTGGTGGTCCTGCGGAAGTACTCGGTCGCAGCGGTGTCACTGCCGGTCAGAATCCCCTTGGCGTCCTGCCAACTCATGTTCTTCACCGCGTTAACCAGCAGTGCCTTCGCTTCTGGCACCGCCTGCTCGGCGGCACGGTTCATCGCCGTCACCAACTCTTCCGTCTGCTTCTGCATTCCCAGCACACGCAGCATGCCCTCGACGCGCTTCAGGGCGTCGGGCAGCGGTATCCTGACCTTCTCATTGCCGAGGAAGCCGTTTTCCGCGCCCAGCTTGGCAACGGCGACGGCAGAGCCCTGCGTCAGGGCGTCTTTCAGACCACTGCCGGCGTCGGCATTGCTCAATCCGCTCAAGTCAAGGGCGAGCGCCTGAAAGCTGATGAGCAGCCCAACAACAAGTCTGGAAATAATGCGCATATGTCGCTCCTTTTCAACAAGATTTTCGAATGACGGGATTGTGGCTTGCGGGATTGCCATGTCCTGTTGCTCTCACGATAGCTTCAATCGTAGAACCTGTACTGCGACTTCTTCACGATCCCAGACTCAAGTTCGACCCTGCAGGTATGCCTTCCCATCGTTCTACGCTCGGCCAGGTAGGCCATCGTGGAATCGGCGTCAAGGCGAAGTCTTGGGGAGTCGATGCCATGCTCGACGGCAAACGCCTGCACCTCCGAGAATTTCATGCCCTGATGGCCACTTCAAAATCCCCCACTTGTGGCCAGTCAAATTCCCCCAGG
>JBMOJJ010000248.1:0-5730 GCA_049315845.1 Rhodoferax sp.
GAAATTTGCGGTCGCTGGCCGGATAAGCGCCCAATCCCATCAGCGTGTTGGTGCCGGGGTACCCCAGCATGTCGACCAGTGTGCGCAACTCTGCCGAGGCATTGCTCAGAATCACACCGCCGCCGGTGTAGATGTAGGGGCGTTTGGCGGCCAGCAGCAGTTGCAGGGCCTTGCGGATCTGCCCGCCATGGCCTTTGCGGACCGGGTTATAGGAGCGCATTTCCACGCTTGTCGGGTAGCCCGCGTAATGCACCTTCCTGAACGAAACATCCTTCGGAATATCCACCACGACCGGGCCGGGGCGTCCGCTGCGGGCAATATGGAAGGCCTTCTTCATTGTTTCGGCCAGGTCGCGCGTGTCCTTGACCAGAAAATTGTGCTTCACGACCGGTCGGGTGATGCCGACTGCATCGCATTCCTGGAAAGCATCGAGCCCAATCGCGTGCGTGGGCACCTGACCGGTCACGATGACCATCGGAATACTGTCCATGTAGGCTGTCGCGATGCCGGTCACGGCGTTGGTCACGCCCGGCCCCGAGGTCACCAGCGCGACACCGACATCGCCGGTGGCGCGGGCGTATCCGTCCGCCGCATGGACCGCGGCCTGCTCGTGCCGCACCAGAACGTGCTGAATCGTGTCCTGCTTGTAGAAAGCGTCGTAGATGTGAAGCACTGCGCCGCCGGGGTAGCCCCAGACGTACTTGACGCCCTCCGCCTGCAGGGCCTTGACCAGTATTTCGGCGCCGCGCAGATCGTGCTCTGCCGACGACGGGGTCGCTGGGGTCTTGGCCGTCGTCGCTGTCGACGCAGCCGGAGTAATTTCTGCTTTTGATATTTTCATGCTCAACCTTTGCGAATTTCTCTGACGAAAAACCTTGGGTGCCCCTTCGCAGAAACTTGTGGAGTCGCGTCGGGACTTAAAGCCAAAGCCATTGGCGCACTGATTCTTGCGCCGGACCGTGACCCGTTTGCCTTTTGATTTGCAGGCTCCATTATGGCATCGCTCCAAGCGCGAGCCCTTCGGCCGCGCGAAACCGGTCCGAATGCCATAATCCGCGTCATCCAACCCGCCGGCCAGATGCTGCGGGCCAGCCAGAGGCAAACAAACTTCACGGCCGCATCACGGCAAGCAACGCTTGGCAACAGAACGAGAACTGTCCGATTTTTTGAAAAGCGTTGAAAGGCGCGCTTTCAAGCGATCGGTTTACCATGTGCGCAACGAGGAATCGGCACTGGACATCGTGCAGGACAGCATGATGAAGCTTGCCGAGCACTACGGGGACAAGCCGGTGGCGGAGTTGCCGATGCTGTTCCAGCGAATTCTGTCGAATTGCACACTGGACTGGTTCAGAAGGCAAAAGACCAGAAACACGCTGTTTTCCAACTTCAGCGATTTTGAATCCGATGAAGATGACGGCGAGTTCGATGTTCTGGGAACTCTGAGTGACGGGAGCGACTCCGACCAAGGGGAGAATCCTGAAACCGCCGCGTTACGGGCACAAACCTTGCATGCAATCGAGCTCGAGATCCAGGAACTGCCAGCCCGTCAACGGGAAGCGTTCCTGATGCGTTATTGGGAGGAGCTTGACGTCGCAGAGACAGCTGCCGCGATGGGTTGCTCCGAAGGCAGTGTGAAGACGCACTGCTCGAGGGCGGTTCAGTCCCTGGGCAGGGCCTTGAAGGCGAAGGGAATAGCACCATGACCAATTCGAATATCTATCAGAATCAACTTTTGCAGGACCGTTTCGGCTTGCGTGTGACAGCACGCCTGTCCGAGGCTGCCGACGACCTGCCTTACGAAGCCTCCGAGCGCTTGCGCGCGGCGCGGATGCGGGCACTGGGCAAGAGAAGAATCGTTGCCCGGACAGCCAGCCATGTTGCTCTTTCCGGCGGCTCGGCAACACTGACCTTTGGAACCGATCATCTCAGCTGGTGGGATCGTGTTGCAGCGACGGTTCCGCTGTTGATCCTGATTCTGGGTCTGGTTGCAATCAATGTCATCCAGAACGACCGTCGAGCCAACGAAATCGCCGAAATCGACGCCGCCCTGCTCACCGATGACCTGCCGCCCGCCGCCTATGCCGACCCCGGCTTCATGCAGTTTCTCCAGAGCAGCTCGGCAACACAGGACTGAGAGCAGATTATCCATGCTCACTTCGACGCGTCACCGTCATCTTGGTATTGCCGGCAAGGCAGCTGGCGTCATCGCTTTCCTTTTGCTCGCCACGCTGAGCATGCCGGCGCGCTGCGTGCTGGCGCAGACCGTGGCTTCGGCGCCCACGCCCGCAGCATCGGCGGCCAGGGCTTCCGGCCCAGGCGCGCTGACAAAAAATCCGCCTGTGGTCGCAGCTTCCTCCAAGCCGGCGTGGCACGAGCTGACGCCGGTGCAACAACAGTCGCTCAAGCCGCTGGCCGCGAACTGGAATGCGCTGGGAGCATCGCAAAAACGCAAGTGGCTTGCCGTCGCCGTGAACTATCCAGCTCTGGCACCGCAGGAGCAGGCAAAACTGCACAGCCGGATGACTGAATGGGTGTCGCTGAGTCAACAGCAGCGGGCTCAGGCGCGGCTGAATTTTGCGCAGTCAAAACAGCTCAGTCCAAGCCAGAAAGAGGCGACCTGGAAAGCCTACCAGGAGCTCAGCGCCGAAGAGAGGCAGAAGCTGGCAACATCGGCCGCTCCCAAGACGGCTGGCGCTGCCGCTGCGGCAAAGCCGGTTCCGCCGCAGAAACTGGCAGTCGTGCCGGTGAACCGGCACAGTTCCAAGGAAGCGCCGAAAGTGGCGGCTTCGAACCATGCGTTGAATCGCAACACCCTGCTGCCGCCCGCGCAGCCGGCGTCCGATTCCGCTCAGACCCAGAAGAACTGAGCAGCGCCGGTGCTGCCCCGATGAATCCCCCATTGCAGACTCCCGGCTTGCCGCGCCGCATGGCCTGCTGGCTCTATGAGGGCGTGCTGATGTTCGGCGTGGTCTTCATCGCCGGCTACCTGTTCGGCACCCTGAGCCAGACTCGCAACCCAATGGACAACCGTCATGCGTTGCAGGCCTTCCTATTTGTCGTCTTTGGCATCTATTTCGTCTGGCTCTGGGCCAGGGGACAAACGCTGGCCATGAAGACCTGGCACATCGCGATCGTGGATCGGCACGGTAAGCCCGTCACACAGATGCGCGCGCTGCTTCGCTACCTGCTTTGCTGGCTCTGGTTCCTGCCTGCGTTGGCGGCAGTGGCGCCGTTCCAGCTGTCCGGAGCCGAAACCGCCGTCCTCGTGCTGGGCTGGGTCGCCATCTGGGCCATCCTGAGCTACCTGCAGCCGCAACGCCAGTTCTGGCACGATGCACTGGCGGGAACCCGGCTCGTTTCAACATCACCCAGGAGTCGATAGAAGTCATGCCTGCAGCTTTCACACTGTGCGTCTATTGCGGCTCGCGACCGGGCCTCGACTCCAGCTTCACCGCGGCTGCGATGGATGTCGGCCGCTGGATCGGGCGCCACGGGGGGCAAATGGTCTATGGCGGCGGCAGAAGCGGCTTGATGGGCATCGTGGCGGACGCCGCGCTGGCCGCGGGTGCTGCGGTGGTCGGTGTCATTCCAAGAGCGCTGGTGGAAAAGGAATTGGCGCATCGGGGCTGCACCGAACTCCACATCGTCGACACCATGCACGAGCGCAAGCAAATGATGGCTGAACGTGCCGACGCCTTCCTGGCGCTGCCGGGCGGTATTGGCACTTTTGAAGAATTGTTTGAGGTCTGGACCTGGCGCCAGCTCGGCTACCACGACAAGCCGATTGGATTGCTGAACACCGCCGGCTATTACGACAAGCTGCTTGGTTTTCTGGACAGCGCGGTCGAGCAGCAGTTCATGGGCGGCTGGCAGATGGACCTGATACGCTGCGGCTCCGACCCGGCCACACTGCTGACGGAGCTGGTGCAGGCGGCCGGCACCGCCAAACCGGCGCACCTCGAGCAGATCTAGACCGCAGACTCGTCCTGCTCGCCAGTACGGATGCGCACAACCCGTTCGACGCTGGTCACAAATATCTTGCCGTCGCCAATCTTGCCGGTGTGGGCCGCCTTGACAATTGCATCGACACATCGATCCAGATCGCTGGTCTTGACCACCACCTCGACCTTCACCTTGGGCAGGAAATCAACTACGTACTCCGCACCACGATAGAGCTCGGTATGTCCCTTCTGGCGGCCAAAGCCCTTGACCTCGGTGACCGTCAAGCCGGTCACACCGCACTCGGCCAGCGCCTCGCGCACTTCTTCAAGCTTGAACGGTTTGACAATGGCGGTGATCTGTTTCATGTTGTTTCCTGATGGGTTGGGGACCGCGCCTGGCTAGGCCCGGAATCTGTTGGTAATAGGATAGCGCCAATCCTTGCCAAAACTGCGGTGGGTGACCCGAATACCCACCGGGGCCTGACGGCGCTTGTATTCATTGATCTTGATCAGTCGCGTTACTTTCTCCACATCGGCGCGCTCAAAGCCGGCGGCAATGATGTCCTCGATGCTCTGGTCGTTCTCCATGTAACGCTCCAGGATCGCATCCAGCACCTCGTAGGCCGGCAGGCTGTCCTGGTCCTTTTGATCCGGGCGCAATTCGGCGCTCGGCGGCCGCGTGATGATGCGCATCGGAATCGGTTCAATGCCGGTGCGATAGGGATCGTTCACGTTACGCCAGCGCGCCAACCGGAAAACCGTCGTCTTGGCCAGGTCCTTGATGACCGCAAAACCACCGGCCATATCGCCGTACAGCGTGCAATAACCGGTTGCCATTTCCGACTTGTTGCCAGTGGTCAGCACAATGCTGCCGAACTTGTTGGACAGCGCCATCAGCAGCGTGCCCCGGATGCGCGCCTGAATGTTCTCCTCGGTCGCGTCCTCGGCCAGGCCTCTGAATTCGCCGGCCAGCGAAGCCTTGAAGGCCTCGAACTCCGGCACGATTGAAATTTCGTCGTAGCGCACGCCCAGCCGGCGCGCCATGTCGCGCGCGTCAATCCAGCTGATGTCCGCCGTATACGGGGACGGCATCATGACGCAGCGAACGCTGTCCTTGCCCAGTGCATCCACCGCCAGCGCCAACACCAGCGCCGAGTCGATGCCGCCCGACAGCCCCAGAATCACGCTCGGGAAGCCGTTCTTGCCAATGTAGTCGCGCACGCCCAGCACCAGCGCGTCCCAAAGATCGGCCTCGTCCGCGCGCACCGGCGCCACCGGGCCGCTCAGCTGCAGCGTCGGCTGCATCCGACTGGCCTGCAGCATGAAACTGTCCTCCGCAAAACTGGGCGCCCGAGCGGCCACCGCGCCGTCAGCGCCAAGGGCAAACGAGTGCCCTTCAAAAACCACCTCATCCTGGCCGCCCACCAGATGCGCATAGACCATCGGCAAGCCGCAAGCCCGAACCCGCTCGCGCATCATCTGCTCGCGCTCGTTGCCTTTGCCGATATGAAACGGCGACGCATTGATCACGGCCAGCAACTCGGCGCCGGCCTCCCGGGTCTGCCGCGCCGGCTGTTCGAACCAGGCATCCTCGCAGATCAGCAGCCCGACCCTGACCTTCTGGCCGCTGATGCCGGCTTCAAAGACGCAGATGTCCTGCCCGGGCGTGAAATAGCGGCGCTCGTCAAACACCTGGTAATTCGGCAGTTCCCTCTTGGCATAGGTCGCCAGCACCACCCCCTCGCTCAGCACGCTGGCGGCGTTATAGCGGTTTTGCACCGCCACCGAA
>JBMOJJ010000249.1:0-5728 GCA_049315845.1 Rhodoferax sp.
CACATCGGGCTCCTGCAGCGCGATCTGCTCCAGCGCCTCATCACGGTTGACGGCCAGACCACTGACCACAAAGCGCGGGTCGCTCTCGATCAGAAGTTTCAAACCCGCGAGCACAATCCGCTGACCGTCTACGATCAGTATCTTGATGGGATCAGTTAACACATTAGGCATTGTTGATTCTGTCAGTCCCTGCAATTGCCATCCACTGTCTGAAGCAGTTCAAATTGGCAATCATAAATATACCGGAGTTGCAGACCTGATGTTACCGCGAATTTATCAGGCAAGTTGAAACAGCTTTTGTTCCGAAACCTGAGACGGCAAGCCGTCCCATCATGAGTCGACCTGCTTCGATTCGGTGCATACTGCTGGCTTCCATTCAACCGAGTACAGGAAAGCACCATGACCGTCTGTCCGATCGCAATCGTCGCGGGTTGCAGCAAATGCCCGATTCTGAAAGTCTGCCCCCTCAAATCCGTGCTGGGTGACGCTCCGAAGGCGGGTGAAACCAAGCCAGTGCCAGTTCGAAAGAAGAAATAGTCGATCCGACATCCTGCCGCTGGCCGATTGGCCGGCGCGCGGCGCGCCAGGCCGGATAATCGCAGGTCATGAATCCACTGCTTTCCCTTCTTCAGCCCTACCCGTTCGAGCGACTGCGTCAGCTTTTCGCCGACGTCACTCCAAACCCGGCGCTGCCGCATATCAGCCTGGGCATGGGTGAACCCAGGCACCCGACACCTGCTTTCATACGGCAGGCCATGATCGATTCCGTGCAGGGCACGCCGAGCGGGCTGGCGTCATACCCGGCCACTGCGGGCGATGCCAGACTGCGTGACGCATTTGCGTTCTGGTTGAGGCAGCGCTATGGTCTGGACCTGAATCCGGCCGACCAGATGCTGCCGGTGAACGGTTCGCGCGAGGCCTTGTTTGCGCTGACCCAGACAATCGTCGATCAGACCGGCGCAAACGCCTCGACCGAATCAAAACCGGTCGTCGTCTGCCCCAACCCTTTCTACCAGATCTACGAGGGTGCTGCGCTGCTGGCCGGCGCGCAGCCGTACTTTGTTCCGACCGATGCGGCGCGCAATTTTGCCCAGGACTGGGACTCGGTTCCCGAGGCTGTGTGGGCCCGAACGCAGTTGCTGATTGTCTGTTCACCCGGCAACCCGACCGGCGCCGTGATGCCGCTGCCAGAGTGGAAAAAACTCTTTGACCTGAGTGATCGCTACGGCTTTGTCATCGCCTCGGACGAGTGCTACAGCGAAATATACTTCCGCGACGAGGCGCCGCTGGGCGGCCTGGAAGCGGCCGCCAAACTCGGTCGAAGCGATTTCCGCAACCTGATCTCGCTGACCAGCCTGTCCAAGCGCAGCAACGTACCCGGGATGCGCAGCGGCTTCTGCGCCGGCGATGCCCGCATCATCAGGCAATTCCTGCTTTATCGAACCTACCACGGCTGCGCCATGAGCCCGGTAGTGCAGGCCGCCAGCATCGCCGCCTGGCGCGACGAACAGCATGTGGTTGAAAACAGGGCGCTCTACCGCCGCAAGTTCGCCGAGGTCACCCCCCTGCTGGCCGAAGTGATGGACCTTGCACTGCCGGATGCCGGCTTCTATCTGTGGGCCAAGGTGAGCGGAAGCGACAGCATTTTTGCACGCGAACTTTTCACTCTTTACAATGTGACGGTCTTGCCCGGGTCCTATCTGTCGCGCTCCAGCCAGGGTCTGAATCCGGGCGAACAGCGAATCCGAATGGCCCTGGTCGCAGAAACTTCTGAATGTGTCGAAGCGGCGCGTCGCATTGTCCAATTCGTCAAATCCAGAGCCCGAGCCTGAACTCCAACCCTGATCCACAAAGCGTTAGTTACCGTATGACCCAAGAACTCCAAGCCATCATCGAAGCCGCGTGGGAAGACCGCGCCAATATATCTGTCAAGACCGCGACCAAAGGGGTCGCCGAAGCGGTCGAGCATGTCATCGCCCAACTCAATTCGGGTCTGCTGCGGGTCGCCACCCGCGAATCGGTCGGACAGTGGCAAACGCACCAGTGGATTAAGAAAGCGGTGCTGCTGAGCTTTCGCCTGAAGGACAATCAGATCATCAGGGCCGGCGAGCTGGGCTTTTATGACAAGGTCCAGACCAAGTTTGCCCACATGGACGACGAGGCAATGAAGGCCACCGGGGTCCGGGTGGTGCCGCCGGCCGTGGCCCGGCGTGGCAGTTTCATCGGCCGCGGCGTGATCCTGATGCCCTCGTACGTCAACATTGGCGCCTACGTCGATGAGGGCACGATGGTTGACACCTGGGCCACCGTCGGGTCCTGCGCCCAGATTGGCAAGAACGTCCATCTCAGCGGCGGCGTGGGCATTGGCGGCGTGCTCGAACCGATGCAGGCCGGACCGACGATCATCGAGGACAATTGTTTTATCGGCGCCCGCTCGGAGGTGGTGGAAGGCGTGATCGTCGAGGAGAACTCGGTCCTCTCGATGGGCGTCTACCTCGGCCAGAGCACCCCGATTTACGAGCGCGCGACCGACAGCGTCAGCTACGGACGCATACCCAGCGGGTCGGTTGTGATCAGCGGGAGCCTGCCCAGAGGCGACGGCAAGTACAGCCTGTACGCCGCCATCATCGTGAAGCGGGTCGATGCACAGACGCGGGCCAAGACCAGCCTGAACGACCTGCTGCGCGACTGACTTTCTTCCACCAACAAGCGACTCGAAGATCGGGGCACCAGCATGGCGAATGACGACGGCGCAGGCACGATGGAGCGAATTCTTCGCCTGATGAGCGAGAAGAAGGCGTCCGACATCTATCTATCGGCCCACTCGCCCATTCTGATCCGCATCAACGGACAGTGCGTGCCGATCAACAACCTGAACCTTCCCACTGACGGCCCGCGCAATTTGCTGGCCGAAATCCTGCCGCCTGATGTTGTCCGCAGTCTGGAGCAGGACAACGAGCTCAATCTTGCATGGGGCCTGCCCGGCGTCGGCAGGTTCCGCATCAGCGCGATGCGTCAACGCGGCTCGCTGGCCGCGGTCATCCGGTTCATCGCGCTGGAGATTCCGACTTTGGCTGCATTGTCGGTGCCTGATGTGCTGCGAGACCTTGTGATGGCAAAGCGGGGCTTGCTGCTGATGGTAGGCGCCACCGGGACCGGCAAGAGCACAACGCTGGCTTCGATGCTCGACCACCGCAATGCGAACGCGACGGGGCATATCCTGACGATCGAGGACCCGATCGAGTTTCTGTTCAAGAACAAGCGGTCGGTGGTCAATCAGCGCGAAGTCGGGGCCGATACGGCCTCTGCCCAGGTGGCGCTCAAGAATGCGCTGCGGCAATCTCCCGATGTGATCCAGGTCGGCGAGATCCGCGACCGCGAGACCATGTCTGCCGCGCTTGCCTATTCCCAGTCGGGCCATCTGTGCCTGGCGACTATGCACGCCAACAACAGCTACCAGGCTCTCAATCGCGTTCTGAGCTTCTATCCGGCCGAGGTCCGCCCCACCATGCTGGGAGACCTGTCGGCGTCTTTGAGAGCGGTTGTGTCGCAGCGGCTGCTGCGCACCACAAGAGGTGGCCGCACACCCGCCGTCGAGATCCTGTTCAATACCAAACTGGTCTCCGAACTGATCGAGAAAGGCGAGTTTTCAGGCCTGCAGGAAGTCATGGAAAAATCGATGACAGAGGGCAGCCAGACCTTCGAGCAGGACATCGCACGCCTGATCGCCACGGGCATCGTGGACCGCAACGAAGGCCTGTCTCAGGCCGACTCGCCCACCAATCTGATGTGGCGACTGCAGAACAACTTCAGCGTGGCGGCCAAAGTGGAAGAACCCGTGGACGACCCCGACGATGAACCGTCGTTCACCGAAATCACGCTCGATGTCAAACACTGATCACTGCGGTGTCCGCAGGGCGTCGGCAGCTACCCGGAATAAGCTTCTCGCTTGACGGCACCGATGAATGTCATTGAGTTGATCGAGGCCGGCGCGCGCCAGCTCAGCGCCGCCGGCGTGCAGTTTGGCCATGGCACCGACAACGCGTTCGACGAGGCCGCCTGGCTGGTCCTGTGGCAACTCGGCCTGCCACTTGACTCCGCGCTGGAAGGGCTTGCTTCGGTAGCGCAGCAGATTCCAACGCCGGCGCAACAGGCACAGGTGGCGGCGCTGCTGTCGGCCAGGGTCGAATCCCGAAAGCCGGCCGCCTACCTGACGCACGAGGCCTGGTTGCAGGGCGTTGCCTTCTACGTCGATGAACGGGTGATCGTGCCGCGTTCTCTGATCGCGGAACTGCTGGTCGAGGGCGCCCTGGACCCGTGGCTCAGGGCCGACACGCGCAAGGTGCTAGACCTCTGCACCGGCAACGCCAGCCTCGCAGTGCTTGCCGCCATGGCCTACCCGGACGTGTCGGTCGATGCGGCCGACATCAGCGCCGATGCGCTGCCGGTGGCTCGCATCAACATCGACAGGCACCATCTCCAGCAGCGCATCGCCCTGCTGGAATCGGATGGCTTGTCGGGCGTTCAGGGGGCCTACGACCTGGTCCTGTGCAACCCGCCCTACGTCAATGCGGCCAGCATGGCCGCACTGCCCCCGGAATACCGCGCCGAACCCGCTTTGGCCCTGGACGGTAACCGGCTTGGCGGCAGCGACGGCATGGACTTTGTGCGCCAGCTTCTGATCGATGCCCCGCCGCACATGAACGCACAGGCGGTGCTGGTGCTCGAAATCGGCAACGAGCGCGACAACTTTGAAGCAGCCTTCGGTCCGCTCGAAGCGGTGTGGCTTGAAACCAGCGCCGGCGAGGACCAGGTGCTGCTGCTGACGCGCGACGCGATAATGGCGGGTCAGCCTAACTTCAACCCGATAACTCCCCTTGATAACTCTTAAGAACGTCACCTTGCGACGCGGCACCAAGATGCTTCTGGACTGCGCCAGCGTCACTGTCAACCCCGGTGAAAAAGTCGGTCTGGTGGGCCGCAATGGCGCTGGCAAGTCGTCGCTTTTTGCGCTGCTCAATGGCACGCTGCATGAAGATGCCGGCGAGTACTACATCCCCAGCCAGTGGCGCCTGGGCCAGGTGGCGCAGGAGATGCCCGAAACCGGACAGAACGCGACCGACTTTGTGGTCGAGGGCGACACGACGCTGCTGGCCGCGCAGCAGGAAGTGGCGCTCGCTGAAGCGACTGACGACTACGACCGCATGGCGCACGCCTACATGGATTTGCAGGACGCCGGAGCCAACGACGCATCGGCCCGAGCGCAGGCGCTGATCCTGGGTCTGGGATTCAAGACCACTGAACTCGGCAACCCGGTCGACAGTTTCTCCGGCGGCTGGCGCATGCGGCTGCAACTGGCGCGCGCGCTGATGTGTCCGTCTGATCTGCTGCTGCTGGACGAGCCGACCAACCACCTCGACCTGGATGCGCTGGTCTGGCTCGAGAGCTGGCTGAAGAAGTACGAAGGCACGATGGTCGTGATCAGTCACGACCGCGAGTTTCTCGATGCGGTGACCAACGTCACACTGCATATAGATGCCGCCAAGCTGGTGCGCTACGGCGGCAACTACAGCAAGTTCGAGGACATGCGCGCCGAACAGATGGAACTGCAGCAAAACGCCTTTGCAAAGCAGCAGGACAAGATCGCCCACCTGCAGAAGTTCATTGCGCGATTCAAGGCCAAGGCCAGCAAGGCCAAGCAGGCCCAGAGCCGGGTCAAGGCGCTGGA
>JBMOJJ010000017.1:0-24494 GCA_049315845.1 Rhodoferax sp.
TGGAGCCGCAGGTGCTGCTGCTCGATGAGCCCATGGCTGGCATGAACGTGGAAGAAAAGCAGGACATGTGCCGCTTCGTGCTCGATGTGAACGAAGAGTTCGGCACCACCGTGGTGCTGATCGAACACGACATGGGCGTCGTGATGGATATCTCGGACCGGGTGGTGGTGCTGGACTACGGCAAGAAGATTGGCGACGGCACGCCCGATGAAGTACGCAACAACGAGGAAGTGATCAGCGCCTATCTGGGCACCGGTCACTGAAGCCGCAGGAGACGAATGATGACGATGGCCTCTTTTCTGGAAACACTGCTCGGCGGCCTGATGGTCGGCATGCTGTATTCACTGGTGGCGCTGGGCTTTGTGCTGATCTACAAGGCGTCCGGCGTGTTCAATTTTGCCCAGGGCGCGATGGTGCTGTTCGCGGCGCTGGCCATGGCCCGCTTTGCCGAGTGGATTCCCGCCTGGACCGGCCTGAGCAGCCCCTTGCTGGCGAACATTGCCGCCTTCATCCTGGCCGGGGTCATCATGTTCGCCGTGGCCTGGCTGATCGAGCGCCTGGCCTTGCGCCATCTGGTCAACCAGGAAGCCACTACGCTGCTGATGGCGACGCTGGGCATCAGCTACTTTCTGGACGGCGTGGGGCAGACCATCTTCGGCAGCGACATCTACAAGATTGACATCGGCATGCCGAAGGACCCCATCATCGCGTTTGAAAGCGTCTTTGAGGGCGGCATCCTGATCAACAAGGAAGATCTCTACGCGGCGCTGATTGCCGCCGTGCTGGTGACCCTGCTCAGCGTTTTTTTCCAGAAGACCGCCACCGGTCGCGCCCTGCGCGCGGTCGCTGACGATCATCAGGCTGCGCAGTCGATCGGCATTCCGCTGAACCACATCTGGGTCATCGTGTGGTGCGTCGCGGGTGTCGTGGCACTTGTTGCCGGCATGATTTGGGGCAGCAAACTGGGCGTCCAGTTTTCGCTCACCACCGTCGCCTTGCGGGCCCTGCCGGTCGTGATCCTGGGCGGGCTGACCTCGGTCCCCGGCGCCATCCTGGGCGGGCTGATCATCGGCGTCGGCGAAAAGCTGTCCGAAGTGTTTCTGGGGCCCTACGTCGGCGGCGGCATCGAGATCTGGTTCGCCTATGTGCTGGCCCTGGTATTTTTGCTGTTCCGCCCGCAAGGTTTGTTTGGCGAAAAAATCATCGACCGCGTCTGACCGCTCACAAGAAAAGAAGTCTTATGTTTTATAGAGAAAACGGCCAGTTCAAGACCACCTATCGCGCTGATCAGCAGATCTTTCCGATCGCGCAAGACCGATGGGCGGTGCTTCTGCTGATCGCGGCCGCCTATGTCGTGGTTCCGATGCTGAGCAGCGATTACCTGTTCCGCGCGATCTTTATTCCTTTCCTGATCATGGCGCTGGCCGCATTGGGCGTGAATATCCTGGTCGGTTATTGCGGACAGATCTCGCTGGGATCGGGCGCCTTCATGGCTGTCGGCGCCTATGCCGCGTTCAATTTCTTTGTGCGGGTGCCCGGCATGCCCTTGCTGCCCGCGCTGATTCTGGGCGGGCTGTGCTCCAGCGCGTTCGGTATTCTGTTTGGTTTACCCAGTTTGCGGGTCAAGGGTTTGTACCTCGCGGTGGCGACTCTGGCCGCGCAGTTCTTCAGCGACTGGATGTTCCTACGCATCAAGTGGTTCACCAACGAGTCGACCTCGGGCTCGGTTTCGGTGTCCGGCCTTCAGGTGTTCGGTCTGCCGATCGACAGTCCGTTCTCCAAATACATCTTTTGCCTGTCGATTCTGATCGTGCTGGCGCTGCTCGCCAAGAATCTGGTGCGCTCGGCGATCGGCCGCGAATGGATGGCGATTCGGGACATGGACGTTGCCGCCGCGGTGATCGGCATCCGCCCGATGTATGCCAAGCTCAGCGCGTTCGCCGTGAGTTCGTTCATCGTCGGGGTCGCCGGCGCGCTGTGGGGCTTTGTCTACCTGAGCGCCTGGGAGCCGGCCGCGTTTTCCGTCGACCTGTCGTTCAAACTGCTGTTCATGGTCATCATCGGCGGCATGGGATCGATCATGGGCAGTTTCTTTGGTGCGGCCTTCATCGTCATCTTGCCGATTGCCCTGAACCAGTTCCTGCCCCTGATTGGCGGCGCGCTGGGCCTGGCGGTTTCCACGGCTGTGACCTCGCACGCGGAGTTGATCATCTTTGGCGCCTTGATCGTCTGGTTCCTGATCGTTGAACCGCACGGGCTGGCCAAGCTCTGGAGCATCGGCAAGCAGAAGCTGCGGCTGTGGCCATTTCCTCATTGATAAGTTTTTTGTCAACCCAGCACCGACGGTGCTACACACTTAGGAGACCAGCATGAAAATTAGAAACATCGCAGTGGCGGCCCTCATCGCCTCCGTGGGTACTGTGGCATTCGCCCAGGCCAAGGAGCAGTTCTACCCGCTGCTGTCCTACCGCACAGGCGCCTATGCCCCCAACGGCATTCCATGGGCCAACGGCAAGCAGGACTACCTGAAGATGATCAACGCGCGCGATGGCGGCATCAACGGCGTCAAGATCACGTTCGAAGAATGCGAGACCGCTTATGCGACGGACCGCGGCGTCGAGTGCTACGAACGCCTGAAGAGCCGGCCCGGCGTCACGCTGATCGACCCGCAGAGCACCGGCATCACCTTTGCCCTGACCGAAAAAGCGCCGGCCGACAAGATGCCCCTGCTGACCGTGGGCTACGGCCTGTCGGTATCGCAGGACGGCATGGCCTTCAAGTGGAACTTTCCTTTGCTGGGCAGCTACTGGACCGGCTCCGACATCCTGATCCAGCACATCGGCAAGAGCCTGGGCGGCCTGGACAAGCTCAAGGGCAAGAAGATCACTCTGGTCTACCACGACAGTCCGTTCGGCAAGGAACCGATCCCACTGCTGCAGGAGCGCGCCAAGATGCACGGCTTCGAACTGCAGTTGCTGCCGGTGACCGCGCCCGGCGTCGAGCAAAAGGCGACCTGGCTGCAGGTGCGGCAAAGCAAGCCTGACTATGTGCTGCTGTGGGGCTGGGGCGTGATGAACTCGACCGCGCTGAAGGAAGCACAGGCCACCGGCTACCCGCGCGACAAGATGTACGGCGTCTGGTGGGCCGGCGCCGAGCCGGACGTGAAGGACGTCGGCGAAGGTGCCAAGGGATACCACGCGCTGGCCATGCACAGTTCGGGTCAGCAGCCCAAGGTGATGCAGGACATCCTGAAATTTGTGCATGACAAGGGCCAGGGCTCCGGACCGAAGGACGAAGTCGGCGCTGTGCTCTACACCCGTGGTGTCGTGATCTCGATGCTGTCAGTGGAGGCTGTGCGCCGCGCCCAGGAACGCTTTGGCAAGGGCAAGGTCATGACCACCGAGCAGGTGCGTTGGGGGCTGGAGAATCTGGCGCTCGACCAGAAGAAGCTCGACGCGCTCGGCTTCAATGGCGTGATCCGCCCGGTCAGTTCATCGTGCCAGGACCATATGGGCTCGACCTGGGCCCGCATCCAGGACTGGAATGGCAGCAAATGGAATCCGTCTTCGGACTGGTACCAGGCTGATGAGCAGATCCTCAAGCCGATGATCAAGGAAGGCGGCGAGAAATACCTGGCCGACAAGAAGATGACCCGTCGCAATGCGGCGGACTGCCAGTCCTGATCGAGAACTTGACGGCCCATTGACTGTCATTGCAGGCTTGCAACCTGCAATGACAGTCCAATCGGCAGCATTGCGCGCAGTGCTGCCGATTGCTAAAGGCAGGAATCTATGGAACCTACAAAAATCGTTCTCAATGTCAACGGCATCGAGGTCATTTACAACCACGTGATCCTGGTGCTCAAGGGCGTCTCATTGAATGTCCCCGAGGGCAAGATCGTCGCCATCCTGGGTGGCAACGGTGCCGGCAAA
Organism: Rhodoferax sp.; assembly: GCA_049315845.1. GTDB lineage: Bacteria > Pseudomonadota > Gammaproteobacteria > Burkholderiales > Burkholderiaceae_C > Rhodoferax. The sequence goes on from JBMOJJ010000017.1 coordinate 3,933, forward strand.
ACCACCACTTTGCGGGCGGTTTCCAACCTGCTGCGCGGCGAAAGGGGCGAGGTCACCAAGGGCTCGATCGAATTGCGCGGCGAGCGCATCGAAAATCTGTCTCCGGCCGAATTGGTGCGGCGCGGCGTGGTGCAGGTGATGGAGGGGCGCCATTGTTTTGCGCACCTGACGATCGAGGAAAACCTGCTCACCGGCGCCTACACGCGATCCAGCAAGGTCGAAGTGGCCGCCAATCTGGAAAAAGTTTACAACTACTTCCCGCGTCTCAAGACCCGGCGCACCAGTCAGGCCGCCTACACCTCGGGTGGCGAGCAACAGATGTGTGCCATTGGCCGCGCCCTGATGGCCAGCCCCAGCATGGTGCTGCTGGATGAGCCCTCCATGGGCCTGGCACCGCAAATCGTGCAGGAAGTATTCGAAATTGTGAGAGACCTGAACCGCAAGGAAAAGGTCACCTTCCTGCTGGCCGAGCAGAACACCAACATGGCGCTGAGGTACGCCGACTACGGCTACATCATGGAATCAGGCCGCGTGGTGATGGACGGCGTGGCCAGCGATCTCGCCAACAACGAGGACGTCAAGGAGTTCTACCTGGGTGTGGGCGGGGGCGAGCGCAAGAGCTTCAAGGACGTGAAGAGCTACAAGCGGCGCAAGCGCTGGCTGGCCTAGGAATTCTCAGACCCGTAACGGCACGACGGTGGTCAGTGCCTGAGAGGAAAAGACATGTCAGGACATTACGATGCGCTGGAAACGCGCGACAGCGCGGAACGCGAAACGGCTTTGATGGCAGCCTTGCCGGGCCAGGTCGCGCATGCCAGGAGTTCGTCGGTGGCGCTGGGACAGATTCTGAAGGACGTGGATCCGGCGCGGGTGACCAGCAGGCAGGCGCTTTCCAGTTTGCCTGTGATACGCAAGCATGAACTGCTGGAACGCCAGCAAGCCGGTCGCGCCAGCAGCCACGGCGACGTGTTTGGCGGCTTCAGCGCAGTGACCTACGGCCAACACATGCCGCGCATCTTTTCCAGCCCCGGCCCGATCTATGAGCCAGAGGGTGCGGTCAAGGACTACTGGCGCATGGCGCGCGCGATCTTTGCAGCCGGCTTTCGTCCGGGCGAATTGATTCACAACTGCTTCAGCTACCACTTTGTCCCGGCCGGGTCGATGATGGAGTCCGGCGCCCACGCGCTGGGCTGCACCGTCTTTGCCGGCGGCACCGGCCAGACCGAGCAGCAGGTTCAGACCATGGCCCAGTTGCAGCCTGCCGGCTATATCGGCACACCCAGTTTTCTGAAAATCATCCTGGACAAGGCAGTGGACATGGGTGTGAACCTGCCCAGCCTGAAGAAAGCCATGTTCGGTGGCGAAGCGTTTCCTCCTTCGCTGCGCGACTGGTTTGCCGCGCGCGGCATCTCAGGTTACCAGTGCTACGCGACCGCCGACCTGGGCTCGATTGCCTATGAGACCGAGGCGCGCGAGGGTCTGGTGCTTGATGAAGAGATCATCGTCGAGATCGTGCGCCCAGGAACCGGCGATCCGGTCGCCCCCGGTGAAGTCGGTGAAGTCGTCGTGACAACCCTCAACCCCGCCTACCCGCTGATCCGTTTTGGGACCGGCGACCTGTCCGCGGTGCTGGCCGGCTCCTGCCCGACCGGGCGCAGCAATACCCGTATCAAGGGCTGGATGGGGCGAGCGGACCAGACCACCAAGATCCGCGGCATGTTTGTGCACCCGGGGCAGGTTGCCGACATTGTCAAGCGTTTCCCCGAAGTGGCACGCGCCCGGCTCGTGGTTACCGGAGAGATGGCCAATGACGCGATGACGCTGAAGGTCGAGACGGCCTGCGGCGGACCCGACGCGCTTGCCGTCAAGATCGGCGAGGCCATTCGCGATGTCACCAAACTTCGTGGTGATGTCGAGTTCTTGCTGCCCGGAAGCCTGCCCAACGACGGCAAGGTCATCGAGGACGCACGCAGCTATACCTGAACATCCGCGTGGCGTTACCGCATTGCGGACGAGTCAATCACGGATGCTCAGCTCTCGACATCGAGTGCTGCAATGACCGTATCCAGCGGGCTGTTGCCCGACAGACAACGCTGGTGCAGCATCATCACAATCATGCGCGCCAAGCTGCGCATGCGCCAGATCAGTTCCCGCGGCACGACGTCGAGATCGAAGAACAGCTTCTCATTGCCCGCGGATTGCGAAAGACGCGCGGCTTCATCGGCAAAGTATTCACCAATGCCGGTGGCTTCCCAGGAACTCTTGAGCCTGGCAACGCGCCGCTGGGCGAACTCCATCACTGCTGCCATCTGTTCATTGTCGAAGTCAGACGGCTTGTACCGTGCGATCGTTTGGTGCGCCTGCTTCAGACGCCGGCTCATCAATTCAGACCGTTCTATCGCCTGGACCAGGTTGAAATCGGCAGGCAGGACGATCCCGGTGGCGAACATTCCACTGACCGGAGGCATCAGCAGGGACACGACCTGCGGGTCATATTCACCGGCAACAAACGACAACGCGAGCTTGGCGCGGGCGGCGTGATTGTTGGGCGCATTCATGACGCCGCAAACCGTCTCCACCAGGCTGAGCACAGACCCGAGTGGCGATAAACTTTGCTCCGACAGGCCGCTCGGGTAACCGGAACCGTCCAGCTTTTCATGGTGCTGCCGTACCGCCTCTGAAATCGATTCAGAATAGTCCGTGAACTGTTCTACCAGTTCGCTGCCAGTTTTTGCGTGTGCCATGATCTCCATCCACTGACCACGGCTTACGCTGGTTCCGAGGTCTGCGTAGCCTGGATTTCCATAAGGATCTCCGCAGTCATGGAGCAAACCCGCTACCAGGGCCCGGTGGGCATCAACCAGCGATTCACTCTGCTTGAGGACAAGCATGCTTGTCAGGATGCTGGCAAGAACCGAATGAGAAAAGAGCTGAGGCCGGGTCACCTTCTGAACGGACAACCAAAGCAGGGCAAACGGCTGCAAGGGCGCTGAATGATAAAGGCCCCTGAGTCGGTCAAAGTTGGTACCGACTATGGCCCAAAGAAACGTCGAACTCTGGCATTGTCTGACGACTTCCTGCTCCAGCACGGTGGCGCTGACCCCGCCTTTGGCCGCGAGACACGCCACCAGGGGTTTGAGCAGCTTGCGCTGCGCAAGCCGCTGTTGCTGGTCAACACCAAGCTCATGACCTTTGGAAAACAGCTTGACGTGATTGCTGTCGTAAATGTCCACCGCCGCGAGCACTTTGAAGCTGGCGCTCGCCGAAGCAAGTGCCTCAAGGAACTGCACGCCGTCAAGAACAGCGGCCCCGCCTGCAGCAAGCGCAGCGCTCGAAGTAGCACCTGCGGAGGTCATATCGCCCTTAGACACCACAGCTATCGCCCGCCGCGCTCGCTGGGCTGTCCAGCCGGCCTGCGCAGCAGTATCTGGCCCAGCTACATGCCTTGCCGGTTTGGAGTGATAGGCTTTTCAAGCGCATAGCTGAGTATCGCATTCCCGTCATTCCAATACTGGCCCGGGCAACAGCGCGCATGAACTCAACCCGTCGCAAGTCTTCACAGCGAAGACTCAGGCCCTGCATCGTGCCGCTTCCAAGGACCGTTCCAATTGCGGAGAGAGGCTCGATATTCCTCAATGCGTTTTAGAAGTGACCCGGCTCAACTGCGCCAACTCTATCTTCGTCAACAGCCCTGCCGTCAGGCTGTCTTGCCAAGCGATTGAATTGTTGCATCCTTGGCCGACAGGCGCGGATGCATTGGGCAATTGGCGCAGTGCTTATCGCCATCATTCATGCGATTCGAATGGCAGTTGGCAATCAGCTCGTCGTATTCGCGGCCGTACTGCTCGGTGAATTTTGCTGAGTGCTTGTGCAGATAGGCGGAAATTCTTGCTTGCAGGCAATTCGCCGATCTTGACGATCCATCCCGTCTGTAGCGGTCCCAGACGAATTCGTCAGGCAATAGATTGCCCTCTTGCGTCAAAACCCAAGGCCGCATAAAAGTCATCGGCCTTGACAACGCGGTGAAAGACTGCCGTTCCCGCCATGATGCACCCAGAGTCGCATTGAATTGACTTCGGCGGGTTGTAACTGAACCTCGGAATGGCGCCGCCACCTGGCGCCACTGACGCGGGATTGATGGTCTGCAAGTCGGCCAAACAGCGCTCGCCAGCGATGGCCTTTGCATCATTTGAATCACCGCTGAGATTCATCTCTTGTGTCTTCCCCCGGCTCTTTTCTTATTGGCACATGACAACCGGTGAGTTACTTCAGCTTCGCAAAGGCAAGCACTTGATTCTTGCCGAAGTGCCTGGCGCATTTTGGTCAGGTGGCGTAGAAAAAATGGAGCTTGTCGATCTCTCGCCCATGTCCTCGGACGAACGCTTCTGTCTGGGTGATCCAGGAGCCTATGTCCCGAAAAGGCCCGGTGAAAACTTTGGTCATGAACGCCCCGGACAGATACTCCGTCTGCATGTTCGGTACGCCGCGGTCTGTGGCAATGTAGACATCGGAACCCCAAGGCCATACTTCGTCTACCAGCCACAAAGGCTCAGGGGCGTATGCTTGCGCCTCCTCAATGGCGGCCTGGTCGCGGGTCATCACCGCTCCGAAATTGAGTGGCACGAGGAGAAACTCGCGAATATGGTCTTTGACGAAAGGTTTGTCTTTCCAGTCGAATTCCTGACCATCCCAACGTGCCTCGTCCAGCCTCGCGCAGCAACCGGTTTCTTTGTTGTCGTATTTTGTCTCAGCCAACTTCATGGGACCTTCTGACTGCGCTGAATGAAGAGACTGCGGAATATGAAGCCAGTCGATCATGTGCTTCTTGATAAATGTCAGCGCATTGACAGCATGCCTATCGCGTTCGCCGGTTGGAACAAGGCTCGCTGACGGCACCGCGCTGCCCTGCACAGTTCGAAAGGCAGCACAGCCGGCAGGTGTCTCTTGGAGTCGATCCACTTTGTCGCAAGCTGACGATCAGAATTGAATTTCAGGTCCGCAGAAGGTAGTAGACCCGGATTTCAGCGGAAAAGAATTGGGCGCAGTCGCGCGGCAAAGCCCTACAGCCAGCCAGTTTGTCGGACCCCAATCAACGCTGAAGATGGCCCTGACTGGTAATATTTATGCTGTTAGCACCGAACGAGAGCCATGACACCATGCAAGACACCCGATGTTCAGGGCCAGCCCTCTTGAAGCACACCATTCAACTCATCATTTTGCTGGCCCTTGGGCTGCTTGGAACTGCGGCCATGGCCACTGAAGAACCCAAATTTGAACTCATCTCCAAGCATGACCACATCGAGTTGCGCCGTTACCCGGCTTTCATCGTGGCGGAAACCTTCGTGGAGGGCGACATGGATACTGCTTCAGGCAAAGGTTTCCGTGCCATTGCCGATTACATATTTGGCAACAACGTGGCTGCCGGTTCAGCACCAGACAAGGGTTCAGAGAAAATTGCGATGACCGCGCCGGTGACGATGGAGCCGGTTAACGCAGCCTCGCAGAAAATCGCCATGACTGCGCCTGTGGCCATGGAACCGATGCCAAATGCCGGGCAAGCCGGCCAGATGCCGCAAGCCATGCAAGGCGCCAAGCGCTGGCGGGTGCATTTTGTGATGCCCAGCACTTACACCCTGAACACCCTGCCCAAGCCCAATAACCTGGCCGTGCAGTTGCGTGAAGTGCCCGCCAAGACCTGGGCGGTGCTGAGCTATTCAGGCTTTAACACGGAAGACGGCATTCAGCAGCGCACCGATGAGTTGGTGGCGTGGCTGGCTTCACAAAAAATAGTGACTGCTGGCCGCCCACAGCTGGCGCGCTACAACCCGCCATGGACTTTGCCAATGTTTCGCCGCAACGAAATCATGCTGGCGATTCAGTAGCCAAGGGGCTGGTCGCCCCCGTGGTTCCGTGCGGTCTCAATCCGCCGAGAATTGATGCTTCAGATCAAGAGGCAAGCTGTTGCATCTTGATTTTTGCTTACACCGACATGCAGTTTTGCGTTTGTTACGCCAAGTCGTATCGCGCTGACAAGCGCCTGCGCGGACGCACTCAGTGCCCGATCCCGACGCCAGAACACGAAGACCCCCCGATTGACCGCGGGCTGAAGCGGCACAAATCGAAGTCCACTCGCCTGCGGGTGAGATGCTCCAAGCGCCGAGATAACAGCAACCCCCACTCCCGCCTGGGCCAGTGCCAGTTGAAGGGCGAGGCTGGAAACTTCCGTCCCCCGGTCCATCAGTGATACCAGCTCAGAGCCATGCCTTTGAAGTTCCTGCATGATGCTCGTATCGATGGGTTCATTGAGCAGTGGCAGATTCGAAAAATCCTTCGTCCTCAATGCGGCTTCCATGGCGAAAAGCTTTGGATTCCCCAACAGTCCGAGTCTGGCGCTCAGCAACAGTTGGCTCTCCAGCACAGAAGTATTCCCGACCAGTGAGCCTACTCCAAGATCTGTTTCAGCACGTGCCACACGCAAGGCAATTCCTGCGCTGTTGTCGTCTATGACACGCAGCCGAACGGCCGGATGACCGGCCGCAAATGCCTGCACGACTTGGGGCAGGACAGTGCAGCCAAATGCTGTGCCGACCGCCAGCGAAACCCGCCCTGACAGTCCTTTTGCATCCTCACGCAGGTTGGCGACAGCGCAATCCATGTCCTTCAATAGGCGCTGCGCTTGCGGCAAGAATCGCTCCCCTTCAGAGGTGAGCGTGACCTGCCGCGTGGTTCGCTGCAACAGCTTGACGCCAAGCTGCGCCTCCATTTCTGCCAGCGCTCTGCTCAGGGCAGGCTGGCTGATATGCAGGATCTCGCTGGCGCGGGAAAAATTGCTCAGACGCGCCATGGTCACAAACATGAGCAGTTGCCGCTGAGTCAGATTCATACTGATTCATTATCAATGCAATCATTTAATGCATTGGACCTTATCGTGCTTTTTACTTAAAGTGGCTTGACGCTTTATCCAAGGAATCTCAATGCATCGATCTGCGCTTTTTTTGGGACTTGCACCCCTGGTCTTCTCATGGTCAGTCGGCTTTGCACAGCCAGCCCCGTCCGGGCAGATCAAGGCAGGCGCTTTGCAACACACCAGTGCGTCCGCCGACGCTGTAGTGCAGCGGGCGTCCACCGTGTTGCCGTCTCAAGTGACCGGTGGTGCAAGCTACGTCGGCACCTTCAGCGATGCGCCAAAGCTTGTAAAGGCCCGCGTGCCGGTGGTTGTCTTCCTGCACGGCTCATCGGGTTTGGGACTCAAGGCCATTGGTGAGTGGCAGCAGTGGTTGGCCACTCTGGGGGTCGCCAGCATCGCTCCGGACTCCTTCGCCCTGGCGGACCGGGCCACCTACACATCACCCGTCGGCAAGGATTTCTATGAGAAGATTCATGCGCTGCGTGCGTCCGAAATCGGCTTTGTCGTTCAGGCGCTGCGCAACGCCGAGTGGGCCGACACTTCGCGCATGGTTCTGGCCGGTACCAGCGAAGGTGCAACCAGCGTGGCGCGTTATGCCGGAGGCGAATTCCTGGGGCGCATCATTTACTCGTGGAGTTGCGAAGACAACTATTTTGTTGAAAAGCACGGCACCGCGCTGCCGCCGAAGCAGAGCATGCTCAACATCATCAGTTCTACGGATCCCTTCTTCTCACCGTCCAATTCGTGGCTTGGCAGCGTCAACGCCAGAGGACACTGCGGAGACGCACTGAAAGGGGAGAAATCCGCCAGCATTGTGCTGATTGCCAGCGCACCGCACACACTGATCAACCTGCCCCCAGCCCGCCATGCGACCGCTGGTTTTATCCGAGATGTGCTGAATCCTTAGAAGTTGCTAAGTCCTGGAAGGGAGATTCAACGCGATCGGTTGAAATGGTTCTTGGCGATGGTGCCATCTGTTGAAAAGCGCTGTTCAGCTTTGCGACCCAGCATGATCCAGTGGCCTGATCCAGTCCAGAGTTCGACTTTGGACTTGGGACCCTTGAACCACGAAGTTAGGATGTCAGCGCTTGCCAGGGACGCCCAAATACCGACGCTGCACCAAATGATTTGCACTCAGCATCAGGATGATCGTGGCCGACATCAAAACAAAGGAAATTGCACCACCAAACGGCCAATTGTTTTGCTGTGCGAACTGTCCATAGACTAAAGGTCCCATCATTTGAAATTTTGGTCCTCCCAGAAGCACAGGTGTCGCATAAGCGTTCATCGCCAGAATAAAAGTCAGAATGCCGCCCGCGAGGACACCAGGCAGTGCCAAAGGCCAAAGTACGCGCTGAGCCATCTTCAGGGGGCTTGCGCCAAGGCTGAATGCAGCTTCTTCGATCATCGGGGAAACGCCTTCGATAACACTTTGCAGCGTAAGCACCATATAGGGAAGATTGACCGCGACAATGCCGATCAAAACGGCCGTCTCCGTATACATTATTTCAATCGGCTCGTTGATGATGCCAAGAGACATCATCAATTGATTGAAAAAACCCTTGTTGCCAAGCGATGCCATCCAGCCTGCTGCGCGCACAGCATTGCCAACAAAGAGCGGCAGTACAACAAGAATGATATAAATATTCTTGAAACGTGACTGCGTTCGAGCCAGAACGTAGGCCAGTGGAAAGCCAAAGATAAAACAAGTCAAGGTACAGATCGTCGCCACCCGAACAGTTCGAAGCAGAACGTTCGTGTAATACGGATCAGAAAAGAACTTGATGTAATTTTCCGCGGTCAAAGCATCGACCATGAATTGTCCCGGCACAAAGGCATTGAGACTGTAGCGGAACAAAATTGCAATCGGAACCAGCAGAGTCACCGCCACAAACAACGTCGCCGGGCCGACCAGCAAAGTAGCGGTGAGGCCAGTCCCCTTCGGCGACTCTGCAGCCAACATGTTTCTTTCAGGCCTTGAAAACTTTGTCCCACCACTCCTTCATGGCCGCATCGTTCTTAGCAAGAAATTCGTAATTCAGATCTTTCAGGCGTTTCTGCTCCTCTGCCGTGAAGCCGATGCGTTTTTGCAGGTCCGGAGCAACAACCGCATTGGTAACCGTTGCGTTGTACCCCATGTCCACCGCGAATGCTTCCTGCGCGCTCTTTTCCAGCATCGCATTCATGTACGCGTAGGCAGGTTCTTTGTTGGGCGCATTTTTCGCAATGGCGAAGCCAGTGATGTAAAGCGGAATCCCCTCAGTGGCGGCTACCGATTCAACCGCAATGCCTGCGTTCTGCCACTGCACGGCGCGCGCCTTCCACATGATGCCGATGCCGATCTCTTCCGTCTTCAAAGCCTGCGCGAAAGCTTCATTGGTCGGATAAATGCGTGCACCGGCCTTTTTGGATGCCAAAAGCACTTCTTTGGCCTTTTCGAAATCAATCATGGAGGCGCCATTGGTAGCCGCCAGCGAGGCGGCCATGATGACAAAGAGATACTGAATATCTATGAAGCCGCTCTTATTGCCCCATTTCGGATCGAATGCGTCCTTGAAGCTGCTGGGCGCGGGTTTGATCATCTTCGGGTTGTAGACCACGACCTTGCCCGAATAGATTTGGCCAATCCCATACGGGTACTTCATGTTGGGCATCAAAAATTTGGCATTTGGAATTTTTGAATAGTCAAGCGGTTCGAGCAAGTCAACCCCGTTCATCTCAAACATGTTGGCAGATGAAAACCCCTGGATGTCAACCGATCCACGCGGCAGGCGCTTTTCAGCCACCATTTTTGCGCGGCGCGGTGCATCGGAGGCCTGATCCTGCACTACCTCGATGCCCTTTGGCTTCAGATAAGGATCATCCACATTTTTGGTCAGCAATCTGGCGTAATCGCCACCCCAAGTGCCGACCACGACACGTTGCTGTTGCGCAAGTGCAGAACCGAAGTAAAGCGCGCCTGTTCCAAAGGCTGCAAGTTGCAGCATCTGACGGCGTTTGAATGAAAGATTTTGACTGCGAGACATGGAATTACCTCTTTATGCTACCGATTGCTTTCAGAAGGATAGACAAGCCCGGTAGTTTTGGCCCACCCTATCCACAGTTCATCGTCCTTCTTTGGCTCTTGAACACCATCGCGATTGGTTATCTGTACGACCACACGCGTTGTCTCACCAACACGCAAGTGAACTTCGATCGCCGCACCCAGGTAAGAAATATACTCCACCCGACCCAGCATGCGATTGTCCGCTGACGCAGGCACCTCGCCCAGCATGAGTCGCTCAGGTCGAAGCGCAAGGCTGGAGGGTCCGAGCGGGCAATGATCAGCAACGACAAAACTCAGACCATCATTGCTTTGAAAGCTTCCTGCTTCCGTGACCCTACCGTCGATAAAGAAACTTTGCCCGATAAAGCTTGCGACATACCGGTCAGCCGGACGTTCGTAAATATCGCGCTTGGAGCCAATCTGCCGCACGCGCCCCTCATTCATGACCACCAGACGATCCGCCACCGTTAGCGCCTCTTCCTGATCATGCGTTACAAGGATGGTAGTGATGCCAAGTTTGCGCTGCAGTTCCCTAATCTCCTGGCGCACTTCCACTCGCAGTTTCGCATCGAGATTTGACAAGGGCTCATCGAGCAACAAGATATCGGGCTCAATAGCCAGGGCCCGTGCCAACGCGACCCGCTGCTGTTGCCCCCCCGACATCTGGCGCGGATAGCGGTCCCCGAACCCTTCGAGGCGCACCAGACGCAGCGCATCGGCCACGCGCTTACCGATGCTGCTTTGATCAACCTTTCGCATTTCAAGGCCAAAGGCGATGTTCTGGGCGACCGTCATGTGCGGGAAAAGTGCATAGCTTTGAAAAACAAGACCACAATTGCGGCGCCAGGGCGGAAGTGCTGTAACGTCCTTCTGCCCAATCGAGATCAAGCCAGAGGATGGCGTGACAAATCCGGCCATCATTCGCAACGTCGTCGTCTTGCCGCAACCTGAAGGGCCTAGTAGGACCACGAATTCGCCGTCAGCAACCGACAGCGACACATCGTCAACGACAGTCAGATTGCCGTAACTCTTCGTCAGGTGATCAATATGAAGTTGTGCCATTCAGACTACCCGGCTCAGTTTGACGTAATGATCGGTGATCAGCAGCGCGACGCTGATCATGACAATCTGCATGACCGACGCGGCAGCGACCGTGGGATCGATCTTCCACTCCAGGTATTGGAGAATGGCGATCGGCAATGTGGTGCGCCCCGGTCCGACAAGAAACAGGCTCATTTCAAGATTGCCAAAAGAATTCACGAAACCAAAGAGCGCCGCCGCAACAATGCCGGGCCTGATCGTCGGCAATGTGATCCGCCAAAACGTTGTAAAACGATTCGCGCCGAGATTTTGCGCCGCCTCCTCAATCGTACGATCCATGCCCGAGAGATTGGCTGTTACCAGGCGCACGGTCCACGGTATGACAATCAGCGTATGGGCTGCGACCAAGCCCCAAAAGGAGCCCATCAGTGGCAGTTTGGTAGCGACCTCAACCTCGATCTGGAAGACATACAGTGAAGTCCCAAGCACGACACCCGGCACAATCAAAGGTGCTAGCAAGAGCGAGGCGATCCATTGTTGTCCTATGAACTTGCTTCGCACCACAACCAGACTGGCGGGTACGCCAATCAACAGCCCGATGCTGGTAGCCAACATTCCGACCTGGATACTCAGGATGAACCCGCTGGCGAAGACTTTGTTGCGCGTCACTTCCGCAAACCAGCGCAGAGTGTAGCCCTCGGGCGGAAAGCTTGGAACTTCCTGCTGAAAGAAGGCCAGCCAGGTGACAAAAAACAGCGGCATAAGGATGAACGCCATCGAAATGACGGCCATGCCTTTCAGTGCCGTGCGTCCTAACCGTGCTTCATTAAAGGCAACCATTCCAGTAGATTTTTCGGGCTCTAGTGAAGCACTTCATTCTTGTGGAATTGTCCGGCTTTCATGATCATGGAAAGATCGCGGCCCTGATTCTGGAGCAGGCTGAGATCCTTCAGTGGATCACCGTTGACAAGCAGCATGTCCGCAAAGGCGCCTGCCTTCAGGGTACCCAGCTTATCTTCCATCCGAACAACTTTGGCTCCAATGCTGGTGGCCGAACGGATGATCTCTATGGGGCTCACAACCTCGGACCGAAGCTGGAATTCGCGCGATTGCTCGACCTGCAACTGACCGAGCAGGTCAGTGCCATAGGCCACAGGAACGCCGGCCTTCCTGCAAATTTCAAGCGACCGCAAAGCGCCTTCGATCACCATGTCATTCTTGGCAAGCATGTCAGCCGTCATGCCGAACTCGGCGGCACGCTCTTTCATCGCATAGTATGTGACAAGATTGGCAATCAGAATCATGCCCTTTTCAGCCATCAACTTGGCCGCGGCCTCATCAATCAAATTGCCATGTTCGATCGTCCGCACCCCGGCATGAGCGGCGCGGGTGATGGCCTCCGGGGTGTAGGCATGGGCGCAGACGTAGCGGCCGAAAGCGGTCGCCTCTTCAACGGCTGCGCTGGCTTCTTCCATGCTGAATTGCAGGCTTGTCAAGGGATCATAGGGCGAGGCAACGCCGCCTGACATCATGATCTTGACGTGGTCTGCCCCTTGTCGCATCTGTTCGCGCGCGGCGCGACGAACTTCGGTGACGCCATCCGATACGCACATCGTGAAGGACATTGCGTTGCAGCAGTGGCAGCGCATGCCGTAATCGGTTCGGCGGCGCGAGTCGGAATGGCCGCCGGTGGGTCCGATGGCCTGTCCCGCAATAAAAAGACGTGGGGCAGCGATGTCGCCCTTTTCGGCCGCTTCCTTGATCCCCCAATCAGCGCCACCGGTGTCGCGAACCGACGTAAAACCACGATCGATCATGCCCTTCATGAGGCCAATAGCGCGCGCGGTCATTAAGGTCAACGGAATGTTTTCGAGATTCCGGATATAAACCTCGCTTAGGAAGACGTGGACATGGCTGTCTATGAGCCCTGGCATCAAAGTTCGCCCACCGCAATCGATCGCGGTGGCCAACGCACTCTTGATTGGCTTGTCAGAGACTTCGCGAATGGTCGTGCCCTCAACCAGCAATTCATAACCGTCCCTTACTTCATCCAAAGTCGGCTCAAGGAGCCGAAAATTCTTGAAAAGATATTGACTCATGAAGTAGGTGCTCCTGTGTAGTATAGGGTTCAGTTGCCGTCAGCTGCGACAGTTAGCAAATTCATTCACGTCGCTGCGTCGATCCTAACACCAGCCAAATGCAGGAACGGCTACGCAGCACGCTGCTTGCCATGACCTTGCCAGCGTCGTTCGTAGAGGTCCAGGATTCGCCCAGCCTTGAGCTGGAAATGCGGGTCACGCGGAAATATCCAGCAGCGGTGCTGCCAGGGGCGAATCGCGTCGTCGTGCAACCACCGCCAGACGGTGCTGTTGCTGATGCGCGCCACCAGACGCGAGCGCCTTGATCTCAACCGTGAGCTCTGGGGGCAAAAACCCTGGGGCGTCCAGGGCGGGCTCTTTCTGCCACAAGTTCGTAGGATCGATCGAAAGCCAGGACGTCATTGACCGAAAACTGGTCGTCAACGCGTCTGAGGCGGGCTTGGTGCGGGACTCAGAATGACGCAGTTGGCGCCGGACATCGTCCGGGCGATTCTGGAAGGGCGGCAGCCTCGACAGCTGAATTTGCACTCAATGCGGGGGCGCCAGGCTGGGGTACCGCTGGATTGGAATGAGCAGAGAGTTCTGTTTGAGTTCTTGGGGGCGGGGGGCGGTTGACCGCTTGATGTCTTCAGGAGCCAGTCAGCCTTCGCGGTCGCTGACCGTAAAAACCTACCCCTGCAACGGTTCGATCTTCTGGTGTCATGGCGCGAAGGCGGCCATGTTCGTTAGCATCCGAGTGGGCCGTTCAGGCGGCCGAGACTGAACCGGGCAAAATCATCCTCATGCAGACAGGAGCTCACCCATCATGTTGACCTTGCATCAATTCGCCGCCTCGCACTTCAACGAAAAGGTGCGTTGGGCATTGGATTACAAAAGACTGACCCATCGGCGCGAGACTTACCTGCCGGGGCCACACTTCCCGGTGATCAAGAAGCTGTCGGGTGGGCCAAGCACGACTCCGCTGCTGCAACATGATGGTGGCTATATCTCTGGCTCTGCCGCCATCATCGACTGGCTGGAAAGCCGTTATCCCGAGCCAGCCCTGCTACCAACTGACAAAACTTTGCGCGCCCAAGCCGTAGCCATGCAGACGCGCTTCGATGCGACGGTCGGACCTGCCACGCGGACACTGCTGTTCGAAGTCTTGCTGAACGAGCCCAACTACCTGTGCGACACGTTCAGTGCTTCAAAGCCCTGGCTCAAGCGCCTGGCGTTTCGCGCCAGCTTCCCCGCGGCCAAGGGTTTCATTCGCAAGGGCAACGGCGTCTTCCCCGACAATATCGCCAGGTCCAGGCTCGTCACCCAAGCTGCTCTGGATGAGGTGGCGGCTGGCGTTGCGCGCACCGGCTATCTGGTCGGCAACTGCTTCAGCGTGGCCGACCTGTGCGCAGCCAGTTTGCTGGCCCCACTGACGAATGTCAGCCATCCAGACATGCAACGCATCGAACCCATGCCGGTCGCGGTACAAGAATTTCTTGCACAGTGGGCGAACCATGCGGCGATCGCCTGGGTGCATCAGATGTACGCACGACACCGGTTGGTGGCTAGCTGACGTGACGTGCAACCTTCAATCAACTACCGTAATTCGGCAAGCGCTGTCGTCGGTCGCTAAATCTCAAGACAGGCCAGATCAGGTGCTGTCCGTTTGATCGGGTGCGTCATTGCGTGGGCCGGTGATCGTCAGCTTTGGAGCAACCTGTTCGGCGTGTGAAATCATCAGCGACAGAGGTAAGCTGCCCCCCAAGACTTCCGTCTATATGGCTCCAAGAGACACTAAGCGGTACTCCAACTTCTAAATCTGCCTGCCCCAAACCCGACGTTGGAATAAGGACGATGTTAGTCATCAACTTTGCAATGATTTCGATGACCAGCGTTAAGCCGTCAACCACTGACACCGACGAGTACGAAAATCTTCGTCAAAAGATCTGTCTGCCGTCAAGGCACAACGCGCATTCGATCAGGTGCCTTTGTCAAAGCTGCTTCGATCTCATCGCCGAGCAGGGTCTTGCAACGATCAGGGTTCTCCTCCAGCGTCAAATAGCCATAGATTTCTCTGTTGTCAAGGTACTGAGGAATTCCGGCAGACCTGGCAGATGCTGAGAAGATGACGTATTCGTGACGTTGTGACCCGTCGTCATAGCGCAGTGCCCCAAGGCAGTCGCGTCGAACCAGATAAGTGCAATGGATGACCTTGACTTCTGCGACACCTCGAATCCGCTGGTTCAGCAGCCAGTAATACTCCTCGCTATCGACAAGGTAACCGTTGGCGTCGATCTCGTGGTGGTAGTTTGAATAAGCCCTCTCAGGTGCTTCGTGGCGCAGCAGTGGACCCACGATAGGCAAATTGAGCGCCACCAAGTCGCGCAAAGTGTTGGGGCGCACAAAATTGTCCACATCCGCCACAAAATAGAAATCACAACCCGCGTCAATGGCTTTTTGCAGGCTCACTTGCCTGATCCGTCCCAGAACCTTGAAACGAGTCTCGTTCCACTCGTGAACGCCGTACTGCTGCACAGGGGCTGCCACGTCCGAGCAATCGAATTCAACCGAGGCGTAGGCGGCTCCAACCCCGTCGAGCCAGTGGCGCAACACCTCCGTCGTTCGATCCGTATTGTTGTTGGTGCGAATGTAGAGCGCTATGGCCGACTTCGGATAGTCCAGCGCCTCGATGCAGCGCAAGTAAAAGGGTAGCGTCGCCTCCTTTTGCTTCGCCAGTATTGCAAGCAGGACTTTTGGCGCGCTCTCGTCTGTTGCTGGCAGCTTGAAATGGAACTGCTGCTGAACGCGTGTGACTGAGGACAGGCTGGTCACTGTGGTGGCCGGGTACAAACTCAATTTGTTGGTCGTAGTTGGGTCAAGCGGCAATGTAACTTTGACTGTTTTCGCCAACACATTCGACCAGTCTTGCTGACCGATGGACGAAGTCACAAGGGTCTTTACGCCAGCAGCCTTTGGAGTCACGGACCGATCAAGAACCGCCCGCAAGGAATCTGCCTGCCGGATGGAAGAGAACAACTCAAAACCTCGATCGGCCACCGCCCGCCGAGATGTCTCGTCAGCAACATAACGCTTGCAGAGTTCAGGTAACTGTTCAGCCGTGCCAAACACGATGCCGTTGCGCAGGGATACTTCAACTTGGTCCGACCCCCGACCAGGCTCCGAGATCACAAAGCGTCGATTCGCCAGCAGAAAGGACAAACGCACAATCTCGAACACCTGCTCGGGATGGGCATGAAGGTTCAAGACTATCTTGGAGCGTGCGATCCAGGTGTCACGCTCGCCGCCATAGACCGCAAACAGACGATGCACTCGCAAGCCGGTGGCCTCGATAGCCTGCAGAATCGGAATGCGTCGTCCATCGATTTGACCGTAGAACAGAACGTCGATGTCTTCCTCGATGGCAGGTGTAATACGGGTCAGGCAGGGGGCGTAGCCAATCGCACATTGACGCGCTCGCACAACGCCCTTGGTTCGCAGCATCGCCATATTGAACTCGGAGTAGTCCCAGACTTCATGTGAGCGCAGCAAGCCGAGGTATGCGTCGCTGAGCCAGCCGCTGGCGTCAGACGCCTGCTCCAGGTTGAAGATGATCGCATCATCGGGGATCACCAAGTTGGGCGAGAGTGACAACAGGTTGGCCCCGAGGATCACGCCACGACCGCTGATGTTCTTGGTGTCATAGACAATGGGAACAACCTCGCCCAGTTCTGCAAAGCCTTCCTGCAAAGCCAGAGCAACATCCTCGAAGACGCGGCTGTGAGCATAGCCGGCAAAGGACATGATGCAGATCGAATAGGCAGCTCGACGGTTGGTGCGAGGACCTGTGGCGGCTGGTGGCGGGAATTGACCCAGATTGGTCTCGATCCGTGCTCTGTGCGACGCCGGCACATGCCCCTCGGCCAGCATTCGTTCGGTGGCCTTGCGACCTTCCTCAAAGGCGCCAACCCAGTACGCTGCTGTTGCCAGTTCATCGAGGCTGCACCAGGTGTAGACACCCTCGTCAATGAACAGCAGGTCGTTGGGTCTGGGGATCGCAGCGGCCTGTCTTGCAAACAGGTAGGCCAGCGCCAATTCGTTGCGATTACGGTGGTAGTAGGCCAGTTTGTAAAGCGGCTCGGCCCGACTGGGGCGGCGCTGGTAGGCATCGAGATAGGCGCTACGCACCTCGGCCAGCGAACCACCCAGTTGCTCGGTCAGTTTGGCGATCTCGAACAAGGCGTACCAGGTTTCTTCCTCAAATCCGGCCATGCTGACGCGGTGACGGTAGGCAGCCAGCGCCTTGACCGGCTCGCCGGCATCGCGCCAGCTCTGAGCCAGATAGAAGGCATTACGCGAGTTCAGCGGGTCTTCCATCAATGCGCGCTCAAGGATGGCCGCATCCTTCTCGTAGGTCTTGGGGTCGCGTGCCCGCGCTCCGTCGTGTTGCACGACCATGCGGGGCCAGTTCAGGTGTCCGATATGGGCCTGGGGCGTGGATTCCAGGTATTCATGCAAGACACCAGACCACTTCCACTCAAGCCTTGCGGATACCAGCGCACAGCGGCTGTAGAGGGTGGCACCGTATTCGGCGTTCAGGTAGTAGGCGTCGTCGGTAAGCGCCGGCCAGACAAAACCGTCTGGTGCTCGCAGGCACTCGTCGGCATCGATGAACAGCAGGTAGTCGCCATGCTCCTTTGCCAGATTCAGCGCTTCGGTGCGGTTGTGGCCGAAGTTCTTCCAGGGTCGTCGGTGCAGTTCACCGGGGATGCCGGCCAAAGCGGATGCTATGCGCTGGGGGGTGTTGTCCACCGAGCCGGTATCGACGATGACCCAGTGGTCGATGAAAGGTCGAACGGAAGCGAGGCAGCGTTCGATGACCGCTGCCTCGTCGCGCACGATCATGTTGAGGCAGATGCGTGTCTTCACTCAAGTCAGGTGGTGAGGTTCGAGTCCGAATTATCACCGGGAGGGGGCGAACACAGCCGGCCAACCAAGCTTGCGCCCGCAATCGTGACCAGCCAAATCAGCGTCCAGGCACTCAACAGCCCAGTCTGGTGATGACCAGATGGGCTGACACCGCCTTGGTTCCACCCGCTAAAGGCGTGATCGTCAGAGCAGGACTGTTCCCCGCTGGATTGCGAACAGTAAGAATGGAATTTATCAAGGTCGTAGTGATCAGGGCTGTCCCCACAATTTGACTGGTACCGGTCGCGCGCCCGCTGACCGTGTAAGCAAGGTCAGCCCCATTGAGCGTGAGTATCAATTGCCCGGGTTCAACCACGCTGACTTGAAACGAAATCTGGTAGGTGCCGATGCTTGGCAAATTGAAACTACTTAAACCTGTACGAGCAATCAAAATCTGGGGCCCATTCTGCGGAAACTCAACGTCCGTACCAGCGGCGACAGTAGCAGCATTGTCGGGCGGCATCAGTGCATAAAAATCAGCAAATTCGCAGCTGCCACTTGCACCCGCTGGGCCGGTAACGCCTGTAGCACCTGTAACGCCAGCGCCGGTTGCGCCAGTAACGCCAGTAGCTCCTGTGACACCGGCTGCCCCGGTCACGCCCTGAACGCCGGTCGCACCCGTAGCCCCGGCAACACCCGTCACACCTTGCGCTCCGGTAACGCCAGTGACGCCGGTGACACCCTGCACCCCTGTGACACCGGTTGCCCCGGTCACGCCCTGAACGCCGGTCGCACCCGTAGCCCCTGTCGGCCCCACGGCCACCCCTGGCGCGCACGGACCGAGGCGTCCCGTCGCGTTGTCAAAGCAGGTCACCGTGTTGACACCCGTTGCCCCGGGCAGGCTCGGAATGGTGACCGTTCCCGTCTCCTGCACCCGCAGGCGATCTATCAGCCCGGTGTTGTCCTTGACCACAAAGCCGCTGCCAGCAGGCGGTGTTGCCGTGATGTCGGCAGCATGGGTGATTGGCGCCTGCAAAGCAAAGGCGGTCCACAAGGCCGCAACGATGCGCTTGGGTCGGAATGAATGTCGCATGGTGAAGTCTTCCGTTCAAAGGTGTTGGTTCTTGCGCTGTGCGCCAAAGGTTCTGCTTCGACCGCGCCACAGCGCAGTGCCTGCCATGAGCAGCGAGAGCAGCATGAGTCCGTACTCGCTCAGCGTGGGGATCGACGGCGGGCCAATGATCACGTTGCCGTTCTGATCGACATAGAACCCGCTTGCATTGTTCGATACCAGTTGCGCTCCGGGCGCCATGACAAAGGTGGTCTGCCCCCCAGCAGTAAGCAAATTGATGGGTTGCCCAGGTGTTCCTTGCAACGTCAAGGTGCCTGTGATGGTGACTACGCTGCCTGGCGGAAAGATGAAGTTTCGGCCTGTGTTGCTGCTCAATGTGAGGTTATTGAACTGGGTTGTGCCGGTGAACTGGATCGGTCCAGAAGCGCAGCCGTCAGTAAAGACGACGGTGCCGGTGCCGGCAACAAAGGTTCCGCCGTTACTCCAGTTGCCGCTCACGCTCAGGGTGCCCTGACCACCATTAAGGTTGCCACCTGCTCCAATGCTGACGTTGCCGGTATTGGAAACTTGTCCTGAGCCGATGTTGAAGGCGCCCTGTACGTTGAGGGGGACGCAGCCCAGATTCATGGAGCCGCCTGCGGGGACGTTGATGGTGGCGCCTGCGGGGACGTTGACCTGGGCCAGTGCCGATTGAGCCAGCGTCAGAGCCAGAATGAGCGAAAAACGAACACAGCCCATCTGCAGCATACAAGTCCTGATTGGATGAAACAATTGGAAACAATTATTTGCAATCGGTAGGGTCTTTGCAGGACGCGCTGAAAGTATCCTACAAAAAGTGGGCTTATTACCTCACGCAATTTAGGGTACGTTGCAGAACGAGCGGCATGGATGACTTGATCGAACTGGCCGTAGACGCGCTGCGACCTACTGACACCGCTTATAGGTCTGCAGTCAAACATTCAAATTGGCCTGCCAGAAAGCTGACGATCACCGGAGGCTGGTTACGCGGCTCTGTCAACCGCGTCTCCGCCGCCGGTGTCAGCAATATGGATGGGATGCCGCCAATTGGACGTCGGCAAACCGGAACCCCGATCCACAGTTCTTTGTGGCTCCCGTAAGCCAACACCCGGGACCACCCGGTTGCGGTCGTCAACGGGCTTTGGATCTGGCTTTGAATGGGTTCATGCCCCAAACTGCTTACCACTCTACCCACAGAACTGCCCTCTCCGACACACGCACAACTTGTTGAATTGAAAGGAGTTCTGCTTGTGCCAAATCGACACGGTTCTCCATTATTTTTTGAGAACAGAGAGCAGAAAAGAATCGAACCGACGCGAAAGTAGCAGTTAATTCAGATGGCCAAGGGTCGCGTGGCACACGCAGAATTGGCCGGAAGCCCGCGTGGCTTGGGGATCAGCCAGACATGAAAAAGCCAACTGAGAACAGTTGGCTTTTTTGACTGGTGGTGGAGTTCGGCACACTTCCCAACCAACCATTGAAACGGGCGCGTGCA
>JBMOJJ010000018.1:0-24455 GCA_049315845.1 Rhodoferax sp.
CCAGCGTCGCGCCGCGCCAGCCGTAGATCGACTGGTCGTCGTCGCCGACCGCGGTAAACCTGGCGCCCGCAGCCGGCTTCCCCGCCACCAGCAGCTTCAGGAATTCGTATTGCGTGGCGTTGGTGTCCTGGTACTCATCGACCAGCACATGGCCGGCCAGTTCCTGCCACTTCTGCCGGACCGGTTGATGATCCTGCAGCAGCTTGAGCGGCAGGCTGATCAGGTCGTCGAAGTCGACGCTCTGGTAGGCGCTGAGCCGCTCCTCGTAGTGCGCCATGACGCGGGCGATGATGCGCTCGTTGTCGTTGGCAGCCAGCTCGGCCGCAGCCTGCGCGTTCAAGCCCTGGTTCTTCCAAAGGCTGATGGTCCATTGCCACTGCCTGGCAGTGGCGGCGTCCACGGTGCCGCCAACGTCTTTCAGGATGCTGGTGACATCGTCGCTGTCCAGGATCGAAAAATTGGGCTTCAGACCCAGCGCTGCGCCATCCTGACGCAGCATGCGCACCCCGAGCGCGTGAAACGTGCAAATCACCACCTCGCGCGCAGCCTTGCCAATCAATCCCCTGGCGCGTTCTCGCATCTCGCTCGCGGCCTTGTTGGTGAAGGTGATGGCCACGATGCGCTTGGGCTCCAGACCGGCCTGGATCAGGCGGCCGATCTTGTGCGTGATGACTCTAGTCTTGCCGGAGCCGGCGCCGGCGACCACCAGACACGGGCCGTGCATGAAGTTGACGGCTTCCTGCTGGGCCAGATTCAGGCCGGTTGACGCTTGAGAGGGGGGAGATGACATTCAGATACTTTGCACGAAGCCGGCATCATACAGACGCCGCCCTGGCGCGCGCCCCGGTGCAGGGACAATAGCGTCCGTGCTGCAAATACTGCTGATCACTTTTCCTTTCTTCGCGCTGGTGCTGTGCGGCTACCTAGCTGCAAGGCTGCGCATGCTGCCCCTGGAAGCCATTTCCGGCTTGAACAGCTTTGTCCTTTTTTTCGCGCTGCCCTGCATGCTGTACCGCTTTGGCTCCACGACGCCGCTGGCGCAATTGCTCGATGGCGGCGTACTGATGATCTGGACGCTGTGCGCGCTGATCACCGTCGCGCTGACGATCGCCATCAGCAGAAGACAGCGCATCGGCTGGAACGACGCTTCTTTTGGCGCGCTGGTCGCGGCCTTTCCGAATACCGGCTTCATGGGCGTGCCGCTGCTGGTTGCGCTGCTCGGCCCGCAGGCCGCAGGGCCGGTCATTTTGACCATGCTGATCGACATGGTCGTCACCACGTCGCTGTGCATCGCACTGTCGCGCCTGGATCAGGCCGATGAACATGGCGCCAGCAAGGCCGCAGCCAACGCCCTCAGGGGAGTTGCCACCAACCCCTTGCCCTGGTCGATCCTGCTGGGCGCATTGGCCTCGGCGCTCAGCCTGACCTTGCCCGGACCGGTGCTGCAAACCGTGGGTCTGCTGGCGGACGCCGCCTCTCCGGTCGCGCTCTTTACCATCGGCGCGGTGCTGGCGCGCTCGCAGATGCTGGCGGCGGCCCATCAGCATGCGCCGATCCCGCTGCGCAGCTACCTGCCGGTGGCCGCCATCAAGTTGCTGTGGCATCCGCTGCTGGTGCTGCTGCTGGGCTCCGCCGCGACCGCGCTGGGTCTGCCATTGGGCAAGTCCGCGCTGACCGTGATCGTGCTGGCCGCAGCGCTGCCCAGCGCCAGCAACGTCTCCTTGCTGGCCGAGCGCTTTGGCGCCGACAACGGCCGCATTGCGCGCATCATCCTGCTGACCACCGCGACCGCATTTCTGAGCTTTTCGCTCGCCGTAAGCCTGCTGACCTGATGCGGCACTAGATAAGCAGCGGGTCGACGTCGATAGCCCAGCGAATCAGGCCATGGCCCTGCGGCTTGCGCCGGGTCGCGTGCAATACGCTCTGCCAGGCCGACAGGAAGTTCTGCAGCGCGGTGCGCGACGGGCTCTCGATCAGCATCTGCGCCCGTTCCACGTTGGCGACGCGCTGCACGCTCATCGGAACGGCCGGGTAGATGGCGATCAGGCGCGCCAGTTGCTCTGCCTGCGCCATCTCGGTGGCGCCGTGGCTGGCCGCTGCCAGAAAGCCTTGCGCGCCCTCTTGCGTGCGCGCCTCGGCGCGCAGCAAGGCCTGAAAGCTGAAAGGCGGCATGTTCGCCTGCCGGCGCTGCGCAAGCTCTGCTTCTGCAAAGGCCGGATAGTCGTGCCGTTTCAGCGCCTCGAACAGCGGATGCCTCGGGTGCAAGGTTTGCAGCCACATTTCGCTCGAGCCGCCGATGTCGGCGTCGCGCCCCGCTCGGCCGGCGGCCTGCATCAACAGGCCGAACAAGCGCTCGGAAGCCCGAAAGTCACTTGAAAACAGCGCTCCGTCAGGGTTGATCGCGGCCACCAGCGTGATACGGCGAAAGTCGTGCCCCTTGGCGATCATCTGTGTGCCGACCAGCACATCGACCTCGCCCGAATGCACTCGCGCCAGTTGCGATTCGAGTTCACCCTTGAGCCGGGTGCTGTCGGCGTCGATGCGGACGATGCGCACCGGCTCACCGTCAGGCCATTGCGCGCTGACCGAGTCGGGTCGCCGCACACCGGCCAGCAGTTCGGCCAGATGTTCTTCGAGTCTCTCGGTGCCGCGCCCCAGCGGCGCGATGTCGGGGTTGCCGCAGGCCGGGCAGGAACGTGGCACCCGTTCGGCGTAGCCGCAGTGGTGGCAGCGCAGTGTGCGGTCGATCTTGTGAAAGACGCGGTAGGCGCTGCAATGCGGGCACTCGCTTTTCCAGTCGCAGTCGGTACAGTGCAGAACCGGGGCGTAGCCGCGACGGTTCAGGAACACCAGACTCTGTTCCGAGCGCGCCACCCGCTGCACAATCGCCTCCAGCAGAGGCGGTGAAAAAACACACTTTCTTGGCTGATGATTCATGTCAACCCGACGCACCTGGGGCACAGCCGCATGGGCGCCGACGCGGCTTGGCATCAGCAATCGAACATAGCGGCCGCCCTCGCTGGCAGGCCGGCTGTGGTGCCAGCTCTCCAGCGATGGCGTGGCAGAGCCAAGCATGACTTTCGCACCCTCCAGCCCGGCGCGATACACCGCCAGGTCGCGCGCCGAGTAGCGTGCCCCCTCCTGACTCTTGTAGCTGGGGTCGTGCTCTTCGTCGACGATGATCAGCCTGAGGGACGGCAGCGACGCGAAGATCGCCATCCGGGTGCCAAGTACGATGCGCGCTGCTGCGCTGTGGGCCGCCAACCAGCTTTTGAGGCGCTTCGCCGGCGTCATGCCGCTGTGCAGACAAACCACGGCGCCGTCACCGACCAGCGGCTCAAAGCGTGCCCTGAAACGGGCTTCCAGCTGCGGAGTCAGATTGATTTCCGGCACCATCACCAGCGCCTGCGCTGTTGCGTCGCTGGCGAGCAGTTGCTCGACCAAGCGCAAATAGACCTCGGTCTTGCCGCTGCCGGTCGCACCAAAGAGCAGAAATGGACCGCGTGCGAGATTGAATTGAGTGATAGCCGATTGCTGCTCCGCGGTCAATTCCACGCGGCTGGCATCGGCGGGCGCTCCAGACCGTGCGTTGCCAGCCGGCTTGGCATGGCGCTTGAGGCGTCGGGCCAACTGCAGCGAGTCGAGGTCGCGCAGCTGGGGGGGCAGCGCAGCAAGGGCGACTTCACCCAGTGAGCGCTGGTAATAGCGGGCGCTGAACGTTATCAATTGCCGCCAGTTGGCTGTCAGCGGCGCGATGCCATCGAGTTCGCCGGCTATCGCGCGCAGCTTGTCGGGCGAGACTGCGCCGTCTGCGGCTGCCGCCGGGCTGATCGGCTGATCCCAGACAACGCCGAGTACTTCCCGCTTTCCGAGCGGCACCCGCACCAGCGCCCCGGGAGCAAGGAGTTTCTCGCTGCGGTACGTCAACGGATCCGCCAAATGGCTGTGAACCGGCGTCTGGACCAGAACAGAGAGCAGGTTCACGACCGGAACCCGGTTAAGGCGTGAAGTTGATGTGAACTTGCGGAAAACGCCTTAAGTCCTTGATTCATAAACAATTTGCAATGGATCCAGCGTTTCTGTGTATAACTTTGTTGATATCTACACCCGAGTGGCGCCAAGGCCTTGAAAATCAAGGCTTTCACTGAAATGCCCACAAAAATGGCAAATTAAAAACCCCTTATGAATCAACCGCTTATGGGCGCTATTCGTTTTGTAGCGGAAATCACCGGAAACATCAGAACTTTTGCGATGCAACAAAATTTTTGTGCATAAGTCAGGCTTCACTAACCGATTTGCGGCCGAAATGATGTATGAAATCGATAAAAATTCTCTCAGGCGCGCATCTTGCGCGAATGCGCGTGCACCGCGCTCACCAGCGACGCCACATGGTCCGGAGGTGTGTGCTGACTTATGCCATGGCCGAGGTTGAAAATATGCGTCGGACCGGTGCCTGAACCGGTATGGGGGGTGCCGAAACTGTTCAGAACCTTGACCGCTTCGGCTTCAATTTGCGCCGGCCCCGCAAACAGGACATTCGGATCAAGATTGCCCTGCAGCGCCTTGCTGCCGCCCACCAGGGCGCGCGCGCGCGACAGATTGACGGTCCAGTCCAGGCCCAGCACATCGCAGTCCAGCTGACCCATTTCCTCGAGCCAGAGCCCGCCACCCTTGGTAAACACGATGCTCGGAATGCGCACACCGTTGTGTTCCTTCTTCAGTTTGGCCAGCACCCGCGCCGTGTAGGCGAGACTGAATTCCTGAAAAGCAGCGTCGGCCAGCACCCCGCCCCAACTGTCGAAAACCATCACCGCCTGCGCCCCGGCTTCTATTTGAGTATTGAGGTACAGCGCAACCGCATCGGCATTGATCTGCAAAATCCGGTGCATCAGGTCGGGCCGGCTGTAAAGCATGGTCTTGACCAGGCGGTAGTCGTCCGAGCCCGCGCCTTCGACCATGTAGCAGGCCAGCGTCCAGGGGCTGCCGGAAAAGCCGATCAGGGGCACCCGTCCGTTCAGCGCCTTGCGAATCGAGCCAACCGCATCAAACACATAGCGCAGTTTGTCCATGTCCGGCACCGCCAGTCTGGCGACGGCGGCTTCGTCGCGAACGGCATGTGCGAATTTCGGACCTTCGCCCAGCGCGAAGGACAGGCCAAGCCCCATCGCATCCGGCACGGTCAGGATGTCGCTGAACAGAATGGCGGCATCCAGCGCATAGCGTTCCAGCGGCTGCAGGGTCACCTCGGTAGCGTAGTCGGTGTTGGTTGCCAGACCCATGAAACTGCCGGCCCTGGCTCGCGTCGCGCGGTACTCGGGCAAATAGCGACCGGCCTGACGCATCAGCCAGATCGGCGTGTGATCAGACGCCTGGCGCAGGCATGCGCGGATAAATGAGTCGTTCTGGAGAGGCGCAAGGGCACCGGATAGGGAAGATGTGTTCATGTCTCAATTGTCGCTTACTCGCTTGCATGACAAGCCCTGGTCACTGATCCAGCACTACGGTCCCGTGCTGCGCTTGGGCATGCGCATGGCAGCATCTTCAAAGGTGCCGGCGTCAGCATCAAGGTGACAGGCGGCACAGTTGCTCCTGCTTTTGACCAGAGGCGACTTCCAGTCCGCATCTGCAATGTCGCGGTGCTTATTGACCCAGTAGGGCGTTTCGGTGATGCGCAGCGCAACGACCTCGGCCTTGAGCGAAAGATCAATCTTTGTCGCTGGCTCGGTCTGATGCCGCTCTGCGGCGTTAGCGATCATGAAGGCGAGCAGTGCCGCGCTGGTGGGCGCGTCAAGCCCCAGGTCGGCACCGAAATGCTGACTTTGCTCGCTCATGAGGCGCTGCCACGAACGACTGGGCAGCAGCGTCGGGTGAAATGCAAGATGGCAACTGCCGCACTCGTCGCGCCACTGGGCGTTGTCGGCCAGCTTGGGGCCAACAAAAGCCACCTTGGGCGCCATGAGACTGCCCTCGGGACGACCCATCTGCTTTTCCAGGGGCGCGTGCAAAGCGTAAAAGAACCACCAGACGCCGAAGCCTGCCATCAACGCCAGCATCAGCACGGCCACCAGAGGACGCCGTTGCGCGACCGGTGCGCCGGGGTCAGCCAGCTTGGTCCCCGTAAGCATGGCGCGCGCCAGGTTTTCCTTGTGCAGCAAGCTCTCGACCACGACACCGGCAAGATGCCCCAGCACCAACAGCAGCATCAGGTTGGCAGAGAATTCGTGCAACTTCTTCAGCACGCGTCCCTGCGCGATGCCCATCCAACCCGCGACCGCACCCTGTTGTTCTTCACCACCGAGCGTGAAGAATCCGGTGACCCCCACGACCAGGGTCAATATCAGCAACAAAAAAATGGCAACGCTGCCCGTCGGGTTATGCCCGACATGGCGCGCGGCTTTACCTGACAGCACCTGGCGCAAATAGGCCAGCGCCTCTTTGGGGCTGAACCAGAACGATGAAAAACGGGCATAGTGCGTCCCCATCAGGCCCCAGACGACCCGAAAAACCAGCAGGCCCAACATCAGGTACCCAAGAAAGGCGTGGACCGAGAGCCATTGGTCGGACTCGCTGCTGAGCCAGGCGCCGACAAAGCTCAGGGCCAGCGTCCAATGAAACAGGCGGGTCGGAATGTCCCAAATCAGAATGCGTTGCATAGAGGATCTCAATCTCGTGTTGGTGGTGAGGCACGATCCGGCGCCGGGCCGCCCCAAGGCGGATCAGCCCCCTGGGGGGGGGCAGCGCCGTACACGCAGTGACAAGCGTGGGGGTCAAATCTATTGCGGGATCTTGATGCTCTTCTCGTCAAAGTCACCTTTGTCGGCAGCGGCGTGGCATGCCATGCAGTTGCTCGGGCTTTTGACGGCAGCACGCTTCCATACAGCAGGGGCAACTTCTTTATCGTTGTGTTTCGTCTTGAACCAGACCGCTTCGGTGATTCGCAAGGGCGCGCTGTTGGCAGTCCAGCGGTTGGATGCGTTTTTCACCAGAAAGTCAGTGATGGTTGTGGTTTCTTCCGGACTCAAGGAAGCGTCAGCACCAAAATGCTTATCCAGTCCTGCCATCGTTTTGCGCCAGGACGCCGCGGGCAGCAAACCCGGCGGGAAAGCCATGTGGCAACTGCCACATTCCTGCTGCCACTTGGCGTTGATCTGGGCTGGTTGTACCGGGCGACCCCGGTCTTCGCCCTGGTACTTGCCCTGGGCCTGAGCGCCTAGCGCGGTCGCGGCCAGCAGTACCAGAGTGAATAAACGCTTCATTTGGGACTTCATGGTAGTGAGCCTATTTGACGGACAGAACGTAGACCATAAAGTCGCCTTTTTCCTGGGCCGTACAGGCACGCTTCAAGACGTCGTTGCAATTGCGCTTGAACCACTTTTCAACATTGGCTGCATCCGAAAAACGCTTCGGATTGACGGTTGGGGCAAGCGCCAGGATTTCCTTGTTGGTGCTCGCGTGCTTGCCCGCCACCAGAGGCGAATCGGTGTGGCATGAAGCACAGGCCAGATCACCCACCTTGGTGACATACAACTTTTGACCGGCCGCGACCGAAAAGTCTTTGAAGGCTGGGTTTTCCTGTTTTGCCGCAGTGCGGTAGCTCTCCAATATGGGGTTGGCGGCTGCACAAAGGGGCAAGGCCAGAGCCAGACAGACCAGCAAGTGCTTTTTGTTCAGGGTTGAGTTCATGGTGAGGTCCTTGGGAATGAAAAACGGTCGCTTGTTATCGCCATGGATTAACTTTAGCAACTGAAAATTAAGGCAATCTTAAGCCACCGGTGCCACGCTGAATCGGCCTGGAACCGTTGAGGACAGCGCTGAAAATCTGTCCCGCGAACAGCTAGAGCGCCGCCAGCGCCGAGCGGAGTTCTTGTACCGTCAGGATTTCGGACAAGATCACAGGCGCATTACCGGTCTTGTAGATCACATACACGGGCACGCCGTTGCGCCCCAATTGCGCCAGCGCGGCGCTGATCGCCGGGTCGCGCCGGGTCCAGTCGGCGCGCAGCAAGGTGACCTTTTTCGCTTCCAGGTCGGCCAGCACGTCGGCGTTGACCAGCGTCGTCTTCTTGTTGTACTGGCAGGTTACGCACCAGGCGGCAGTGAAATCGACCATCACCGGCGTACCGCCGGCGAGCGCCTGCTCGACCCGGCCTGGCGCCCAGACTTGCCAGCGATCCGTGCTGGACGCCGTTGCACTGGTTTCTGCCGGTTTGATGACCAGGCGCCCGATCGCCCCGATCAATAGCACGCACACCAGGATAGACACAGTCGCCAGCACAGTGCGGCCGCGGCCTTTCAACGAGAGCGACCACAGCAGCGCGCTCAGCGCCACCAGCAGGGCCAGCAGTGCGCCGGCGCCGTCGATGCCGCTTTGCTGGCCAAGCACCCAGACCAACCAGACCACGGTGGCAAACATCGGGAACGCCATCGCGCGGCGGAAGGTGTCCATCCATGCGCCGGGGCGCGGCAACAGGCGGGCCACGGCCGGGATCAGGCTCGCCGCCAGATAGGGCAAGGCCATCCCGACGCCGATGCTGGCAAAGATAAGCAGCGCCTGCAGGGCTGGCAGCGCCAGCGCCAGCCCCAGCGAGGCGCCCATGAAAGGCGCGGTGCAGGGCGATGCGATCGCGACGGCCAGCACGCCCGACAGGAAAGCGTTCACGGCCGGGTTTCTGGCCTCCAGCACACGCACGCGATCCGGTAGAAACTGACCAAACTCGAACAGGCCGGCCAGGTTCAGGCCCATCATGGTAAACAAGACCGCCAGCACCGCCACCACCGCCGGCGACTGCAGCTGAAATCCCCAGCCAAGCTGCTCTCCGGCGCTGCGCAGACCCAGCATCAGTGCCCCCAAGGCCAGGAAGGAAATCACCACACCGGCGCTGTAGGCCAGGCCGCTGATGCGGTGGCCCCGCCTGTCGCTGGCATGGCGGGTAAAACTGACGACCTTGATCGCCAGCACCGGAAAGACGCAGGGCATCAGGTTCAGGATCATGCCTCCGAGCAGTGCGCCCAGCAAGGCGGCATAAAACGTGATGGATGGCGCCACCGGAGCAACCGCCAGCGCCGGCGCCGGCGAAACGGTTGCTGTCGGCGCGGATTTGGGCCAGTCGCCCAGCACCTTCAGTTCTGTCCGGTAACCCTGTCTGCCGGCCGCCAGCACCACCGGCATGACGTCAGGAGAACTGCCGCGTTCGCGTGACAACGGAACCTGCGCGCTCCACACCGCCCCGTTCCAGGACTGGGTCCACTGCGCAGCGGTCTCTATCACTTCGGGCGTCTCTGGGAAGAAATCGAGCGTCTTTCCCCGCAGCGCGGTCGGCAGGCCCTGAACCGTCAGCCTGATCGCGTTGCCGTCAATCTGCACATGGCTCCCGGGCAGCAGACCCGGGATGCCGTCCAGGATCGGCCGTGGCTGAGCGGCAAAGGCTGCATTGAAAGCCGCGCTGCTTGCGGCTGTCGATCCCTTGAGCGGGATCTTCAACGCAAATTCCCCTTCCTCGGGAATGCACTCCTTTCGACAGACCAGCCAGTTGGCCTTGAGCCTGACCTCGATTTCACTGCTGGCCAGCGCCGGCTTGAAGTCCGCCGTGATGTTCAGGGGGACAGGCAACAGCACGGTGCCATCAAAACCGTAATTGGCCAGGTTGCCAATGGGAATCTTCTTTGGCAGTGGCCAGGCGATGTCACCCGCGGTCACGCCGGCAGGCAGTGTCCATTGAAGCGTGGTGGGCAAGCCGGAGTCACCAGAGTTCTTCCAGTAGGTGTGCCAGTCAGGCTGGTGCGTGAGTTGCAGACCGAGCCAGACCGTCTTGCCGGCATCGGCCCCATCTGGCGCGTGCGCCAGCAACTCGGCTCTGACCTGCGCCGTGCTGACCACGGTCCTGCCGGAATTCTGGGCCATCGCGGTCGGGGCGATCACGCAGGCGGCCAACAGCGACGCCGCAGCACAGCAGCGTTGGAAAAGAGAAATACTTGTCATTGCAATGTCGGAGTCGCTCAGAGTGGCAAAGTTCCTTGCGCAAACACCGCTGGCAATTTCTTCGGTGCCGTGATGCGCAGCTGTTTATTCACATTTTCGCGGCCAAACACCACATCGATGTCGGTCACCGACACGCCAAACTGCGGCGCCAGAAACCGGACCATGTGATCGGTCGCCTTGCCGGCCACAGGCGCGGCCGTGACGCTGACCTTGAGTTGCGTGCCCTTGGGCTTGCCAATGGCGTCCCTGGCAGCGCTCGGTTTGCCCAGAATATTCACCACCAGCACCTCACCCTCCCAGACAAAGAAGGAGTCCCCGGTGGCGTTCCTGACCTGCCCTCGACTCATGCGGCAAAACCGAGCACGACCCGGCGCGTGCTGGCTGATTTCTTCTCGATCTTGGTGACGATCACCGATCCAATTTCAGCCGTGTTGGCCACATGCGTGCCGCCGCAGGGCTGGAAGTCGATCAGATCCAGGATGCCGATCCGAATCGTGCGGACTTTGCCGCTGCCGCGCGGCGGTTGCACCGACATGCTTTTGACCAGCGCCGGATTGGCGTCCAGTTCGTCGTCGGTGATGGCGCCGACCGTGACCGCATGGGCCGCCGCCACCAGTTGCGCAATGCCGGCCGAGAGCGCTTCCTTGTCGAGCGGATCGGTCATGTTGAAGTCAAGCCGGGCATAGTCAGGCGTGATCGAACAGCCGTTGACCAGTTGCGGCACCAGGTGGCACAGCAGGTGCGTGGTGGTGTGAAATCGCATCAGGCGGTGCCGGCGCTCCCAGTCGAGTCGCGCCGTCACGGCATCGCCGACGGCCAGGCGGGGGCCACCAGACCCGGTCGGCGCAAGAAGCTGCGCCAGCGCTTGCGGCTCCGGAAGGTGGCAGATATCGGCGTTGAAACTGCCATCCCCGGACTTGCCCTTGCGCGTATCGAAGATCTCTATTTCCCCGCCATCGGCCAGCAGCAGCAGCCCCGCATCGCCGGCCTGCCCACCCCCGAGCGGGTAGAACACGCTGCGGTCGAGCACGATGCCCTGGGGTGTGATGTCAGTGACCGTGGCGCTGCACTCGGCCAGGTAGGCATCGGTCCGAAAAAGATCTTGTGTCATCCTTTGATAATACCGGCATGTCGACTGCCCTTGCCGCCCCGCCCTCGATTCTCCTTTGCACGCTGAATGCGAAATACATCCATGCATCGCTGGGCTTGCGCTACCTGCTGGCAAACATGGGTGAACTGAAGGCCAGAACCGCGCTGCGCGAGTTCACGATTGCCCGCAAACCGCAGGAGCTGGCCGATCAACTGCTGGCGCTGCTGGCCGAGCCCCGGGACGGTGAGACACAGATACTGGGTCTTGGCGTTTACATCTGGAACGTGACGCAAAGCACCGAACTCGTGCGCCTGCTCAAAGCCGCGCGGCCGGCGCTGAAGGTGGTACTGGGCGGACCCGAGGTCAGTCATGAGATCGAACAGCAGGAGATCGTGCGCCTGGCTGACTTTGTCATCACTGGCTGGGGCGATCTGAGCTTTCCCGGACTGTGCCGCGCGCTGTTGCACGGACCACCGCCGCTGATGAAAATCATCCACGGCGAGCAGCCGCCCTTGAACCGGATTGCGCTGCCCTATGCCGAGTACAGCGATGCCGATCTGGCGCAGCGCGTGCTCTATGTCGAGGCCTCGCGCGGCTGCCCGTTCAAGTGCGAATTCTGTCTGAGTTCGCTCGACAAGACCGCCTGGGCCTTTGATCCGGACCTGTTCCTGACGGCGCTGCAGGCCTTGCATCAACGCGGCGCGCGCCGCTTCAAGTTTGTCGACCGAACCTTCAATTTGAAAATCGACGCCTCGGTGCGCATCCTGCAGTTTTTTCTCGAGCGACTGGACGACGATCTGTTCCTGCATTTCGAGGTCGTGCCGGACCATCTG
The DNA here is from genome assembly GCA_049315845.1 of Rhodoferax sp. GTDB lineage: Bacteria > Pseudomonadota > Gammaproteobacteria > Burkholderiales > Burkholderiaceae_C > Rhodoferax. Next base: position 11,903 of record JBMOJJ010000018.1, read on the forward strand.
CCGGAGCGACTGAAGGCGATGATCGCGCAGTTTCCGACCGGCGTGCTGCAATTGGAGATCGGGATCCAGAGCTTCAATGCGGCGGTCCAGCAACGCATTTCGCGCCAGCAGGACAACGACGCGACCGAGGCCAATCTGCGCTGGCTGCGACAGCACACGCACGCGCATTTGCACACCGATCTGATCTTTGGCCTGCCGGGCGAGACACTGGAAAGCTTTGCCGCCGGCTTTGATCGCCTCTACAGCCTGGGGCCGCACGAAATCCAGCTTGGCATCCTCAAGCGTCTGCGCGGCACGCCGATGGCGCGCCACAGCGCCGAACACGCGATGCTGTACGACCCGTGTCCGCCTTATACGGTGCTGCAAACGGGCGCAGTGGATGCGGCCACACTGCAACGCTTCACCCGTTTCTCGCGCTACTGGGACCTGATCGCCAACTCCGGTCGTTTCAAGCAGACCGTCGCGCTGTGGCTGTCGACACATTCAAGCTCTGCGTTTGATGCGTTCCTGGCTTTTGGCGACTGGCTTTGGCACCGTACCGGAACGACCCGGGGCTTGTCGCCTGAATCGCTGCTGGATCATCTGTTCGACTACCTCCGTGCCGATGGCGGCCTGCCAGCCCAAGTGGTGCGGAAAACGCTGCTGGCGGACTACCTGGCCAGCGGCGCGCGGGCCAGCCCGCAAGCGCTGAAGGGACTTTTGAGAAAGCCATTGGATCCCGACATTCGCGCTGACCGGAAACTCAACCAGAGGCAGCAACGCCATCGGGTGCCGAATCAGGCCCTAAGATAGAGGCATGACAACCCCCACCCGATTCTGGGCCGATCTCTCGACGCAGGACTTTGCCCGGCTGATCAGGAGCGGCCAGGCCGCACAGACGATTGCCGTGTTACCGGTCGCGGCGACCGAGCAGCATGGCCCGCATCTGCCGCTACGTGTCGACACCGCATTGATGGACGGCATCGTCGCCGCGGCCGTGCCGCATCTGGCGCCGGAATTGAAGGTGCTGCTGCTGCCAACGCAAGCGGTCGGCTTCAGTCCCGAGCATGCCGCTTTCCCGGGCACGCTCACGCTCAGGGCCGAAACCATTCTGCGACTGTGGACCGACATCGGCGAGTCGGTGGCGGCCGCCGGAATCCGCAAATTGCTGATCTTCAATTCGCACGGCGGCCAGGTCGGCGTGATGGACCTGGTGGCGCGCGACCTGCGCGCACGGCTTGGCATGCTGGTGTACAGCGCGAGCTGGTTCAACCTGCCGCTTCACGACGACGGCGGCAAGGACCTGAACACCCTGTTCGACGCCGACGAACACCGGTTTGGCATCCATGGCGGCGACATCGAAACCTCGATGATGCTGGCACTGGCGCCCGAGCAGGTGGAGATGCGAAAGGCGCAGGACTTTCGCTCGAGCTCGCAGGACAGGGCGCGGCACTTTGACATTCTGGGCAATGGCAGGAGCGCCAGGCTGGGCTGGCAAATGCAGGACTGCAACCCGGCCGGCGCCGTCGGCAATGCCGCCGCCGCCACGGCGCAGAAGGGGCGCGCGCTGGTGGCTGCGGCAGCGCGCAGCCTGGCCAGGCTGCTGTCTGAAATGGATCATTTGCCGCTGTCCACCCTGGTGGCTCTCGCTGAGCCGTCGGCCGACGCAGCGAAGCCCTGAGCGGCCTGGCGCCAGATGCTGGCTTCGCACGATCTGCTTGCGCTGGGCGCGGCGGCCTGCTGGGCCACCGGCAGCATCATCTCGGTTCATCCGTCCCGACATCTCGGCGCCTTTGCGTTCACGCGCTGGCGCATGCTGATGGTGGCCCTGATGTTGTGGGCCGTCTCGCTGGCCAGCGGCAGTTGGCGTAGCCTGGCCCCGGAGTCTTGGAGCGTGATGGCCACCAGCGGTCTGATTGGCATCTTTGTTGGCGACACCGCGCTGTTTGCGGCCATGAACCGGCTCGGACCCCGTCGCTCCGGCGTGCTGTTCGCAACGCATGCGATGTTCAGCGCGCTGCTGGGCTTCTTCTGGCTGGGCGAACGCATGAACCCACAGGCCGCCTGGGGCAGCCTGTTGACGATGTCTGGCGTCATCACCGCGATCCTGATGGGCCGAGACAAGGAGGACCGGCATGCTTGGGAAGCTGACCGGGGTCATGTCGGCGCCGGCGTCGCGCTCGGGCTGCTGGCAGCGCTGTGCCAGGCGGTCGGATCACTGATTGCCAAGCCCGCAATGAGCGGCGAACTCGATCCGATCGCCGCCTCTGCGGTGCGTGTCTCGGTCGCCTGCGCCGCGCATTTTGTGCTGCTGTGGATCGGTTTCCCGTTGGCTCGCGCGCAGCAGGCACCGACGCTTCGCGTGCTGGCGCAGACTGCGCTCAATGGCTTGATCGCGATGGGCGTCGGCATGACCCTGATTCTGCTGGCCCTCAAAGGCGGCGATGTCGGCATGGTCGCCATCCTGTCCTCGGTTTCGCCGGTTCTGGTGCTGCCCCTGTTGTGGCTGCGCCTGGGCCGCGCGCCGGCCCTGGGCGCCTGGCTCGGCGCCGCGCTGACCGTGTTGGGTACCGCGCTGATCCTGTCACGCTAGCCGCCTTGAGGCTCCTCAGCCGGTACGATTGCTTAAGAAATATCAAGTCCGGTTGGCATCGCGAGCCCTTAGGTCCGCTCCTCTTTGGGTTGGAGGTGTCACATGAACCTGTTTCAAAATCTGAAGTTGGCCTTGGGTGGCCTGGTGCTCCTGGGGCTGGCGGCCTGTGGCGCAGGCGGTGGTGGGGCTGGCAGCGACACTGCCGGCGGCACCCTGCGGCTGGCGGAGCTCGGCCAGCCGCCGCTGCCGACCGGCCGGTACACCCAGCTCCGGCTGGTTCTGGCTGACAACAGCGCGGCCAATCAGCTCACCAATTCAGTGCTGCCCACGGGCGGCACCGAGGTCGCGCTCAAGACGCCCAGCGGCCGGCAACTCGGGACAGCCCCTGCTCAAACCTGTGCTGATCGTGACTCCACGCTTTGTCTTGGGCGTTGTCGGCTACGTCGCGCCGGCCTTGGCCCATGGCGGCACCAGCAACTTCAGCCTCCCCTGAACGCGGCGAGTTGCGCGGCCGGCGCGCGCCGGCCGTCGCTCAGGCGTGCGTGATCCAGCTTGCGTGGTCCGCGTGCTCCAGATGCGGGAGCGTGTTGAAGGTCAACAGCGTGTGACGCTTGGGATTGAAGGCGAATTCGGTGATGGCGCTGTTTCGGATCCGCATGTTGAGTTCGATCGTGGTCTCGGGCGTCGTGCCCAGCACATGCCCGACAGCGGTGGCTATCGGGCCGCCGCTGGACACCAGCAGCACATGGCCCTCGCAATTCTTGCGGATGTGATCCAGCGCACTGGTCACGCCGAACCTGAACTCGAGGTAGCTCGGCATGCCTTTGGGGCTGACGACGCCGTTCATCCACTGCGTCAGACCGTCGCGCAGCAGGCGAAAGTGATGGCGATAGAGCTCCGGCGTGTCGGGCTTTTGAAGTTTGTGCGGATGCACGGTGGCAATCACGGCTTCGCTGTCAAATTCGTTCAGCCCCGGCCAGGGCAGCGCCTGGATGTCAAAGGCGCCGCCCTCGCGAATGGCGGCATAGGTCTGCTGATGACGCTGCAGCGTGCCCGACAGCACCGCATCAAAGCGCAATCCCTTCTGGCGAAAATAATCACCCAGGCGCAGGCTTTGCTGCCGGCCCAACGCGCTCAGCTGGTCGTAATCGGCGGCGCCAAATGAAGCCTGGCCATGGCGTACGAGGTAAAGGGATCCCATGGCACGAATCTAAACCAGGTCGCGCTTTGTCTCTTGTCGCACGAGCGACCTCGACCGTCAGGCAAGCAACACGCCGGCAAGCGTTTTCGCATCCACGTTGCCGCCGCTGAGCGCGATTCCGGCCACCTTGCCACGCAGCGACTGGCGCTCCTGCATGGCGGCCGCAAAGCCGGCCGCGCCGGCACCCTCGGCCACGTTGTGGGTATCGGTGTAAAGATCGCGCATCGCCTGCGCCACTTCCAGATCGCTGACCTTGACGATGTGGTCCAGATGCGGCGCCATGATATCCAGTGCGGCCTGATCGGCCAGGCGGCAGGCCATGCCGTCGGCCAGTTCGGTCGTCACCGGCGACTCCATCACACGACCGGCGGCAAGCGAATCGGCATAGGTGGTCGCGTGCAGGCTCACCACGCCGACAATTCTGGCCTTGTGGCCGATCGCCAGTTTGGCGGCGATCGCTGAACAGGCGCCCGAGCCCTGGCCGATCGGCACATAGACGACGTCAAGCTGCGGCGCCGCCTTGAAGAACTCCCACCAATAGGTGCTGACGCCGCTGAGCAAATCGGGGTGAAAACTGGGGACCATGTGGGCGCCGGTTTGCGTCGCCAGCGAAATCGCGTGCTCCCGACTTTCCTGGAAATCGCCGCCATGCTCGATCAATTGCACGCCGAGCGCGCGCATCGCCGCATTTTTTTCCGGCGAATTGCCCAGCGGCACGACGATGCTGCAGGCGACGCCATGCGAGCGCGCCGCCCAGCCGATGCTCTGGCCGTGGTTGCCGCGCGTGGCGCTGATCACTGACGCGGGCAAGGCGCCAATGCGGCGAAGCCGGTCGAAGTAGGTCAGGCCGCCGCGGATCTTGAAAGCCCCGACCGGCGTGTGGTTCTCGTGCTTGACCCAGCACTCGGCACCCAGGCGCTGGCTCAGCAGCGCCCAGCGGTATTGCGGCGTGGCCTGAAACTCTCGGTAGACGACCGCGGCGGCGGCCTCGATTTCCGCCAACGTCGGCAGCTTTGTGGTCATAGGTTTACTTCTCCATCGATGCAAGTGACCGAATCACCGCCGACCCAGATCTGGCCATCGGCTTCCTGCTCAATCCGGACGCGTCCGGCGCGGCCCAGGCATCGTCCCTGCGAGGCCGTGTAGCTGGCCGGCGCCAGGCCATCGGCAATCAGCCACTGCGCCAGACTGGCGTTAAGGCTGCCGGTCACCGGGTCTTCGTCGACGCCGACCGGCGCGGCAAAGGCCCTGACCTCAATCTCGACTTCGGCCGCAGCCACGGGAGCGGTCACGCCTGCACCGGAACGGGATCCGAAAGCGCGCGCCTCGCGGTTCGATCTGGCAATCAGGACCGCGGCGGATCGCGCGTCCTCGGCCGCGACCACGCCCACTTTGTGCCCGAGTTTCTTGAGCGCCAGGTGATCCGGTGTCAGCTGCAGCACGGTTTGCCTGCGGTCAAGCAGCAGGCACAGCCAGACCGGCCCGTTGTCCAGCAGTTGTGCGGCCCGGACTTGACCGGCTCGCAGCCCCAGCGCCGCGACGACCTGCGCCAGCAGAACGGCATCCGGGTCGCTGCGCTGGAGTTCCGGCGCGGCAAAGGCCAGCCCTGTGCCTTCGCGTCGAATCCGCACCAGACCCGTTGCGCATTCCTGCCAGACGCAGTCGACCGATTTCGGTACGCCACCGGCTTGCAGCCAGGCGTGACAACTGCCCAGCGTGGGATGACCGGCGAACGGCAGTTCAGCGCCGGGTGTGAAGATGCGCACCCGGTAGTCGGCTCCCTGAGCGGCTCCCGCAGCGCTGGGTGGCAGCAGAAAAGTGGTCTCGGAGAGCTTGGTCCAGTTCGCAAAATGCTGCATTTCTTCGACCGACAGGCCGCTGCCGTCCAGCACCACGGCCAGAGGGTTGCCGCGAAAGGGCGTGGCGCCGAAAACGTCAACCTGTTTGAAGGGGCGGGTTTTCATGCTTGTAGCGCAGCCGCGTAAGCCCGGATACCGGCGGCCATCGCAGCAACGCCGCGATGGATCTCCTGCACGCTCGGCGTCACAAAAGACAGGCGCAGGGTCCTCGGATCGGGATCGCCTGCGTAGAACGGCGCGCCGGGTACGAAGGCCACACCCTTCTGAACCGCATAGGGCAGCAATTCGACCGCGCTCATGCCCTTGGGCAGGCGGGCCCACAGGAACATGCCACCGGCCGGGAGGTTCCAGGTCAGCGTCGAATCGGGCACGCCCGCCGGCATCTCGCGGGCCAGCGCTTCGAGCATCGCATCGCGCTGCAATTTGTAGAGCGCGCGAATGGTCGGAACATGCCTATCCAGAAAGCCGTCTTTCATCACTTCGGCAATCATGCGCTGGTTGAAGCCGGGGCTGTGCAGATCGGCGGCCTGCTTGGCCTGCAGAAGCTTCGGGTACACAGCCTTCGGCGCGACAACAAAACCCAGGCGCAGGCCCGGCGCCAGGACTTTGGAGAAAGACCCGAGGTAGATGCATCCGTCCGGATTGCGCGCACTCAAGGGCGGCGGCGGCGGCGTGTCAAACCACAGGTCGCCGTAGGGGTTGTCCTCAATGATCGGCAGCCCGAGCCGCACAGCTTCAGCCGTCAGCGCGGCTCGTCGGCTCTCGGTCATGGTTCGCCCGGTCGGATTCTGGAAATTGGGCAGCGCATAGAGGAAACGCGCGCCCGGCGCCTTGGCGCGCAGGTCAGAAAGATCGATGCCCTGCTCGTCGTTGGCCACGTCTACGACGTCGGGCTCCATCGGCGTGAAGGCCATGACCGCCCCCAGGTAGGTGGGTGACTCGACCAGGATCTTGCTGCCGGCATCAACCAGCACCTTGGCCACCAAATCCAGGCCCTGCTGCGAACCGGTGGTGATCAGCACCTGTTGCGGATCGACCTGCCATGGCAAAGCGTCAGCGACCATTTCGCGCAACGGCCCGAATCCTTCGCTGGCAGCGTACTGCAGCGCAGCCTGAGGCTGATCACGCAGAACCTTGGCGCAGGCGGCCTCGAATTCCGCCACCGGAAAAGTCCTGGGCGAGGGCAGACCACCGGCAAAACTGATGATTCCGGGCTTTTCCGTGATCTTGAGGATCTCCCGGATCACCGACGGGTTCATCCGGGCGGCGCGCCCGGCCAACAGCCAGGGCGAGTTCGGGGCTGCGCTTGTGTTCATGGTCTATCCGTTTCTTTCTTCACTATCGTGGCGGAACTGTGGACCGGCATCCTTCGGCCAAAAAACACCACCGCGATCACCGCCAGCCCGAAGCTGGCTGTCAACCCGTCAAGCCTCTCGCCCAGCAGCGGCACGGCAAACAGCATGCCCAGGAAAGGCTGCAGCAACTGCAACTGGCTGACACGCACGGTGCCGCCCAGCGCCAGCCCGCGATACCAGGCAAAAAAGCCGAGCCACATGGAGAATACGCCCACATAAGCAAAGGCCCACCATGCCTGCACTTTGATGACTGAAGCCGGCCACTCGATGATGGCCAGAGGCAGATTGACTGGCAGGGAGATCAGCAGCGCCCAGCAGATCACATAGTCAGCGCGCATGCGCTGGGAAAGCTGTGCGCCGTAGCCGTAGCCAACCGCAGCGCAGACCATCGCCAGCAACAGCAGCGCGTCAGCCGGAGCCAGCGTCAAACCGTCGCGCCCTGAGCGAAGCAACGCAAAAGAGACCACCAGCGCCGTGCCCAGGCCGGCGCAAACCCAGAATCCGCCAGAGGGCCTTTGCCGGTGCAACCAGGCGCCCACCGCGGCCGTGGCCAACGGCAGCACACCCACGATCACGCTGGCGTGAACCGCCTCCACGTGGCGCATGGCTATCGAGCTGCACAGGGGGAAACCAAAGACCACGCCGAGCGCAACGATGATCAGAGGACGCCAGTCGGCGCGCTGCGGCCACGGCGCGCGCGTCAGCCAGAGGAACAGCGCCGAAAGAAACGCAGCAACAACAGCGCGCCCGACGGCGATGAATACGCCCGATAGCTGGGGTGCCTGTGGGGTGCCCACCGCCAGGCGCGTCATGGGCAGCGTAAGGGCAAAAATCGTCACTGCGAGCAGGCCCAACCAAAGCCCTTTGCGGACCTTGTGGTCTGATTTCAAAATGTGGTCATCCAGGCAGCCGTGACAACCAGCACCGCGGCCATCAAGCGGTTGAACCAGCGCAGGCGCGTGCCGGAGCCATCCGGGCCGCTGAGCCATTCGCGCAGCAGCGATCCGATCAGCGCGTAGGTCAGGTTGCTGGCCAGGCCAAAGGCCAGCATCAGCGGCAGGATGATGGCAAAGCGCTCAAGCGCGTCGGCATGCCCTGCGACCCAGCCAGCCACCACGGTCAGGGCCAGCATCCAGGCCTTGATATTGAGAAACTGCAGCATCACACCCTGCCAGAAAGTGACTTTGAGCTGCGACGCATCGGCCTGTGACAAGCTGGCAGAGCGCGCCAGCTTGTAGGCCAGCCACAGCAGGTAGACAACACCCAGGCTTTGAATGCCAATGCGCAGCGCCGGCAAAGCCAGCACCAGAGCCCCAACTCCGCCGGCGCAGATCGACAGCAGCAAGCCCCAGCCAAGCGGAACCGCCAGCACAAAACGCAGTGAGCGCTTCAGCCCGAGGTTGGCGGCCAGCGCGGTGGACAGGGTGGTATTGGGGCCGGGCGTAAAGCTGGCAGCGGTGGCCAACACCATCAGGGCGGTGAACTCGGCGCCGTTCATGCGCTTGGCGTCTGAATTGCCGCCAATTCGTCCCAGCGGGCCATCGCGATCAGCATTTCGTCGTCGATGGCGGCGTCGCGCTGGTAGATCGTGGTGGCGCGCTTCGGGTCTTTGGCATACAGGTTGACATCCGCCAGTTCGGCCCTCAGCGCCGCCTGCTCCTTCTCCAGCCCGTCGATGCGGGCCTGCAGGCCGTCAAATTCGCGCTGCTCCTTGTTGCTGAGCTTCTTGGCGGGCGGGGCTGGCCTCGCCGTGGCGGCTGCGACAACCGGATTCGCCTTGGCAGGGACCCTGACCGCATTGGAAGCGAACGAGTTTCCCGCGCTTTGATTCTCGCGGCTGCGCCGGGACTGGATCAGCCAGTCCTGCACGCCACCCTCGTATTCGCGCCACAGGCCATTGCCTTCAAACGCAATCGTGCTGGTGACGACGTTGTCGAGAAAGGTTCGGTCATGGCTGACCAGGAACACGGTTCCTTCGTAGTTCTGCAGCAGTTCCTCCAGCAACTCCAGCGTCTCGATATCCAGATCATTGGTCGGCTCGTCGAGCACCAGCACATTGGCCGGTCGCGCGAACAGGCGCGCCAGCAGCAGACGATTGCGCTCACCGCCCGACAGCGAACGCACCGGCGAGTTGGCGCGCGCGGGTGAGAACAGAAAGTCGCCGAGGTAGCTCTTGACATGCTTGCGCTGGCTGCCGATCTCTATCCATTCGCTGCCCGGGCTGATGAAGTCCACCAGCGTCGCGTCCAGATCGAGCGCGTTGCGCATCTGGTCGAAATAGGCCACTTGCAGATTCGCACCCTGGCGGACCTTGCCGCTGTCAGGCTGCAACTCACCGAGGATGAGCTTGAGCAGCGTCGTCTTGCCGGCGCCGTTGGGACCGATCAGGCCGATCTTGTCACCTCTCACCACGGTCGCCGAAAAGTCCTTGATGATGACATTGTCGCCGAAGGACTTGCTGGCCTGCGTCAACTCAGCCACCAGCTTGCCCCCCAGAACGCCAGCGGCCACCTCCATCCGAACCTTGCCGACCGCGTCACGGTGCGCGGCGCGGCTGGCGCGCAGTTTCTCCAGCCGCACAATGCGGCTCTGGCTGCGGGTGCGCCGGGCTTCAACGCCCTTTCGGATCCACACTTCTTCCTGCGCCAGCAGCTTGTCAGCCTTGGCGCTGATGACCGCCTCCTGCGCCAGCTGCTCCTCCTTGAGCAGCAGATACTGTGCAAAATTGCCGTCGTAGGAGCGCAGGGTGCCGCGATCCAGTTCGACAATGCGGGTCGCCACGCGGTCCAGAAAGCTTCTGTCATGGGTGATGGTGACGATGCTGCCCTTGAAGCCGACCAACAGATCCTCCAGCCACTCGATCGAGTCCAGATCGAGATGGTTGGTCGGCTCATCGAGCAGCAGCACATCGGGTTGCGCCACCAGCGCCTGCGCCAGCGCAACCCTTTTCTTGGTGCCGCCAGACAGCGTCCTGATGACCGCGTCTTGATCCAGATGCAGACGGTGCAGGGTCTCCGTCACACGCTGCTCCCAGTTCCAGCCGTCCTGCGCCTCGATCGCGCTTTGCAGCGCATCGAGGTCGCCGACGCCCTGGCAGTACTGGTCGATCAGGGCGATCACCCCCGAAATGCCGGCGCTGGCGGCGACAAAGACCGTGGCATCCTGATCCAGCACAGGTTCCTGGGCAACATACGCCAGTCGCAGGCTTTGCTGCAGCTGCAAAGTGCCGTCATCGGCCTTTTCCAGCCCGGCCAGTATCTTGAGAAAGGACGATTTTCCGGTGCCATTGCGACCAATCAAGCCGACACGCTCGCCGGTTTCCAGCGCAAAGTCCGTGTGGTCCAGAAGCGCGAGGTGTCCGAAGGCGAGTTGGGCGTTTAGAAAGGTAATAAGGGCCATAGGGGGGTGATTATCCCGCCCCTGTCGGGCTGCAATCGGCAAAACAGCTGCAAGCCTGAAAAGTTTCCTGAATCAACGCACAATATGCGCTGGATCTTTTTCGGAACACAGCTCATGTCAAACAGGGTCAGGGTATGGGACCTGCCAACCCGCGTCTTCCACTGGGCGCTGGTCGTCACCGTTGCCGGATTGGTCACCACCGCGCAAATTGGCGGCGACGCGATGGTCTGGCATTTCCGCTGCGGCTACGCCGCGCTGAGTCTGTTGCTGTTCCGGATCGTCTGGGGCCTGGCAGGCGGGTATTGGTCGCGTTTTGCCTCCTTTGTCTATTCGCCGGCCACTGTCTTTCACTACCTCATGGGCAGGGGCAGGCCCGAGCATTCGATTGGGCACAACCCGGCGGGCGCCCTGTCGGTGTTCTCGATGCTGGCTTTGCTTGTGTTGCAGGCCGGCTCCGGCCTTGTCAGCGACGATGGGGTTGCGGCCGCCGGCCCGTTTGTCAGCCTGGTGCCCAATGCCTGGGTCAGCGTTGCGACCTACTACCATGCGGAAGTTGGCAAGTTGCTTCTGCTTGGCCTACTCGCGCTTCACATCGGCACCGTTTTTTTCTACCGTTTCGGCAAGGGCGTGGACCTTGTCACGCCGATGATTCGGGGCGACAAGCAGACCCCGCTGGCGCTGGTGAGCTCGCGTGACGATGGCTTCTCGCGCCTGCTGGCCGCCGCCTTATTCCTGGGTTTTGCAGGGTTGGTCGCATGGCTGGTGACATCAGCGTGAACAGGGAAAAGCCCCAATTCATGGTGCCGAACTCGCCACAGGAGTTCGATGGCCTGCGCCAGCTGTTCCGGCAGTACGCGGACGAGCTTCAGGTCGACCTGTGTTTTCAGGGCTTTGACGCCGAACTGGCGCAGCTGCCGGGCGAGTACGCGCCGCCCCGAGGCACTTTGCTGATGGCGCGGGTGGGCGCAGAGCTTGCGGGATGCTGTGCGCTGCGCCCGCTGGACACAGTGGATTATCCGAATGCCTGCGAAATGAAGCGGCTCTATGTGCGCAAACCTTACCGTTCCTCCGGCATCGGGCGCCAGATGGTCGAGCTGCTGCTCGACTTTGCCAGACTCGCGGACTACGACAGCGTGCTGCTGGACACGCTGGATGACATGGAGAGTGCGCGCGCGCTCTATCAGGACCTGGGGTTTGAAGAAATTCCGCCCTACTATCACAACCCGATAGCCGGCGCGCACTACCTTATGGCCAGGCTCAAGCCAGCGCCCTGAATCGCGCCGGCCGCCGCAGGGCCGGCGTGCGCGGCAACTCAGCCTTTGGCTTGTGCCAGCAGCGTCGCAGCGTCGCTGACCTCGAATTTTCCGGGGCCTTCGATGTTCAATGCAATCACTTTCCCGTCCCTGACCAGCATTGAATAGCGGTTGCTGCGCAAACCAAGGCCCTTGCCCGTCAGGTCGAGCGTGAGGCCGGTGGCCTTGGCGAAAGCAGCGTCTCCATCGGCCAACATGCGAACCTTGCCGACTGACTTCTGGTCGCGCGCCCATGCGCCCATGACAAAAGCATCATTCACGCTGACGCACCAGATCTCGTCGACCCCGGCGGCCTTCAGCTCGGCATACTTCTCCAGATAGCCAGGCACATGCTTGGCCGAGCAGGTGGGGGTGAAAGCACCGGGCAGCCCAAACAAGGCTATCGTCTTGCCGGCACAGGCCTTGGTCACATCCACCGGGTTGGGGCCGAGACTGCAACCACCGCCCTCGACTTCCGAATACTCCATCAAGGTACCGGCCGGAAGGCTATCGCCTACTTTAATCATTTGCTGCTCCTGAGATAGTTGACTTAACAATGAAGAACGGCTCACATTGTGAGCCGTTTCTGCAAAACATGCAGTCGCAAGACTGCAAAGGCTTATACCGCGGCGGCCTTTTGAACCAAGCGGGTCGCAACCCAGTTCTTGGTCTTCGAGATCGGCCTGCTTTCGGCAATCTCGATGATGTCGCCCAGCTTGTACTCGCCATTTTCATCGTGCGCGTGGTACTTGCTGGACTTGCCAACGATTTTGCCGTAAAGCTCGTGCTTTACCCGACGCTCGATCAGAACGGTAACGGTTTTGGCGCGCTTGTCGCTGACCACCTTGCCAATCAAGGTACGCTTGAGGGATTTT
>JBMOJJ010000250.1:0-5688 GCA_049315845.1 Rhodoferax sp.
TGGCTGACGACCGGCCAGGTGACCAAGGAGTGGGCGTCGATCCACCGCAAGCACCACGCCAAATGCGAGCAACCCGATGATCCGCACAGTCCGCATGTGTATGGCATCAGGACCGTGCTGCTGCAGGGCTACGAGCTGTACCGCGCCGAGGCCGGCAACGCACAAACCATGGCGCGTTACGGCCATGGCACACCCGATGACTGGCTCGAGCGCCATCTGTACACACGGTTTTCCTGGCATGGGGTCGCGCTGCTGCTGATCATCGACCTGAGCCTGTTTGGCGCTGCCGGACTGGCCGTCTGGGCGGTGCAGATGGCGTGGACGCCGGTGATGGCGGCGGGCATCATCAATGGCGGCGCGCACTACTGGGGTTACCGCAACTTCGAGACGCCCGACGCCAGCACCAATATTTCGCCCTGGGGCATCATCATTGCCGGCGAAGAGTTGCACAACAACCACCACACCTACCCGACTTCAGCCAAACTTTCGGTTAAACCGTATGAGTTCGACATTGGCTGGCTCTACATCCGGCTGCTGCAGAGAATGGGCCTGGCGAAGGTCAAGAAGACGACGCCCAAGCTCGCCTACGGCAACGTTCGACCGGTCGCCGACGAGAAGACGCTGGAGGCGCTGATCTCCAATCGCTATGAGCTGATGGCGGCCTATGCCAAGGACATGCGCCGCGCCTTTCGCGGCGAGCTCGACGCGATGAAGCTGCGCAGCGCCGACGCGACGGCGATCCGCGCTGCCCGACGCTGGTTGCACCGCGACGCCGAGAAGGTGCCGAGCGCCGCGCTGGCGCAGTTGGCGATCGCGCGCGCCGCGTCTCCGGTGCTGGACAAGATGGTGCTGATGCGCGAAGAGCTGCGCCAGCTCTGGCTCAATCGCCTGCACTCGCGCGAGCAGCTGGCAGCCGATCTGCAGGCCTGGTGTCACCAGGCCGAGGCCAGCGGCATTGCGGTGCTGCAGGAGTTCTCGCTGAAGCTGCGTTCGGCGCGCGCCTGAGCGGGCAAAAGCCCTTCGTTTTATGCGGGTAAATGCGGGCTGATCGACCGCAGGGCGATCTATATAATCGCCCATCCCAATTACTCCCAACGCCTGCGGTTGACCTCGAAAAATGAACAAAATACGGCTGTCAGTTTCGATCTTTTCGCTCGCCTTGGCGACCGCATTCCCTGCCATCGCGCAGGAAGTCAAGGCTGATGCCAAAGCCGGCGAGAAGAAAATTGCGCTGTGCATTGGCTGTCACGGCATCAGCGGCTATCAGGCCAGTTTTCCCGAGGTCTACAAGGTACCCAAGATCTCCGGTCAGGGCGCCCGCTACATCGTCTCGGCGCTGACGGCCTACAAGAAGGCGGACCGAAAACACCCGACGATGCGCGGCATCGCCGCAGGCCTGAGCGATCAGGACATCGCCGATCTTGCCGCCTACTACGAGATCCAGGGCAGGCAGGACGGCGTAGCCGCGCCCGGCAAGGCCGCCGACGGCAATGCGATCGCGACCGAACTGGTCAGGAAAGGCGCTTGCGTTTCATGCCACGGGGACAGTTTCAGCAAACCGATCGATCCGAGCTACCCCAAGATTGCCGGCCAGCACGCCGACTACCTGTTTGTGGCGCTGAAGGCCTACAAGACGCAGGACCAGTCGACCTGGGGCCGCGGCAATCCCATCATGGGCGGAGTGGCCAAGCAGTTCTCGTATGCGGAACTGAAGGAACTGGCCAACTACGTCAGCTCGCTGCCGGGTGAACTCAAGACGGTGCCGCAAAACCAGTTCAAGTAGGGACCGGCCGCACGTTGCGGCGCGCTGCAGGCACCTGATCAATCCTGCGTCGCCCGGCGCTGCACGCACGCGATGTAGGCGGCGCCATCGGGCGCCCTTGCGGCGCGCTGGCTTTCCCACAGCATACGGCCCAGGCACTCCATCGCTTCATGGTGCGCGAGGTGCAGCGAGTCGCGGCGGTGCGTCAACAATTCCACCGCCTGGCGGATGCCGCGCGGCTGGTCGATGCTGCATTGCTCGCTGATCGACAGGTGCATCGACAGGTGCAGGAACGGATTGGTCTTGCCGTCTTCGGGCTGTTGCATGCAAGCCAGCGCCAGGTCGATGTCAGCCAGATCGGTGTGGTACTCGGGATGCTCGGCGATCCACAGGCTTGCGATGGTTTCAAGGGGTTCCAGCGGCTGATGCTCTCTGGTTTTGGCATAAACAGAGCAGAAATAGCGGCGAACGTCGGCTTGCGAGGGTGAAAACATGATGGCCGTATTGTCGCGCGCTGTCGCCCATGCTGCACCGGGTATCCGCGCACCGGAGCGAAAATGCGGTTTTTTCCTCAGGACGAATGCCATGAACCAAGCCTTCATCTGCGACGCCATTCGCACCCCTTTCGGCCGCTATGGCGGTGCGCTCAGCAGCGTGCGCACTGACGACCTTGCAGCGATCCCGATCCGGGCACTGATCGCCCGCAACCCGGCGGTCGATTGGCAGGCGGTGACCGATGTGCTGATGGGCTGCGCCAACCAGGCCGGTGAAGACAACCGCAACGTCGCCCATATGGCGTCGCTGCTGGCCGGATTGCCGCTTGCTGTGCCCGGCGCCACGATCAACCGGTTGTGCGGTTCCGGACTCGATGCGGTGGGTAGCGCGGCCCGGGCGATCAAGGCGGGTGAAGCCAGCCTGATGATCGCCGGCGGTGTCGAGAGCATGAGCCGGGCGCCCTTTGTGATGCCCAAGATGGAGAGCGCGTTCGGCCGCAACAACGCGGTCTACGACACCACGATCGGCTGGCGCTTCGTCAACCGACTGATGAAAGAGAAATACGGCGTCGATGCGATGCCGGAAACGGCGGAAAACGTCGCCGCCGAGCACAAGATCTCGCGCCAGGCGCAGGACCAGATGGCGCTGGCGAGCCAGTTGAAGGCCGTGGCGGCGCAGCAGGCCGGGCACCTTGGGCGCGAAATCACGCCGGTCTCGATTGCGCAGAAGAAGGGCGACGCGCTGATTGTCGACCAGGACGAACACCCGCGCGCCACCAGCCTGGAAGCGCTGGCCAGGCTGAAGCCGATCGTGCGTGCCGACGGCACCGTTACCGCCGGCAACGCCAGCGGCGTCAACGATGGCGCCTGCGCGCTGCTGCTGGCCGACGAGGCGAGCGCGGTCAAGAACGGACTGACCGCCAGGGCGCGCGTCGTCGGCATGGCCACCGCAGGGGTCGCGCCAAGGGTGATGGGCATCGGCCCGGCGCCGGCGACGCAGAAGGTGCTGGCGCTGACCGGCCTCACGATGGACCAGATCGACGTGATCGAACTCAACGAAGCCTTTGCCGCGCAGGGCCTGGCGGTCTTGCGCCTGCTGGGACTGCAGGATGACGATGCCCGTGTGAACCGCTGGGGCGGCGCCATTGCGCTGGGCCATCCGCTCGGGGCCTCGGGCGCCAGGCTGGTCACCACTGCGGTCAACCAGTTGCACCAGGGTGGCGGGCGCTACGCCTTGTGCACCATGTGCATCGGCGTTGGACAGGGGATCGCCCTCATTCTGGAACGGGTCTGATCGAGCGGATGGCGTTTGCACTCATCAGCGACCCGTTCTTCTACGCCGTCGGCGTTCCGGCCGTGCTGCTGATGGGTGTCAGCAAGAGTGGTTTCGGCTCCGGCTTTGGTTCGCTGGCGGTGCCCCTGATGGCGCTGGCCGTGCCGGTGCCGCAGGCGGTTGCCATTTTCATGCCGGTATTGTTCCTGATGGACATCTTCGGCATGGCGGCGTTTCGGAAAGATTTCGACACCCGCTTGCTGCGTTTTCTGATTCCATTCGGTCTGCTCGGCATCGCCGTCGGCGCGCTGCTTTTCAAGCTGCTCAACGCCTCTGCGGTGGCCGGCATTGTGGGTGTCTTCACCTTGTTGTTTCTGGCGCAACGGCTGCTGTTCCCGCCCACCGCAGACAGCGTGCCGGCACCCCGATGGGTGGGCGCGATCCTGACCGTCACCGCCGGCTTCACCAGTTTCATCTCGCACGCCGGGGGGCCGCCGATCAATGCCTATCTGATCCCGATGCGGCTGCTGCCGCTCAGGTTCACCGCCACCATGGCCTTTTTCTTCTTCGTCATCAACCTGGCCAAATGGATTCCCTACGCCTGGCTGGGACTGCTCGATCTGCGCAACATGCTGACCTCGCTGGCGCTGCTGCCGATCGCTCCGTTTGGCGTCTGGTTCGGTGTCTGGCTGGCGCGTCGCATCAACCAGGTCCTGTTCTACCGCCTGGTGTACCTGGGCATGTTCCTCACTGGCGTCAAGCTGACGGCGGATGCGCTGATCTAGTCTTTGGGCATCGGATCCGGCCTCGCGCGCTGGCGCTGTCGCCACAGCAGGTGCGCGGCCCAGGCCAGCGAAGACAGGACCGTCAACGCCCCCAGTTTGTGCGCGAGACCGCCTATCATCTGCGCTCTGGGCAACAAGCCCATGCTGGAGAAAAGAAAGATCCAGTCGTGCCCCCCGTCCTCGCCGGTGGCTCCCGACAGCAGCATCAGCTGCGGCTGCAGCGCATCGAACATATAGGGCGCCAGGTCCAGCAGCGACACGCCGAAGAACCACAGCCCGAGCGCGGCACCAAAGGGGTCGCGGTTCCTGATCAGCAGCGCGGCGGCCATGATCGCCGGCATGATCAGCTGCATCAGCGTTCCGCCCAGCACACTCATCCAGCGACCCAGCGGCAGGAAGAGGATGTGCCCGGCTTCATGGAAGACCAGAAGTGGCCGGTGAATGAAGGAAGCTCCCATTTCTCCGGTCCGGTAGTCCAGCCGGATCAGGATCCAGGCCCAGATCGCGAAGCCCAGCAGCAGAGCGACCCGAAAATGCAAACCGATGCGGTCGACCGGTTGCGGGACGTCGGTCAGCAGTTGCCGCCAGCCAGCTGGGCTGTCCTGCGGCGCAGGCCCGGTGTCCGCCGGGCGCGGCTTGGCCCCGGCCAGGCCGGCAAGCTTGGCGAAAATAACGCCACAATGCGGGCAGGCTGCCGGCGAACTCTGCTGCACCGGCAGCGGGCTGTGGCCGCATTTGGGACAACGGGTATAGGCGAGCATGCTGGTCGAACGCATGACGCCAGCGTATCCGATTTTGTTCGCCGCTAACATAGTGCAAAGTCACTCGAGAGGAGCCTGTCATGCCAGTGGTCGTTGTTGCCAATCCGAAAGGTGGTGTGGGCAAATCCACGCTGGCCACCCATATCGCCGGGTATTTTGCGTCGCGGGGGCGGGCGGTGATGCTGGGCGACGTCGACCGCCAGCAGTCTTCACGCCTGTGGCTGGATCTGCGACCGGCTGCGGCGCGCCCGATCGCCACCTGGGAGATCGGTTCCGACCGGATTGCCAGGCCGCCCAAGGGATCGACCCATGCGGTGCTGGACACGCCGGCCGGCCTGCATGGCTGGCGTTTCAACGAGGTGCTGAAGAGGGCGGACAAGCTGATCATTCCGCTTCAGCCCAGTGTTTTCGACATCTTTGCGACAAGGGGGTTCCTGGACCAGTTGCGCGACAGCAAGCATTACGAAAAGTTGCAGATTGGCGTTGTCGGCATGCGGGTCGATGCCCGCACCATCGCCGCCGCCAAGCTGCATGAGTTCGTGGCCACGCTGGGTTTGTCGGTGCTGGCTTATCTGCGCGACACGCAGAACTACATTCATCTGGCAGCGCGCGG
>JBMOJJ010000251.1:0-5660 GCA_049315845.1 Rhodoferax sp.
GAGAAACAAATGAGCATATTCAAGAAAGTTAGCAAGACCTTCCAATGGGGCCAGCACAAGGTCACCATGGAGACCGGCGAAATCGCGCGCCAGGCCAATGGCGCCGTGCTGCTGGACATGGACGGCACCGTGGTGCTCGCCACCGTCGTCGGCAAGACAGAAGGCAAGGCCGGGCAGGACTTCTTCCCCCTGACGGTGGATTATCTGGAGAAGACCTACGCCGCAGGCAAGATCCCCGGCAGCTTCTTCAAGCGCGAAGGTCGTCCGAGCGAGTTCGAGACGCTCACCAGCCGCCTGATCGACCGCCCGATCCGCCCGCTGTTCCCGGACGGTTTTTTCAATGAAGTGCATGTCGTCGTGCATACACTGTCCCTGAATCCGGAGGTTGATGCCGACATCGCGGCCCTGATCGCGACCAGCGCGGCCTTGTCCGTCAGCGGCATCCCGTTCAGCGGTCCGATTGGCGCTGCCCGCGTCGGCTACGTCAACGGAGAGTACGTTCTGAACCCTGGCCAGACAGTGCGCAAGGATTCGGTGCTGGACCTGGTGGTGGCCGGCACAGAAGCCGCCGTCCTGATGGTGGAGTCCGAGGCCAAGCAACTGAGCGAGGAAATCATGCTCGGCGCCGTTGTGTTTGGCCACGAGCAGGGCAACATCGCGATCAATGCCATTCATGAACTGGTGCGCGATGCCGGCAAGCCGGTGTGGGACTGGAAAGCGCCGGCCAAGGACGAGTCGCTGATCGCCAAGGTTGGCGCGATCGCCAACGACAAACTGGTGGCAGCCTACCAGATTCGCAACAAGCAGGCACGCACCCGCGCCTGCCGCGAAGCGTACGCGGTCGTGATGGCGGACCTGAAGCTCGATGGTGTTGAATTTGACAGCGTCAAGGTTGAAGGAATGCTTTTTGACATCGAAGCGCGCATTGTTCGCAGCCAGATTCTCGCCGGCGAGCCGCGAATTGACGGCCGTGACACTCGCACCGTGCGCCCGATCGAGATTCGCAATGCCGTCTTGCCGCGCACGCACGGCTCCGCACTGTTCACGCGCGGTGAAACGCAGGCCCTGGTGGTGACCACACTGGGTACCGAGCGCGACGCGCAGCGAATTGATGCGCTGTCAGGCGACTACGAAGACCGCTTCCTGATGCACTACAACATGCCTCCGTTCGCGACTGGCGAAACGGGTCGCGTCGGGACCCCGAAGCGGCGCGAAATCGGTCATGGACGACTGGCCAAGCGGGCGCTGCTGGCAGTGTTGCCAAGCAAGGAGGACTTCCCCTACACGATGCGGGTGGTCTCCGAAATTACCGAATCCAACGGGTCGTCGTCGATGGCATCGGTTTGCGGCGGCTGCCTTTCGCTGATGGACGCAGGCGTGCCGATCAAGGCGCATGTGGCAGGCATCGCGATGGGCCTGATCAAGGAAGAAAACCGCTTTGCGGTTTTGACCGACATCCTGGGTGACGAAGATCACCTCGGCGACATGGACTTCAAGGTTGCCGGCACCACCAACGGCGTGACCGCACTGCAAATGGACATCAAGATCCAGGGTATCACCAAGGAGATCATGCAGGTCGCGCTGGCCCAGGCCAAGGAAGCCCGCATGCACATCCTGGGCAAAATGCAGGAGGCGATGGCCGAGGCGAAGACGGAAGTCTCCAATTTCGCGCCGCGCCTGTTCACGATGAAGATCAATCCCGAGAAGATTCGCGACGTGATCGGCAAGGGCGGCGCAGTGATCCGCGCGTTGACCGAAGAAACCGGCACACAGATCAATATCGACGAGGACGGCACCATCACCATCGCATCTGCCGATCCGGCCAAGGCCGAAGAGGCCAAGCGGCGCATCGAGCAGATCACGGCTGAAGTTGAAATTGGCAAGATCTACGAAGGCCCGATCACCAAGATCCTGGACTTCGGCGCGCTGGTCAATCTGCTGCCGGGCAAGGACGGCTTGCTGCACATCAGCCAGATTGCGCACGAGCGTGTCGAAAAAGTCTCTGACTACCTGTCAGAAGGCCAGATCGTTCGTGTCAAGGTGATGGAAACTGACGAGAAGGGACGCATCAAGTTGTCGATGAAGGTTCTGCTCGATCGCCCGACCCAGAGCGGTTCGGATCAGCAGGCCTGAAGCCCGCTTGGCGGCTTGCGGTTGAAATGACCATGAAGGCGATCGAAATCACCGCTTTTGGCGGACCCGATGTGTTGCGTCAGGTCGAGCGGCCGATGCCGGTGCCGGGTGCCGGCGAACTGCTTATCCGCGTGTCGGCAGCCGGGGTCAATCGCCCGGATGTGCTGCAGCGCACTGGCAACTACCCGGTGCCGCCCGGCGCTTCGGATATTCCGGGCCTGGAGGTTGCGGGCGTTGTCGAGCAGGGTGATGCGCGCGAATTGGCAGAGGCAGGATTCAAGCTTGGCGACCGCGTCTGTGCGTTGTTGGCAGGCGGCGGCTATGCGCAATTCTGCGTTGCGCCGATCGGCCAGTGCCTGCCCGTGCCCAGGGGCCTGAGCGATGTCGAGGCGGCGTCCTTGCCGGAGACTTTCTTCACCGTCTGGAGCAATGTGTTTGACCGCGCGCGCCTGCTCAAGGGCGAGACGTTTCTGGTCCAGGGCGGCACCAGCGGCATTGGTGTGACTGCCATCCAGTTGGCCAAGGCCATGGGTGCGCAGGTGATCGCGACAGCCGGCAGCGACGAAAAGTGCGCCGCCTGCCTGGATTTGGGTGCCGATTACGCGATCAACTACAGAACCCAGGATTTTCAGGCCGAAGTCAGGCGCCTGACGGACGGGCAGGGCGTGAACGTCATTCTCGACATGGTGGCGGGCAGTTATGTCACCAAGGAGATCGAGAGTTTGAGTGAAGACGGGCGCCTGGTCATCATCGCCGTGCAGGGTGGTGTTAAGTGCGAAATCAATGCCGGTCTGGTGCTGCGTCGGCGTCTTACCGTGACCGGTTCGACATTGCGGCCAAGACCGCTTGCCTTCAAGCGTGCGATTGCGCAGGCTTGCCTGAAGAATGTCTGGCCGCTGCTTGAACAAGGCAGCGTCAAGCCGGTCGTTTACCGGACCTATCCGGCAAACGAAGCGGCGCAGGCGCATGCCTTGATGGAATCCAATTCACACATTGGAAAGATTGTTTTGACTTGGGGTGCAGAATGAAAAAGAAGCTGATCGCGGGCAACTGGAAGATGAACGGCAGCCTGGCTGCCAACGAAGCCCTGATCAAGGGCCTGCTCGCCGGATTGGGGACGCCCGCGTGCCAGGTGGCGCTGTGCGTGCCGACCGTCTATCTGGCCCAATGCCAGGCGTTGTTGGGCGCAAGCGGCATTGAGCTGGGCGCGCAGGACGTGTCCGAGCACGAGGCCGGGGCCTTCACGGGCGAAATTTCCAGCGCCATGCTGCGGGAATTTGGCGTGCGCTACGCTCTGGTGGGCCACTCCGAGCGGCGCCAATACCATCTCGAGACGGATGCCGTCGTGGCGCTTAAGGCGCGTGGCGCGCTGGCCAGCGGCATCACGCCGATTGTCTGTGTTGGCGAGACGCTGGCAGAGCGCGAGGCGGGCAGGACCGAAGAGGTGGTCAAGCGCCAGCTCGCCGCGGTGATTCACGCCAATGGACATTGCATCAGCGAGATTGTTGTCGCCTATGAACCGGTGTGGGCTATCGGCACTGGCAAGACCGCAAGCGCGGAGCAGGCCCAGCAGGTGCATGCGGTGCTGCGCGGTCAATTGAAAGCTGCCTCCAGCCAGGCCGATCGCATTCCAATTCTGTATGGCGGCAGCATGAACGCCGCCAACGCGGCCCTGCTGCTGGCGCAGCCCGATATCGACGGTGGACTGATCGGCGGAGCCTCGCTGAAGGCGCCGGATTTCTTGTCAATAATTGCCTCTGCCGTCTGATTCAGGCTTGGGCTGCTACATATTCAGGAGTATCGTTAATGAGCATTTTTCTATCCATTCTTCTTGCTGTGCAAATGATTTCCGCGATCTCCATGATCGGTCTGATCCTGGTGCAGCATGGCAAGGGCGCTGACATGGGCGCCGCGTTCGGTAGCGGCAGTTCGGGCAGCTTGTTCGGAGCCAGCGGCAGCGCCAACTTCTTGTCACGAACCACAGCCGTGCTGGCCACCGTGTTCTTTGTCTGCACGCTGTTGCTGGCCTATTTTGGATCCGCACGCCCTGCTGCCAGTTCTGGCAGTGTGCTTGAAAACGCAGCTGTGACGGTGCCTGTTCCGGCGCCTTCAGTGCCTGCCGCCGCAGCGTCTGGCGCGGACCAGATTCCGTCCAAGTAGCCCGCGCTGATATTGCGCTTCGGTGCCTGAGAAACAGGACGATTTCAGAGTAAACTCTGCACTGTCTTGAGAGCCAAAACCGCAAGGTGCCTCACGCGATCCAGACATCAGAAAGCCGCCTTCGTGGTGAAATTGGTAGACACGCTATCTTGAGGGGGTAGTGGCGAAAGCTGTGCGAGTTCGAGTCTCGCCGAAGGCACCAGTCAAATATGCTTGATGTGGATCAAAGCAACAAGCGCAATCTTGGATCAGAATCGTCAGATGAATCTTGATCAGTATCTGCCAATCCTCTTGTTCGTTCTGGTCGGCTTAGGAGTTGGCATCGCCCCCCAGGTGATTGGTTACATCCTCGGCCCCAACCGACCTTACCCCGCAAAGAACTCTCCTTACGAATGCGGCTTCGAAGCCTTTGAAGACGCCCGCATGAAGTTTGACGTGCGCTACTACCTGGTGGCCATTCTTTTCATTTTGTTCGACCTCGAAATCGCATTCTTGTTTCCCTGGGCGGTGGCGCTGAAGGACATAGGCGCGCTCGGATTCTGGGCCGTCATGGTGTTTCTGGCCATTCTTGTCGTGGGCTTCATTTACGAATGGAAAAAAGGAGCCCTTGACTGGGAATGACGCGATGATTGAAGGCGTATTAAAAGAGGGGTTCATCACCACCAGTTACGACTCGGTGGTGAACTGGGCAAAGACTGGCTCGATATGGCCGATGACCTTTGGCCTGGCCTGCTGTGCGGTCGAGATGATGCAGTCGGCTGCAGCCCGTTATGACATCAGCCGCTTCGGCGCCGAGGTGTTTCGCGCCAGTCCGCGTCAGGCCGACCTGATCATTGTGGCCGGCACGCTGTGCAACAAGATGGCGCCCGCGTTTCGCAAGGTTTACGACCAGATGAGCGAGCCGCGCTGGGTGCTTTCCATGGGCTCGTGCGCCAACGGCGGCGGCTACTACCACTACAGCTATTCCGTGGTGCGGGGCTGTGATCGCATCGTACCGGTTGATATTTATGTGCCGGGCTGCCCGCCCACTGCGGAGGCTTTGCTGTACGGCATTATTCAGTTGCAGTACAAGATTCGCCGCACACAGACCATTGCACGCACGTGAGGGGATGGCGATGACGACGTACGCTGTGAATCCGCAGACAACCAAGCTCCATGTTGAAACCGCGTTGGGCGACTTGCTCAAGAGCAGCGTCGTTCGACTGGGTGAACTCACCATTGCGGTCGACGCCGCGCATTATCTGCAGGCGGCTGAGATTCTTCGCGACGATCCTAACTGCCGCTTCGAGCAGCTGATGGATCTGTGCGGGGTCGACTACTCCACTTACCGGGACGAGCCGCAAAGCGGCCTGCGTTTCTGTGTGGTG
>JBMOJJ010000252.1:0-5626 GCA_049315845.1 Rhodoferax sp.
AGCCGACTGGAGAGAATGGGCATCGTCAATCATCTCCGACCCGCCAATCTGATCGAGGAATTCACCTACGCGACGGCGCGCAACATCGCCCTGAACGCGCCGCTGTCCATTTCCGTGATGAAGGAGCAAATGCGCATTCTGGCCGGCGCCCACACCATGTCGCCGCAGGGTTTTGAGCGCATCGAGGGCTTGCGTCGTGTCGTTTACAACAGCCTTGACTATTCCGAGGGCGTCAATGCGTTCAAGGAAAAAAGAAGGCCGATGTTCCAGGGCCGATGAATCGGGCCGGCCTGCCTGCGCGATGCAGCGCGCGGCGCCGCCACCGATCTTGATCGTGATCACTGCGAGAGCTTGTCCAAAGGTATAGAGTTGGCCCATGGTCGAACCGTCCGCCAGCATCCAATTCGAGCAAGCGGCCGTGCAACAGGTGCTTGGGCGCCATCGCCGCGAGCCGCGGGCGCTGCTGCAGATTCTGCGTGAGCTGCAGAGCTCGTTGGGCTGGCTGCCGCGCGATGGTCTGCGCCAGGTCGCCAGCGCGCTTGGCCTGACGCTCGCGCACGTGCAGGGAGTGGCCGGCTTCTACCGTTTTCTGTACCTGCATCCGGTCGGCGCCTACCGGATCCTGTTCAGCGACAACGTGACCGACCGCATGCTCGGCAGCGAGTCGCTGCTGGCCGATCTGTGTCAACGACTGGGTGTGCAGCCCGGCAAGCCCGGCGACGCCCGGGTGAGCGTGGACAGGACCTCCTGCACCGGACTGTGCGACCAGGGTCCGGCCTTGCTGGTCAATCAGCACCAGGTTGTGACGCGCCTGGACGCGGACCGGGTGGCACAGCTGGCCGAACTGATTCGCGTGCAGGCGCCGGTGGCGCAGTGGCCGGCGCAGTGGTTCGAGGTGCAGGACAACATCCGCCGCGCCGACCTGCTGCTGGGCCAAGCAGCGGCACCGGG
This sequence comes from Rhodoferax sp., assembly GCA_049315845.1. Classification (GTDB taxonomy): domain Bacteria; phylum Pseudomonadota; class Gammaproteobacteria; order Burkholderiales; family Burkholderiaceae_C; genus Rhodoferax. The sequence goes on from JBMOJJ010000252.1 coordinate 952, forward strand.
CGCGGCACTGGCGGCGGCGCTGGCGCGGGGGCCGGATGCGACGCTGGCCGAGATCAAGCTGTCCAGGCTGCGCGGTCGCGGCGGCGCGGGCTTCTCCACCGGGCTCAAATGGGAGTTGTGTCGGCAGGCCGCCGGTACCGAGCGGGTGGTGGTCTGCAATGCCGACGAGGGCGAGCCCGGAACCTTCAAGGACCGCGTGCTGCTGAGTCGCTGCGCCGAAGCGGTGTTCGACGGCATGACGATTGCGGCCCACGCGATCGGTGCCCGGCGCGGTCTGCTGTACTTGCGCGGCGAGTACCGCTACCTGCTGGAGTCGCTGCTCGCCTTGTTGCAGCGCCGGCGCAGCCAGCGTCTGCTGGGCGCAGGCATCCTCGGCCAGCGGGATTTCGATTTCGACATCACCGTCCATGTCGGCGCCGGCGCCTACGTGTGCGGCGAAGAGTCGGCGCTGATCGAGTCGCTCGAGGGCAAGCGCGGCGAGCCGCGCAACCGCCCGCCGTTTCCGGCGCAGCGCGGCTATCTGGGCCATCCGACCGTCGTCAACAACGTCGAGACGTTTTGCGCGGTGCAGCGGATCGCGCTGGGCGGTGGCGCCTGCTGGGCCGGCCTTGGCACGCGGGAGTCCACCGGCACCAAGATTCACTCGGTGTCGGGCGACTGCGAACGCCCGGGCCTGTATGAATACCCGTTCGGCACCCGCGTTGACCAGATCCTGCAGGACTGCGGTGCGCGTGACGCCCAGGCGGTGCAGGTCGGTGGCCCGTCCGGCCTGTGCCTGTCGGCCCGCGAGTTCGGTCGCCGGATCGCGTTCGAGGACGTCGCCAGCGCCGGCGCGTTCATGGTCTTTGATCGCAGCCGCGACATGTTCGAGGTGGCGCGCAGTTTTGCGCATTTCTTCGCGCACGAGAGCTGCGGCTTTTGCACGCCGTGCCGGGTGGGCACCGCGCTGGTGGCAAGAACCATGGACAAACTGGCCGCGGGCCATGGCTCGCGCTACGACCTCGATGTGCTGTTCGAACTTGACAAGCTGATGCACAGTGCGAGCCACTGCGGCTTGGGCGCCAGCGCCTGCAATCCGCTGCGCGACACGGTGCTGAAATTCCGTCCGGCCTACGAGCAGCGCCTGAAGTCGCTGCACTTTGAGCCCGGCTTTGATCTCGACGCCGAGCTTTCAATTGCCCGACGCATGACCCGCCGCGACGACGCCGGCGCCCACCTGAGCAACGCGCGATGACCGACCTGGACCAGCCTCGGCAGAGCTTCACGCTCGATGGCAGCGAGGTGACGTTTTGCGCCGGGGAGTCGCTGCTGCAGGCGGCCACGCGCGCTCGCCGCTACATCCCGCACCTGTGCTGGCACCCGGACTTCCCGGCCCACGGCTCATGCCGGCTTTGCAGCGTCAAGGTCAATGGCCATGCCGGCGCCGCCTGCACCACGCAAGCCGCTGCCGGACTGGTGGTCGAAAGCGACACCGAGGAGCTCAACGCACAGCGCAGGACCCTGCTGCAGATGTTGTTCATCGAAGGCAACCACTTCTGCCCGAGCTGCGAAAAAAGCGGCCATTGCCTGCTGCAGGCGACCGCCTATCAGATGGGCATGACCGGCCCGCACTTCGAGGAGTTCTACCCTGATCGCGCGGTCGACGCCAGCCATCCGGACATTCTGCTCGACTTCAACCGTTGCATCCTGTGCGAACTTTGCGTGCGGGCCAGCCGCGATGTCGATGGCAAGAATGTCTTTGCGATCGGTGGTCGCGGCATCGCCAGCCAGTTGCTCGTCAACAGCGCTTCCGGCCGCCTGGCCGACACCTCGATGGCCCTTGGCGACCGCGCTGCCGGGATCTGTCCTGTTGGCGTGATCCTGCGCAAGCGGCGCGGCTTCGCGATTCCGATCGGAGAGCGGAGATTCGACGCGAAATCAGTGGCCGGGCAGCTGCAGGAGGACGGCCCATGACGCAGAGCGCGGTGTCGCGGTCCCCGCGCAGGGTGAGGCTTGCCACCGCCTCGCTGGCGGGCTGCTTTGGCTGCCACATGTCTTTGCTCGACATTGATGAGCGTCTGTTCGAGCTGATCGATCATGTCGAGCTTGATCGCTCGCCGCTGACCGACATCAAGCAACTCGGCCCCTGCGACATCGGCCTGATCGAAGGCGGCCTGTGCAATGCAGAGAACGTGCTGGTGCTGCGCGATTTCCGGGCGCGCTGCAAGACACTGGTGGCGGTCGGGGCCTGCGCGATCAATGGCGGCCTGCCGGCCCAGCGCAATCACTTTGATCTGGGCGTGCTGCTGACCGACGTGTACCGCAGCCGACCGGGCATGAGCGCGGGCTGTGCGATACCGAACGACCCCGAACTGCCATTGCCGCTGAACAAGGTGCGCCCTATCCATGAGGTGGTGCATGTGGATTACTTCCTGCCGGGCTGCCCGCCGTCGGCCGAGGCGATCTGGAGCTTTCTGACCGACCTGCTGGCCGGACGGACGCCCCAGCTCGGCCCGGGCTTGCTGCACTACGACTGAACCGATGCGCAATTCTCTCGAAACCGCCACCCCCGAGGCTCAGGTTCAGGGACTCAGACGCGTCGTCATCGACCCGGTCTCGCGTGTTGAAGGACATGGCAAGGTGACCATTCTGCTCGACCCGCTCAATCGCGTGCAGCAGGTGCGTCTGCACATCGTCGAGTTCCGCGGCTTCGAGAAATTCATCGAAGGCCGGCCTTACTGGGAAGTGCCGGTGATGGTGCAGCGGCTGTGCGGTATCTGCCCGGTTTCGCACCACCTTGCGGCATCGAAGGCGTTTGACCGTGTGGTGGGCGCATTGCCGGTGACGCGCTCGGCCGAAAAGATACGCAGGCTGATGCACTACGGGCAGGTGATGCAGTCGCATGCGCTGCATTTCTTCTACCTCGCGTCGCCCGATCTGTTGTTTGGCTTTGACTCCGAAGTGAACCGGCGCAACATCGTTGGCGTCGCGCAGGCGCATCCTGATATCGCCAGAAAGGGCGTGTTGCTGCGCAAGTTCGGGCAGGAGGTGATCCGCGCCACCTCCGGCAAGCGGGTTCATGGCACAGGCTCGGTGCCGGGCGGTGTCAACAAGCATGTCAGCCCGCAGGATAGCGCCCTGCTGCGGCGCGACGTGGCGCAGATGATCGCCTGGGCGCAGGACGCTGTGAACATTGCCAGGCAGCTGCACGCGCAAAACCCGGCGCTGTACGACAGCTTTGGCAGCTTCCGGTCCAATCTGCTGTCGCTGGTCCGCCACGACGGCGCACTGGACCTGTATGGTGGCGTGTTGCGCGCGCGTGACAGCTCGGGCCGGATCATCGTTGACGGCGCCGAGGATCAGGACTACCTCGAGCTGATCGAAGAGGAGGTCAAGCCCTGGACCTACATGAAGTTCCCGTTCCTCCGAAGTCTGGGGGCGGAGCTGGGCTGGTACCGGGTCGGGCCGCTTGCACGCCTGCAGAATTGCGACTTCATGCCCAGCGCGCTTGCCGAGGCGCAGCGCCAGGAGTTCATCGCCTGGGGCCGGGGTGAACCCGTCCACGCGACGCTGGCCTACCACTGGGCGCGCATGATCGAACTGCTGCACTGTGTCGAGGTGATCGGGGAGCTGCTCGATGATCCCGACATCCTGGGCGGCGACTTGATGGCCGGGGGCCCGCGCCAACGCCGTGGCGTTGGCGTGATCGAGGCGCCGCGCGGCACGCTGATCCACCATTACCGCGTGGACGAGGATGACCTGGTGACGCGCTGCAACCTGATCGTCTCCACCACCCACAACAACCAGGCCATGAACGAGGCGGTGCGTTCGGTGGCGCGCGAGTACCTCGACGGGCGCGAACTGACCGAGGGCCTGCTGAACCACATTGAGGTGGCGATCCGCGCCTACGACCCCTGCCTGTCGTGCGCGACCCATGCGATCGGCCAGATGCCGCTGGACGTGGCGCTGGTGGGTGCCGACGGCGAATTGATCGACCGTCTGTTCAGATCGCAGCAAGGCGGGTTGCGGCGCGCTGCGGGCGCGTGCTCACCCTGGCCGGCATGACGGTGCCACCCGCGCCCGTGGCGCCCCTGCTCGTGTTTGGCTGGGGCAACCAGAGCCGCGGCGACGACGCGCTGGGGCCGCTGTGTATCGAAACGCTGCGCGCTGAAGCGCAAGCCGGCGCCGAGTTTCTTGACGACTACCAGTTGCAGATCGAGCATGCGCTGGATCTGGTCGGCCGCCAGCGCGTGCTGTTTGTCGACGCCAGCCTGAACTGCGGCGTACCCTTTGAAGCCAGTCGCCTGCAAGCGGCGCCGGATCGAAGTCTTGGCTCGCATGCACTGTCGCCCTCGGCGCTGCTGCAGGTGTTTTTGGAACTGCGGGGTGAGGCGGCGCCGCCCAGCATGCTGTTGGCGATTCGGGGCGAACGCTTTGAGCTCGGCGAGCCTCTGAGCGATTCGGCCAGCGCCAACCTCGTGAAGGCGCTGGCATGGTGCAGGAGCTGGCTGCAGCCAGCCTATGGACTTTTCCCAAAATCATGACAGGTCAAATTCCGCTCGGCATGACCGGCGGATCTGGCCGCTGTGGAGAATTGGGGTCAGACCCCAATAGGAGAATTGGGGTCAGACCCCAATTATGGACCCCAATTACGCAATTACTCCAGCGTTACGGGCGGATCTGGCTGCCGGGGCAC
>JBMOJJ010000253.1:0-5591 GCA_049315845.1 Rhodoferax sp.
GCCATGCCGAGCAACTGGTTGCGCGCCGCCACCAGCGCGTCATGGCCGTTGCCGCCACGGTCCTGCAGGCGCATCGCAAAACCGTTGGCGCGGCCCAGTTCGGGAATCGGCGGCGGGCTGATCGGATAAATGACGGCGTCGCGAATCCGGGACAGCGCGCCAAACGCGCGGCCCACCAGAGACTGGGCCGACTGCCCCGGGCCAGTTCGGTCATGCCAGTCCTTCAGCGTGATGAAGGCCAGGCCGGCGTTTTGACCGCTGCCGGCGAAGCTGAAACCCAGGATGCTGACCATGGCTTCGACTTCGGGCTGCTTGAGCATGAACTCCTCGACCCGGTTCATCACGTCGCCGGTGCGGTTCACGGTGGCGCCGGGCGGCAACTGCACATTGACAAGGATGTTGCCCTGGTCTTCGTTCGGCAGGAACGAGGTCGGCAAGCGACTCAGCAGCAGGATCACCGCGCCGATGATCGCGGCGTAGAGGATCAGGTAGCGCCCGGTCTTCTTGAGCATGCGCGCGACCCAGCTCTCATAGCCCTTGGCGGTGCGCGAAAAGCCGCGGTTGAACCAGCCAAAGAAACCGGTCTTGGCATGCTGATGGCCGGCCTGCACCGGTTTGAGCAGCGTGGCGCACAGCGCCGGCGTGAACGACAGCGCCATGAAGGCCGAAAACAGGATCGATGACAGCATCACCGCCGCGAACTGGCGGTAGATGTTGCCGATCGAGCCCTTGAAAAAAGCCAGCGGAACGAAGACCGACACCAGCACCACGGTGACGCCGATGATCGCGCCCGAGATCTGGCCCATTGCCTTGCGTGTGGCGGCCAGCGGCGACAAACCCTCGGTGCTCATGATGCGCTCGACGTTCTCCACCACCACGATCGCGTCGTCGACCACGATACCGATCACCAGCACCATGCCGAACATGGTCAGCACATTGATCGAAAAGCCCAGCGCCAGCAGCACCGCGAAGGTGCCCATCAGCGCGATCGGAACCACCAGCGTCGGGATGATGGTGTAGCGGAAATCCTGCAGAAACAGGTACATCACCAGGAACACCAGCAGCACCGCTTCGAGCAGCGTCTCGACCACCTGGCTGATCGAAATTTCGACAAAGCGCGAACTGTCGAACGGAATCGTGGCCTTGACGCCGGGCGGGAAATAGCGCGACAGCTCTTCGATGCGCTTCTTGACCGCCTTCGAGGTGGCCACCGCGTTGCCGGTTGGCGACAGCTGCACGCCGATGCCGGTCGAGGCTTTGCCGTTCAGGCGCGACTGCGTTCCGTAGGACTGGGCGCCAAGCTCGACCCGCGCCACGTCTTTCAGCCGCACGCTGGAGCCGTCCGCATTGGCGCGCAGCACGACGTTGCCAAACTGCTCGGTTGAGGTCAGCTGCCCCTTGACGACGACGGTGGCGAAGATGGCCTGACCCGGCAGGTTCGGCAGGTCGCCGATCGTGCCCGACGCGACCTGCGCGTTCTGTGCCCCGATGGCGGCGATCACGTCGTTCGAGGAAAGCCGGTAGCCGACCAGCTTGGCCGGGTCGATCCAGACGCGCATCGCGCGCTCGGTGCCGAACAGCTGCGCCTGGCCGACGCCGGGTATGCGCTGGATCTCGGGCAGCACATTGCGCGAAGCGTAGTCGCCCAGCGCCACCGGGTCCAGCGCCGGGTCGTCGCTCGAGAGAATCGTGAACAGCAGGAAATTGGTGCGTGCCTTGTCCACCCGCACGCCTTGCTGCGTCACCGCCTGCGGCAGTCGCGGTGCCGCGCGGCTGAGCCGGTTCTGCACATCGACCTGCGCCAGATCGGGGCTGGTGCCGGGCTCGAAGCTCAGCGTGATCGATCCGGTGCCGTCGGACTGCGCGACCGACTCGGCATAGATCAGGCCGGGCGAGCCGTTCATCTCGCGCTCAATCACGCCGAGCACGCTGTCCTCCAGCGTCTGCGCCGAGGCGCCAGGGTAGGCAGCCGAGACGATGATCGACGGTGGCGCGACCGACGGGTACTGCGCGACCGGCAATTGCGTGACGGCGACGCCGCCTAGCACCAGGATGAAGAGTGCGATGACCCAGGCGAAAATCGGCCGGTCGATGAAGAAAAGCGCCATGCTGCGCCTCTCAGGACCGTACGGCGGCAGACGCCGCCGATGCAGGTGCCGATGCCGGGGCGGCAGCCGCAGGTGCGGCGCCAGCAGCAGCCCAGGGCACCGGCTTGACCGGGGCCTTGCCGCGCAGTTTTTGGAAGCCGTCAACCATCACCTGCTCGCCGGGCTTGAGCCCTTCGAGCACCACCCACTGACCGTCCCTGGCCGCGCTGACCTTGACCGCACGGCTGCTGACCGAGCCGTCCGCAGCCACCACCTTGACACTGTCGCCCTGCGTCGTGCGCTCCACCGCCTGTTGCGGCAGCAGCATGGCGGCGCTGGCCGCAGCCTGCTCGAGCCGGGCCCGCACGTACATGCCGGGCAGCAAGACGCCCTTCGGATTCGGCACCTCGGCGCGCAGGCTGATCTGACCGGAGGTCGGGTCGACCGACAGGTCCGAGAAAAGCAGTTTCGCCGGCGTTGCATAGACGCTGCCGTCGTCCAGCACGATGCGCACCAGGGCCGACTCGCCGCCGCTGGTCTTCAGTTTGCCGCTGGCGATGGCCGCGCGCAGGCGCAGCACATCGGCCACCGGCTGCGTGACGTTCACATACATCGGGTCAATCTGTTGCACCAGTGCCAGCTGGGTCGCCTCGCCCTGTCCGACCAGCGCGCCCTCGGTCACCAGTGCGCGGCCTATGCGTCCCGCAATCGGCGAATGGACCGAGGCGTAGCCGAGGTTGATCTGGGCCGTCTGGATTGCCGCCTTCGCCGCCGCGATATCGGCCTCGGCCTGCTTTTGCGCGGCAACCGCGCTGACGAATTCCTGCTGGCTGACGGCGTTGGCTTCGAGCAGCGGCTTGAAGCGTTCCGCCTGCGCCTGCGTCTGCATCAGGTTCGCTTCGGCGCGGGCCAGTGAAGCCTTGGCGCTGGCCAGCGTGGCCTGGTACGGGGCGGCGTCAATCTGGAACAGCGGCTGGCCGGCCTTGACATCACTGCCCTCGCGGAAAAGCTGTTGCTGCAGGATGCCGGCCACGCGGGCCCGGACCTGGGCCACACGCGAGGCCTCGGTGCGACCCGGCAGTTCGGTCAGCAGGCCGACCGTCGTCGCCGTCACCGTGACGACGCCGACTTCGACCGGCGGCGGCGTGGCCGGCGCAGGCGGCGCACCGCCGGGCCCGCACGCGGCCAGCAGGGCCGCCAGCACCGGTCCGGCCAACAAGAATCGCCGACGCTTTGAAAAGACAGAATCCTTCAGCACAACTTGCCACGCAAACATGGGGAACCTCTCAAACGGGGATTGTGGGCCAGACCGCTGGCCGCAGAAAAAGCGCCTGCCGCTGCACCGCCATGCAGCAACAAAGAATGGACTGGACGTAGTGTAAACGGGCTCTATCAGGCTGGCTTTGGCAGTTTGTCTGTCCGAAATGGGGTGTTCTTGACGTGGATCGCTAGGCTCGCGTCCGACCAGGTCCGGCTCTTGGGCAGCGCAGGAGCAGGCATTGGTGAAAGGCTGCTTGCTGGCAGGCCAGCCTGTTGGCGGTCGACGACTTCAGACAATGCGACTTTCATGCCCGACCCAGTAGGGATCGCGCAACTTGCGCTTGAACAGCTTGCCGGTCGGTGAGCGCGGCAACTGCTCGCTGAAGTCCACTGAGCGCGGACACTTTTGGCGCGACAGGTTAACCGCGCAGAATTCCATCAATTCCTGTGCCAGTTCCTGACCCGTTGCAATACCCGGCATGGGCTGCACCACCGCCTTCACTTCTTCGCCCAGATCCTGGTTGGGCACACCAAAAACAGCGGCATCCGCCACTTTGGGATGGGTAATGAGCAGGTTCTCGCATTCCTGCGGGTAGATATTGACACCGCCTGAAATGATCATGTAGGTGGAGCGATCCGTCAGGTGCAGGAAGCCGCCGTCATCGACGTAACCTATGTCGCCCACGGTGGTCATGCTTCCATCGCGTGAGCATGTCAGGGCCGTGCGCTCGGGGTCGTTGTAATAGACGAAGGGGGAAGCGGTCTTGAACCAGATCTCGCCAGGAATTCCCTTTGGCATGGGCTGCATCTGGTCATCCAGGATGTGAAGGTCACCGAACAGCACCCGGCCCACGGTTCCGCGGTGGGCCAGCCATTCAGCGCTGTTGCAGGCGGTGAAGCCAAGTGCCTCGGTCGCGCCATAGTATTCGTGAATGATGGGACCCCACCAGTCGATCATCTGCTCCTTGACCTGGGGCGGACAAGGCTCAGCGGCGTGAAGTGCGATCCTCAGAGATGACAAGTCGTAACGCGCTCGAATCTCAGGCGCGAGTTTGAGCATGCGGCTGAACATGGTGGGCACCAGTTGCGTGTGCGTGATGCGGTAGCGCTCGACCAGCGACAGGTACTGCTCAGGATCAAAATGCTCCATGACAATGGCCGTGCCGCCGTTGCGAATCACCATGGTCACATTGGCCAGAGGCGCAGAGTGATACAGGGGTGCCGGTGACAGGTAGACCATCCCTTGCTCGCACTGCCACAGTTGCTGAAGCAGCCCGCTCAAGGGCAATGGCTGGCTCGGCGGATTGTCGGGCAAGGCCCGCAGGACTCCTTTGGGCCGGCCTGTGGTGCCTGAAGAATAAAGCATTGCCGTACCTAGCGCTTCGTCGTCAACTGGCGTGTCCGGTTGGCCGGCCAAGGCCTTCTCGTAGTCACGAATGTCGGCCGTTCCCGCTTTTCCTTGCGGGTCGTCACCACCGCCGACCACCAGGCACAGTGCCACCCGGGGGCAATCGACCAAGGCCTTTTGGGCGACCTCGAAACAGGCTGCTGAGGTGATGAGCAGTTGTGACTCGCTGTTGTTGAGAATGTAGGCCAGCTCGTCGGCTGTGAGGTAGGAGTTGATGCAGGTGTAGTAGAGCCCGGTGCGTTCACCGGCCACGCAGGCCTCAATATAGCGGCTGTTGTTCTCCATGAACACAGCGTAGTGGTCCAGGCGCTTCAGACCCTGGGCACGCAGCACATGGGCCAGTTGGTTGCTGCGCTGTTCGAGTTCTGCATAGTTCATCGCCTCGCCGGTATCGGCCATGATGAAGGCGGGCCGGTCGGCGTGCAGGGTGGCGTACTTGCCTGGGTACATGGGCGGTCTCCCGAAAATTTGAAAAATTGGGGTTTCAAGCCATACAGGAGACCCGCATTCTGCTATTTCTGTGTCAGAGTATCTGGCCAAAGGTTCTGTTTGGCAAGCCGAAGCGACAGCCGAAGCGATAGATGTTCCAAGTCTGACTTGACGTAAAAGCTTTTGGAAGCTAAGTTGTCACCACGATGTGGGTCGATGCAGTCAGCCACCTGACCATGGATGCAGGCCGCGACGCCATCCGGTTCCATAGTATAAATGTGCCACAAGACCAGGGAGATACCGCGTAAAAAGCTATCAGCAAGATAGCAAAACAGGAGTGCGCCATGAAGCCGAAAATCTTCCCCTGGCAGTCGCTGAAGGTTCGCGCCACGGTGTTTACGCTGGCT
>JBMOJJ010000254.1:0-5575 GCA_049315845.1 Rhodoferax sp.
GATCACCCAGCCGGTGGCGGCCAAGGCCAGCAGCGTGCCGAACTGAACCAGACACTTTCTTCCGAAATACTCCCCCTGTGAAAGTATGCTCCCCCGCTTTTGGAGCAGGCTCGCGAGAACCCACCCATATCCCACCTTCGCAGCCTATGTCGTGGACTCCACATTGCAAACTCAGCACGCTTTTTGTGCTCCAGTTGCCACCAAGGTTCAAACCCACCTGCCACCCACCCAGCCAGTACATCGATGGGTAGCGCGCAGGTGAGTTTGTGTTGCTGGCTCGCCCGTCAAACAGGTGCTTGCTGTGTTGCAGACTCAGGGCTTCCGACCAGTGTTCCCAATGCGTCGACGGATCGCAACAGCGTCGCGTTTCCAAGGTGAATGTAACGCTCGGCCATACGCAAATTTGAGTGCCCTAGAACCTTGGACACAGTAAGCACATCTGCACCGGCAGCCAAGAGGTGGCTGGCTCCAGTGTGACGCAGGTCATGCATGGTTACGTCGCGCAGACCCGCCTCACGTCTCGCTTTGTCCCAGCTCCAGTAGACCGAAATAAAAGGCTTGAGCCTGAACGGATGTGGAACCACCCATGGACAGTTTTCCCATCGCGGGAGCTTGGCCAGGATTTCCAACACGGCAGAAGACAGTGGCACATTGCGCGCCTTGCCAGATTTGGACATTGGGATGCGCCAGTTGCGCCGTTCGAGATCAAAATCGCTCCAACGACTATCGAGCAGCTCACGCTTGCGACAAAGAAGAAGTATGGCCAGATTTACTATGTGCTTTAGCTGTGGGTTGCTGCTTCGATCGATGGCAATGCGCAGGCGCTGGATTTCTTCCAGGCTCAAGAATCGCTGGCGTGCATTGTTGGGGTTTGCAATTTTCACATCGACAGCGGGGTTGACTTCGGAGCCGGGCACCTTGCGCTTCTTGGCGACGTTGTAGATGACTTTCAGAGTGGACGGGATGTTGTTGCAGTGCGACTGGGCGTAACCTCTAGAGCGCATGTCTTGGCAGGCTTCGGCAATGCTTTGGGAAGTGATCTGGTCCAAATGCATTTGCCCAAAGCGCGGCAGCAAATGTACCTTCAGAAAGCTGACCGACGGTGCATAGTTTCGACGCGTCACCTTCATGTGATCCATGTACACATCCGCCACGAACGCGGCGAGCGTTGGAATCTGGCGCAACGCCTTTTTTTCCTCGGTTGGGTTTTCGCCGAACAAAACTCGCGAGCGAATCTTCTGGGCAGCGGCACGGGCTTTGTCGAACGAGAGGGAAGCGGCGTCACCTATCTTGTGTTGGCGCTGCTTGCCATGTGGGTCTCGATAGCGCAGGTAGTAGGTCTTGCCGCCAGACGCACGCAGCTCCAAAACGAAGCCCGAAGTCGCGTTGTCATACAGGTCTACCTTCTTTCTGTGTGGTGGGCAGAGTGCAGTGGTGGCCACTTGGGCGCTGAGTTTGACAATGGGCATGGTTGTGCCTCCTTGGAAAAGTTGGTTAAGAATGTAAAGTCATAGCCACGGTGGCGAAAATGCGGCAGGCGAACGGGCACACCGCCGTGCATCGCAGCGACAAGCAGAAGATCAGTGGCGTTGCAGACCGCCGAGAATCAATGGCCGGGTGCAGGTTGGGGTGCTTACCGGGAAGTCGTAAGCCCGTAAAGTCGGATGTCGAGAACCGTGGAATGCGGCTCCAAACCTGAGTCGGCTGGAAACCTGAAAAGCTGGAAACTTGGGAGTCTGTCCGATCGCCGGGCCAGCTAGGGAACCCGGCAGCAACCGGACACCTTGGCGGGGCATCCGGCTGCGCCAGGAGGGCCAGAAATGGCCCTTAGACCTGCTTAAGTTGTTGCAGGAGTTGACCCCTTGCCGGACTCAGCAGGAAGCTCCAGGCGCGCAAACAACTTGGCGCCACGATCACCCACGGTGTAGGTCCAACGGTGCAGCGCTGGGTCGGGACCGGTGTACTTTTCGATAATCTGCAGGGCAAGTCGATTGCTAAGACCTGCACGTTGCGCCACTGCGTCACGTAGGCGCATTTTGGTGGTCACACCGTCATCGATGCAGGCCAACACTACCTCAATCAGCTCAGCATCCGATCGAAGCGCCTCTGCCTGTTTTAGGGGCACCAGCTGCTCATCATCGACCACTTGTACAGACGACAGCAACTCGTAATACGATAGGTTGCGATCTATGGAGTAACTGTAGGCTGCACTCTCGTCGCCCTTGCCACGGCCTTTGAAGTTAACGAATTCAACCACCTTCTGGTTGGTTTCAGTATGCTTCGACACGGTGGCCAGTGTGAGGGCACAGTCGAAATCCTCAACGATGTCCGTCGTGCCGGAGTAGATTGGCTTGCCATCTGGGCCGAGCTTTTTGTTGGCATGTGCCAAAGCGATAACCGTGCCGCCCTTAGAAACAAACTGCCGTATGACCTTGGCGAACTCTGTGCTCTTGCGCTTGTGCATCGTGTCCACAAATTTCTTCAACGTATCGAGCACCACGATCACACCTCGTGCTGTATCGTCGGCGATCATCTTTTCCATGGCATCGCGAAACTTCTTGGCTTCAAAACCCTGATGCCCGTCTGCCAACATGTGAAAGTCAAACTCCTGCGCTACCCCTACCTTGTCAACCAGACCACTGCTGTTGTCATCCATGTTGATGTAAATCAGCTTAAGCGGGTCAATCAGTCCCTTCTTGATAGCTTCGAGAAGCATGTAGATCACGAGCAATGTTTTGCCAGTGCCTGACAGCGCATAGATCACGGTGGACTGGCCCAAGAGCACAAGCTGACCCAGAATCAAAACCTGAGCGACCATCTGCTGTTCGAGATATGCCAAACGATCTCTCAGAGAATACTTGAGCAATGGGTGATTGCTTTGTGTTGTGTTGGCAACACTAGCAGCCATTGGAACTAGCACATTGGCGCGAGGCGGCACGCAGAACTCAGTCGCTGGTTTTGGCGCAATGCTAGTAACCAATCGGTCGCCAACTGCAGGCGTTTCGGGCACCGCTGCATCTTCGGCAATCACGCCAAGATCGGCAGCCACTGGCGTGTCATCCACCTCGTCGAAATCGAGCCTGGCGTTGTAATCGCCAATCGCATCGACAAAGCCCTGGCCAACGCAATCAAAATCGCCGATATTCGAGGCTCGCACCGCAATCACTCGACCTCTGCTTGGCGGCAAGGGAACAAGCGCGTCACCGGTTAGTACTTCGATCTGGTTTGGATGGCCTTTATTACTAGTTGCGGCGAGCGCTGTGGCTGTTCTCTTTTCCAACCAGAAGAAGCACTCCATGCCGTCGGCACTTTCGTTGATTGCTTTTGCCTGAAAACGAAACTTCTGCGCGGTAGCGGTGAGCGCAGATCTTGCTCTGTTGCTCTTGGCACGCAAGACAAGCAGGTAGGGGCCAACGGCAAACCCGAGGTCACTGTCTGGATGCTTGGCCAAGTCGGACGCAATCGATTCGCACGATTGATCTTCGACCTCTCGCTTTACCGGAACTGCCGCTTGCGCAGTGCCTGGCCGCAACAGCGTGGCATTTAGGCCAAAGCCTAGCCAACGTTGTGCAGCTTCCAAGATATCTTCTGCGCTAGGTCTGTCCGGCGGATTGGTCGCCGGGGTTGTAGTATGTGTAAATTCCCCAGAAGGTAACTGGGGGGCGAATGCAGCGGCTGCTGCTTGGGCATCAATGTTTGTCATTTTGACGCGGCTTTCTATAAAGATTAAGAAAACAAGCGTCCGCAGGTGGAGAGAAAAGCGACAGGCGCGGACGACAAAAAGCCTATGCTTTTCGTCCACGTACCCCGATCAAGGAGGTGTCAGTAAATCTATACCTTGAGCAATGTCGGCTTACCCGCATGGAGCAGCGGTGGCCTTCCGGCATTACAGGTCGATGTGTTAGCGATAGCACCTCTACACATCTCAGATTGGCTTAACGGCAGTGACGCTATCGCACGCTTACCGGCCCGGTCGCAACATTCGCAGTACGGGGATGGGCGCTCTTACCCGACTGCATCGAACATCGCCGGGGAATTGTACGGGTTCCGATTTCTATGTGCAAACGATTTCGCAAAATTTGCGCAATCCCGTGTCGGCATACTTTCAAAACCCATCGTGGAACTGGCAGTGCAGGTCGGGTAGGCAAAGCTGGCGAAAACCTGGATTCCTGAAACTCTGGATTCCTGCCTGGCGACCCTCTCAGGTTTTCAGGATTTCAGCTTTCCAGACTCGCCAGAAATCCCACTTTTCCCACTTGGTGTCGTCAAGTCGTGCTGGCAGTTGGGGCACCGGTGGCAAAAAACCTGAAAACCTGGAAACCTGAAAGTCTGGCGTTCTGGATGGCGGCCCTCGCAAGTTCCCAGGATTTCAGAATTTCAGCTTTCCGCTACCGCCCAAAAACTGACCCCTGCCGGAAACCTGCCAATGCGAAAACCTGGCGTTCTGGAATGGAGCGTCGCGACCGCCGGGTGCCCGGTTTGACCCAGGCTCGATTTTTTCGCCGACCGGATACCAGCGCAACTGCCCCGACCAGAAACCCGGCGCTGCTCCAACTGGCCCGGTCAGTGGATCGCCCTGGCTTCGGCGCAGGTGTCAGGCCCAGACGCCCACCATGTCGGAGGACAAGCGTGCAGCCATTGCCGCGCCGTCCGAGAGCGTGTTCGGCAGTAGGTGGTCAGGCACATCGGCATCAATGTTGGACACGGCGAAAGTGAGGTAATCATAGTAAGACATTTGGAATTTCCTTTCAGAGGGTTTACTTGCGGATACGGAAGATGTAGAAGGCTGCGGCTGACCCAATGAGGATCGGCAACGCAAGCCAGGGTTGAGCTGCGGCCATGATCGCCACGGCCACAATCGCGATGCCTCTGGTCGTTGGGAACCATAGGCCTAGCGATGCAGCTGTGAGGAGCGCCGCCGCGAATGCTTGGGTCAATCAGCCCTCCTTTGCTTTGCGGCGTGGTGACTTCGGCACTTGCCCCTTGGACTCAGCAATGCGAGCCATCGCCACCTGTTCGAGCGTCGTTGTTAGGACGTACTCGTGCAGGCGAGTGTTCTCGGCATTGACGCGAATGAGGCCAAGGTCTTTCAGTGCTGCCAGCACGAAGCCGCCTGTGTTGATTGAGCGTCCGCTGTGCAACGGATGGAACGACTTGGCTGTCAGTTCAGTGGCGCCGATCACGATGGATTGAATTTCGCTGGCGCTGGTCCAGTCCTTACACCACATACCGCCTCCGCTGTTGGAGACAATGCGCAGGTGCAGGGTCCCGTCTACGGTGTGTCGCCCAACTTCGTAACAAAGCATGGATCGTTGTGACAAGGACGGGGCCTCGCCTTGGTAGATGGTTTCGATGGGATCGACTTCGGTATCGAGTTCAGACATGGTGAGATTCCTTTCTGTGTTGGTGTAAATGTGATGTTTCAAGAATTGCGCCCCCGCGGCTGTAGCAAGCTTGGGAATTGCCTTGGGAATGGCCAGTACCTGTCGTGACGGCGATAAAGGTCGAGAGGCAGGAACGCGCTAGTAGTTCGTTCCATCAATAACATTACAAAATAGCGGATAATGACCATGAT
>JBMOJJ010000255.1:0-5543 GCA_049315845.1 Rhodoferax sp.
GGAAGATCGCCGACAGCGCATTGACTTCGGGCGTGACCCCGGTTCGGATCATGCCGAAGATATAGACGGGAAGCGTCGTTGAACCCGGACCGGAGACAAAATAAGTGATCACAAAATCGCCCAGCGAGCTGATGAAGGACAGTAGCGCACCGGCGAAGATGCCAGGACTCAGCAGCGGCAGTTCAATGCGGACAAAGCGCTGCCAAGCTGGCGCGTACAGATCGGCTGCTGCCTCGACCAGGGACGGATCAAGCCCGGCCAGGCGCGAGCGGATCGGGTAGTAGGCAAAGGGAATACAAAAGACGGTATGTGCCAGAATCACCGAGAGCAGGCCCAGCGGCATCCCGGAGAGAACAAACAGCATCAGCAGCGCAACCGCGGTGACGATCTCCGGCACCAGCAGCGGCAAGCTGAGCAGGCCTTCCACACCGCCCCTGTGCACTGAGCTCGAACGCACCACTCCAAGGGCCGCTGCCGTCGCTGCCGCTGTCGCCAGCGCAGTGGCAACGGCGGCAACGATCAGTGAATTTTTCGTGGCGCGCAGGATGTCACCGTTGTCCAGAACGGCTGCGTACCACTTCACACTGAAGCCGCTCCAGATGGTCGTAAGGTCGTTATCGTTGAACGAAAGCGCCACCAGCGTGACGATCGGGATGTAGAGAAAGACCAGTGCGAGCGCGGCAATGACACTATTACCACGGCCGCTCAAGAGGTTCTTCTCGGGCGTCATGACGCACGCTCCATGCGGCGCTGCACGAGCCACCACAGCAGCAAGGCCAGTAGCAGAACGGCCACCAGCACCAGCGCGAGCGCAGCGCCGAAGGGCCAGTTGCGCGACGCGCCGAACTGCGACTGGACCAGATTCCCGATCATCATAGCCTTGCCACCGCCAAGTAATTCCGGGCTGACGTAGGCGCCCAGGCAGGGGACGAAGACCAGAATCGCACCGGCTGTGATTCCCGGCATCGCCAGGGGCAAAACCACCCTGGACAATACGCGCCATCGGTCGGCACCGAGATCAAAAGCGGCCTCGATCAGCCGCTTGTCGATGCGCTCCAGCGCAACATAGGTCGGCAAAATCATGAAAGGAAGAAAGGAATAGGTCAAGCCAATGCCGGTGGCCAATGGCGTGTACAGAATGTCCAGCGAGTCGCGCGTCAAACCCAGCCATTGCAGGCTCTGGTCCAGTGTGCCACCGTTGCGCAGGATCAGGATCCAGGCGAAATTGCGGACCAGCAGATTGGTCCAGAACGGGACCGTGACCAAGAACAGAATGAATGCTGCGCGTCGGCGCGACACCGTCGTCATATGCAGCGCAGTAGGCACGCTGATTGCCAGCGTCAGCAGCGTCGTGATCGCAGCGAGGCGGAACGACCGCGCGAAGATCGCGAGGTAGTCGCCGTTGTAGGACAGGTTGCCGGCAAGGTCTTTTTCAAACAGCAGTTTCTCGTAAGCAACTCCGGTGTGACTGCCCCAGACCACGCCGCCGAATGGAGCACGCTCCAGAGTCGAAACGTAGAGCATCAGGAGCAACGGAATGATCATGAAAACCGCGAGATAAAGCACTACTGGCGCGGTCAACGCGAAATCTCGGGCACGCGGCGAATTCATGCGGCAAACGCTCTCACTGCCTCGCCGGGAATGAAAAATCCGGTGCTGCCCCCGACCAGCGCCTGCAGATTGACCGCGCCGCTCAAACGCACGCGCAACAGCGTGCCATCGGCAAGCTTGGCGTGCAGCATCAGATCGCTTCCGCTGTAAATGGTCTCTGGCACCTCGCCGCGCAGCAGCGCTGATTCCGGAGGAACCAGGGAAATACGCTCCGGGCGCACCACCAGGACCGCCTTCGCACCTGTCGCGATGTCGTTAGCGTCGGCCAGAACGAGTTCGACGGTTTCCTCGCCACAACAACCAAGGCGAAAGCGCCCGCCCGCGCCGCTTCGCTCCACGCACAGCGCCGGCAGAAAGTTGGCGTCGCCTATGAATTCGGCGACGAACAGGTTGGCCGGACGCTCGTAGATATCCGCAGAGCGCCCTACCTGCATGAGTTTCCCATCTCGCATCACCGCGATTCGGTCTGACATGCGCAGCGCCTCTTCCTGATCGTGGGTGACAAAGACAAAGGTGATGCCTGTGGCCGTCTGCAGGCGTTTCAGTTCAATCTGCATTTCCTTGCGCAGTTTGAGGTCCAGCGCAGACAAGGGCTCGTCCAGCAGCAGCACCTTGGGTTGGGGCGCCAGGGCCCGCCCGAGCGCCACCCGCTGTTGCTGGCCGCCAGAAAGCTGAGCCGGTCGCCGCTCGCCTAAACCCTCCAGCCGCAGAAGACGAATCATCTCAGCCACTCGCGCCCGAATGGCATCTCTCGGCCGCCCCAGCATCTCCAGCGCAAACGCGATGTTCTGCGCCACGCTCATGTGGGGAAACAGGGCATAGCTCTGAAACACGGTATTGACGGGTCTCAGATTCGGCGGCGTGTTGCCCATCGCCATGCCATCGAGCTCGATGCTGCCGGTATCCGGAGTTTCAAAACCCGCGATCATGCGCAGCAGCGTGGTTTTGCCACAGCCGGACGGACCCAGCAATGTAAAGAACTCGTTCTTCAGGATGTCCAGCGAGACACCGGCCAGCGCCGGCTGACTGCTGCCGGCAAATGTCTTGCGCACGCCAGAAATGGCGACGGCGGTGTCGGTCATCGGCACATCATCGATTCAGGCGCGTCCAGACGCCGTCACGCAACTCTCGCGCCTTGACCGAGCAATCCTTGACTGGACGGAAACGGCTCTTCAGCGCTTCAGGTGGGTTGATCGCCGGGCTGGCGGCCAGTGCCGGGTCCATGAATGCGGCGGAACCCTTGATGGCATTGTTATACCCATTGAAATTCGACGCTTCAGCAGCGTTCTTCGGATCCATCATCCAGTTCATGAAGGTCTTGGCGCTGTCGGGATTAGGTGCGCCCTTGGGAACGACAAAATAGTCGCTCCACAAATTCATGCCTTCTTTGGGGTAGACGAACACCGCAGTTGTCAATTTCTGGCCCGACTTGTAGGACGCGCCGTTCCATTGGTGATGCAGGCTTACTTCGCCGGCCGCCATGCGGCCGATTGTCCCTGTCGATGAATAGATTTTCACGCTGGGCTTTTGCTTCAGCAGGACATCCAGAATGCGTTGCGCGTCGGCCGGGCTCTCGGTACACGTGTCGACACCAATGTAATGCGCAGCAGCCGTGTACATCTCGCCCTGATTGGCCATCGCAGCGATCTTGCCGGCGACCTCAGGACCAGGCTCGAAAAATTCCTTCCAGCTCTCGGTCAACTTGCCGCCGGGAACCTTGGCGGAATCGTAGGTAAAACCCGTCGATCCCCATGTGTACGGAACGGAATAGTCAGCTTTGGGATCGGCCGGCGGACGATCATGAGGCGCTGCCACATTCTTGAAATTCGACATCTTGGAGGCTTCCACCTTGAGCAACAGGCCGGACTTGATCATGGTGCTGAGCACCGAATCACTCGGAATCACAATGTCATATCCGCCGCCGCCGGCCTGTAGTTTGGCCAGCATGGTTTCGTTGCTATCGTACACATCCAGATTGACCTTGATGCCGGTTTCGGCCTCGAAGCGCTTGAGAAGGTTAGGCGGCACATAGTTGGCCCAGCTGTAAAGAAACAACTGTTTGGACTGGGCCACAGCCGCGGTGGGCAAACAGGCGCTCACAATTGTCAGCGCCGCAGCGATGTGCAGGCTGTTGCTCAGGGTCTTCAGAATCATGGTTGTCTCCAAGTTATCAGTACATTGTGGATTCCGAAATGATGACACATTGGAACCAGTTGGATCAAGCGCATGGTGCCACTTGCGGCGTGATTTCCTAGAAACAGTCCCTCAATTGATGGAACAACATGCCAAGCACCAGGCTCGGCGTGCGCAGCAGGGGCCCGCCGGGGAACGCACGATGCGCCAGGCGGGCGAATACATCAAAGCGTCCTGCCTGACCCGCCACGGCCTCCGCTACGAGGCGGCCGGCCAGACCTGTCAACGCAACACCGTGACCGCTGAATCCCTGGAGGTAGTACAGGTTTTCGCCCAAGCGTCCAAAATCGGGGGCCCGGTTCATACTGATATCACAGAAGCCGCCCCACACATATTCAATCGGAATATCCTTGAGTTCGTGGAACACGCGGCCCATTCGTTTGCGCATGACTGACTCGAGATTGCCAGGTGTTCTGGTGGTGTAACTCACGCGGCCACCGAATAGCATCCGATGGTCGGCACTGAAGCGAAAATAGTCGAGCACAAAATTGTTGTCGCAAACCGCTGCATTGCCAGGGATCAGGCGCTGGCACAAGTCAGGCTCCAGGGGCGCAGTGCCCACGATGTAGGTACCGACCGGCATGATGCGCGGGGCAATGTCTGGTGCCACGCGCGGCCCGTACTCACCCAAGGTGCAATTACCCGCCAGAACACCGAAGCTGGCACTAACAATGCCGGTTGGCGTGTGCGCCTTCAGCGTAGCACCGCGCTTGACATCCAGCACTGGCGACTGCTCGAAAATCCGCACACCCAATGAACGCGCCGCGTGGGCCAGTCCCAAACCGTACTTCAGCGGATGAAGATGACCGGAAACTCGCTCAAAAGAGGCCGCACAATAGCGCTTGCTGCCGATCAGGCGATGGGTGTCGGCGGCCCGTGTGAAATCAGTCGCGAAGCCATAGTCTTGTTCCAGTGATTGCATGTCGGCCTCCAACTTGCGCGCCTTTCGCGGCGAGTCGGCGACGTGCAAGTAGCCCAGTACCCGATCACAATTGATGGCGAACTGCGCAATGCGTTCGTCGATCAGCCGATTGGCTTCCATAGACATGTCCCAGGCCAGATGCGCGTCGGCATGACCGAGTTGCTGTTCAAACGGCCCCTGCCCGCTGGCAAAGCCAACAATCGACTGGCCACCAGTGCGCCCCGATGCGCCGCTGCAAATGCGATCGGCCTCCAGCACGACCACGCTCAAACCTCGCTGTGCGAGTTCGATCGCTGCAGACAATCCGGCGAATCCAGCGCCAACAACGAGCACATCGGCACTGGTAGCGCCGTGCAGCGGGCGCTCAACCGAACCGCGCAGCACACTGGCTTCGTAATAGCTTTTCTGGTTGAGTTGGGTATCTGAATCAAGCAGCATGATCAAAACGGAACAGCATCGCCTAGGAAGAACCTGCCAGCGCCAGTGACTGAGCACTATGCACAGACATCGCTAGAACGCCGCCGCTAATGGTGGTGTGTTGAAACTGGTCCATGACCATGAAGAACCCTCTCTTTGCTGGAGATTGAAGGTACTTCCATTTATGTACAGCGATTGGGGCCAATTTGGGCGCCAGACGGCAGGCCACTGTAGATTCACCCTTACCGTCCAGACGAATGCGGGTCAGCAAAGTCGCACTGCCTGTTTTTGCGCAAATGCTGTAAGCCGTGTATCTCGGCAACCACAGGGAAACACAGCATGGTCACAACAAAAAAATGCCGGCTGGGGTCTGGGTCAATTTGGACTGACGAAGCTGGGA